>CAYWLC010000014.1:0-10608 GCA_964458895.1 uncultured Luteolibacter sp. | reverse complement strand
CACGGGCAACCTCGACACCGCCACCACACGCGAGGTGCTGGCGCTTTTCAAACAACTCAACGAGGAGGACGGCATCACGATCCTGTTGGTCACCCACGACCCCAAGGTGGCCGCTAGCTGCCGCCGCGTGATCCGCATGGCCGACGGCCTGATTGAGGCCGATGAAACCAACGGGAAGGGGGCGTCATGAAAACCCTCCGCGTCCTGTCCGCCGCTCTAACAGCATTGCGGCGCAATATCATGCGCTCCGCGTTGACCACGCTGGGCATCGTCATCGGCGTGGGCGCTGTGATCGCCATGATGGAGATCGGCAACGGATCATCCTCCGCCATTCAGAAAACCATTTCCACCATGGGGGCCAACACCCTGATGATCTTTCCCGGGGCGGCCGCCAGCGGCGGGGTTTCCTTCGGAGCCGGCAGCACCATGAGCCTCACTCCCGACGACTGCGTGGCCATCTTCAACGAATGCCCCTCGGTGCGCGCCGTCGCCCCCGTGGTCCGCACCAAAATTGTCCCGGTCATCTTCGGTAACAAAAACTGGGTGCCCATGGAAATCATCGGCAGCACCCCGGATTTTCTAACAGTACGCAACTGGCCGCTCGCGGAAGGCATGCCCTTCGAGGAGTTGGATGTGCGCAAGGCCGCCCGCGTCTGCCTGCTCGGCCAGACGGTCGCCCGCGAATTGTTTCCTAACCAATCTCCCGTGGGCCAGGAGGTGCGCCTCCAGAACGTCGCGCTGCGTGTGGTCGGCGTGCTCGATAAAAAGGGCGCCAACATGATGGGCCGCGACCAGGACGACACCTTGATCGCCCCATGGACCACCATCAAGTTCCGGGTGTCCGGCACCAGCACCGCCAATACCAACACCTCATCCAACACCACCGGTGCCACCGCCGCCACCCCGCGCGGACAGGTCTATCCGGGGTCCGCGTCCGGGATCTACGCCGCCCGCTCGTCGGTTCAAACCAAGAACAGCCCGATGCCGGTGCGCCTCATCACCGTGGACCAGATCGTGGCGGCCGCCACCAGCGCCACGGAAACCAGTACGGCCTTGGGGCAGATCACCAGCGTGCTGCGCGAGCGCCATCGCCTGACCGAGGACGAGGTGAGCGATTTCAGCATCCGCGATATGGCGGAGATCACCAAAGCCCTGTCGTCCACCACCATCATGATGACCAATCTGCTCTTGGTCGTGGCCATGATCTCGCTGATCGTCGGCGGGGTTGGCATCATGAACATCATGCTCGTTTCGGTGACCGAGCGCACCAAGGAGATCGGCCTGCGCATGGCGGTAGGCGCGCGCGGCACGGACATCCTGCGACAGTTTCTCACCGAGTCGGTCATGTTGTGCCTGGTTGGCGGAGCCATAGGGATTCTGTTAGGACGCGGCAGTTCCTATCTGGTTGCGAAAATCCTCCACTGGCCCACGCTGCCATCCATTGGGGCGATCATCGCTTCAGTGGCGGTGTCCGCGACCGTGGGCATCGTCTTCGGCTACTATCCCGCATGGAAAGCCTCCCGTCTTGATCCGATCGAAGCGCTCCGTTATGAATGACCGCCCGGCTTCAGGCCCCGACCCAGACTTCCGTTTATGATCTCTTCCAAATATCGATGTGTTCTGCCCGTGTTCTGGCTGATGGCCGGCTGCATGGTGGGGCCGGATTACCAACGCCCTGACAACCGGCTTCCCAGCTCCTGGAGTTTCGCCAAACGCCCGAACGCGACCGCCGCCGACCCCGCGGCGCTCGCTGGATGGTGGCGGCGTTTCCACGATCCCAAACTCAACTCGCTGGTCGAACAAGCCGTCGTGGCGAACCTCGATGTCAAACAAGCCGTCGCCCGCCTCCAGCAGGCGCGCGCGGAAAGACAGGCCGCAGCCGCATCATTCTGGCCCTGGATCAACGGCGCAGGCGACCTGCGGGATTCTGATAACCACTCGTCAGGCCATGCACGCGGCTATCAGGCCGGAGCCAGCGCCTCATGGGAGATCGATTTGTTCGGCGGCAACCGCCGCAAGGTGGAATCCGCCGACGCCCGCGTTGCCGCAGCCGCGGCCGACCTCGACGCCACGCGTCTGAGCATGGCCGCCGAAGTCGCCCTCGCGTATTGCCAACTGCGTGCGGTTCAGGATCTGCTATCGGTGGCGCGCCGCAATCTAACAACCCAACAGGACAGTGCGAAAATCACCCACGACCGCCGTGTCGCGGGATTCGCCAGCGATCTGGATGTGGCCAACGCCGAGGCGCAGGTTGCCAGCACCAAGGCGGCAATCCCGAGCTTGGAAACCTCGGCAGCGCAATCCGCATATGCGATATCCGTGTTGTTAGCGCGCCCGCCCGCGGATCTAATAGCGTATCTATCAGATTCCCGCCCCGTGCCCACGGATTCCTCCACGGTGCCCACCGGCATTCCATCCGACCTGTTGCGCCGCCGTCCGGATGTCCGCAGCGCCGAGGCCAATGCCCATGCCGCCACCGCGCGGATCGGTGTGGCCGTGGCCGATCTGTTTCCCAGGTTTTCCCTCAATGGTGCCGTCAATCAACAAAGCGCCAATCTAGCCAATTGGCTGTCACCGACGGCCCGGGTGTCGAGTTACGGCCCGTCGTTCAACTGGGCCTTGTTCCAAGGAGGCGCTATCCAAGCCAACATCCGTGTGCAGCAGTCATTGCGTGCCGAGTCCGTGCTTGCATACCGCAAGACCGTGCTCACGGCCCTGCAGGAAGTGGAGGACTCGATGATCGCCAGCACCAACGCCCGCAAACGCCATCTGGCCTTGTCCGAGGCGGTCAGTGCCAACCGCCGCGCCGTGGAGCTCTCACTCAAACTCTACACCGCAGGCCAGATCGATTTCCTCAATGTGCTCAATGCCCAGCGCTCGCTGCTCCAGTCGGAAAGCGAGTTCTCGCAGAACAAACTCGCCCAGGCCTCGAATTTGATTTCTCTCTACAAGGCGCTCGGCGGCGGGTGGTGACACGTGGTGAAGGTGGCGCGCTCCCGCCGGGAGCGCATGCCACTGAGATGTGGTGGTGAACTTCAGGTGGCTGTCGTTGCGTCCTGCCCGCGTCACCCTTGTACTTGGCACTCTCTGCGCTCCCGGCGGTAGCGCGCCACCTTGCTCCGCGCTGCATTCGTGGACATCTCGGGAGAAAATGTTAGAACCCGTCATCTCAGGAGCCATCAGGAGCCACGACAGGATTGCCGTGGCTCCATGTTCCCCCTGTTCACAGCAGTGGCCGGGTGCCGTGAAATCGGCCGATCTTTTTAGATGAAAGGGTGGGGGATTGCCTTATGCTGT
The DNA here is from genome assembly GCA_964458895.1 of uncultured Luteolibacter sp. Classification (GTDB taxonomy): domain Bacteria; phylum Verrucomicrobiota; class Verrucomicrobiia; order Verrucomicrobiales; family Akkermansiaceae; genus Luteolibacter. The sequence continues at coordinate 7,311 of CAYWLC010000014.1, read as the reverse complement.
CATGATGATCCGTTGGTTCTGGCGCAGTGCGAAGGATGCCCGGCAAGCGCCGCAAGAAGGCGAGTCGGAGGGGAGCGGCCATACCGGCTTGGAGGATGCCGATTTCACGCTGGCCCGCGAGCGGATGGTCAAGGGACAGCTCGCCACCCCGGCCCGCGGCATCAGCCATCCCGGCGTCCTGGCAGTGATGGGAAATGTGCCGCGCCATGAATTCGTGCCGCTGTCCGAGCGCAGCCGCGCCTACGATGACAAGCCCTTGCCTATCGGCTATCGCCAGACGATCTCACAGCCGTTCATCGTCGCGTTCATGACCGAACATCTCAATCCCATGCCCGCCGATAAAGTGTTAGAAATTGGGACGGGCTCCGGCTATCAGGCGGCGGTTCTGGCGGGCTTGGTTCGGTCCGTGTATTCGATCGAGATCATCGACGATCTGGCACGGCGTGCCGAGCATGACCTGAAGCGGTTGGGATATGCCAACGTGACCGTGCGCAGCGGCGACGGCTACATGGGTTGGCCCGATGCGGCACCGTTTGACGCGGTGATCGTGGCCTGTGCCCCGGATCATGTGCCGCAACCATTGATCGAACAACTTCGCGAAGGCGGCCGCATGATCATCCCCGTGGGTCCTGGGGGCACTCAAATGCTCCATGTGTTGCGCAAAGAAAATGGCAGGCTTGCACAACTCGACGTGTTGCCGGTTCGGTTCGTGCCGATGACAGGCAATAGGGTGGCAACATGCGGGCCTACCCGCTAGATATCGCAGTCCGTGTTCACGCGGTCTTTCCCCTGTGATGAACGAAACACGCAGCCCGCGTTGGCGGTTCTTTCAGGAGACCGGTCCGTTAGTTATATGTTACGGTAGGCTCCGCCGTCCACTGAGGCAGCGCGCCCTATTTGGCGGGTGGTCCCGGCGGATGAGTTGGGGCGGGCGATCCCGGCTGACCGGCGATGAGCTGGGCGAGCAGGTCGCCACCTCGCGGCAGGACTGTTAGACGCGCGCCGCTGCCGATGACCTTCTGGGTTTCGAGGATTTCGAACATGGCCTCGGCCACGGCGTTGTCTTCGGAAATCTTCTGCAGAGCCTCGCCGACGATCTGCGGGCGGATGGCGGCGGCCTTGGCGAATTCCACGGCGGCCTGGCGCTCGGCGGTGCTGGTGATGATGCTCACCTGGTTGGCGCCGTCCTGTTTGATGGCGGAGGTCACCTGGCGCAGGCGGTTGACCACCTTGCTTTCGATCTGGCGGATCATGCCGACATCGCGGAAGTGGACCTTGCGGATGTAGATCGAGCCGAGTTTGTATCCCCATTCGTGCGATTTCGGCGAGACCTCGTTGCGCACGTTGTCGCTCATGGCGTGGCGGTTGATCATCATGGTTCCTAACGGCATGTTGCTGAGGCAGCGCACGGTGGAGTTGCTGACGTTGGCAGAGAGCGAGCCGCGGGGGTCGCTGTTCTTGAACAGATAGGCGACGGGATCGCTGATGAACATTTCATGCCAGATACCGATGCCCATGGGCGCGCCTTCCTCCGAATTCACCGGCTGGCTGCGCAGGTATTCCTGGTCGAGGCGCATGTCCAGCACATGGCACTTGCCCAGCCAGTTGACAATGAATGACGCGGGCCCCAGCTTGAACGGCAGGATGTGCAGCCCGGGTTCGTCAATGGTGGCGAGCACCCGGCCGAAAAGCACATAGACATTGCACTGGCGCTCATGGATGATCGCATACAACCCTAACAAACGGGCGATGCCGAAGAGAACCGGAAACGCGATGAAGCACCCGATGAAGGTGACGCCGCCGGCGATGATGAAGTGTTGGAATGCGTTCATTTGTTGGATTCCACGAATACTTGTTGGGCCTTCTCGAAGAGGGCGAGGCGGACGTTGCGGACGTAGGCGCGCAGGGCCTCGCTGCCGCGGTTTCTCAAATCCGTCAGCTGGGCGGCGAGCTTGACCAGCGGCTCGACCTCGGCCTGGGCGCGCAGCGTTTCAATCTCCACGGCGCGCCTCGATTGCACGATCTTCTGGTCTGCGGATGCCTGGGCCAGGCTGATGTCCGAGGACACCTGGTTGTAGGCGGTGTTGATCGCGGCCAGCGCGCTTTCGACTTCCGGTGGCGGGTCGATGCCGGTGATGAGCGTGGCGTCGAGCACCATGCCGTAACGTGCGGCGGATGACGCGCATTCGCTGTCCATGTGTTCGTTGAGGTCGCGCAGGTTCTTGCGCAGGTCGTTGATGGAAATGCCGATGACGGCCGCTGTGTCCGGCGCGCCTTCCGCAGCGGCCTCTGGCGGAACCTCGAAGTTGGCGATGCGTTCGCGCAGCACCGATACGAAATATCCCATGACGTGGGCGAAGGGATTCTTGATGCCGAAGAGAAACGCATACAGGTTGCGCTCCGCGACCCGGTAGCGGATCTGCCCGCTGAGCCCGGTGTTGAGCTGGTCCTTGGTCACCGCCTCTAACAGAGTTCCGTTGGCATTGGCTGTGGAATCCTCGGGATCCCATGCCATGTTGACCGTGCCGGTGGCGATGGTGACCTTGTGGATTTGTTCCCACGGCCACTTGAAATACGGCCCTCCCGGCGGGATCACCCGCACCTGAGGGTAGGAGTAGCGCTCCTTCTGGTCGGCGCTGAGCGTGTCCGAGATGGGGTCGTCGAGAGTAGTCAGGTTGCCGATGCGCATGGCGCGCCCGAAGCGCGTTTTCACCGCACGTTCGTTCTGATTGACCGTGTAAACCCCCGCCACGAGGTAGCGCATGAGAAACCATGCGATGAAGCCGATGATGCAACCGATGATGGTGGGCATGACAATGATTTCCTGTTGGTGCGCATCCTTTCCGAAATGTCCTCCTTGTCAAGGAACGTGTGACAGAACGTCCGACAGCCCTCTAAGTAGATCACGATCATCCAAAGGTGGAGCGTTCTATCACAAGGCTCCTGGCAGAATGCCCGGGCCACGGGGATGCCGCTTTACTCCGCGGTATTCAGGGATTTCAGCGTGATGCGGTCGAGGCTAGCGGGTGGAGCCAGTCAGTCCTGAAAGCGACGCGAGGACGGCCTTCTGCACGGGGGGGGCCGAGAGGTTGCCGAGGTGGCCGCCATCGGGGAACACCTTGAGTTGCGATGGCGTGAAGGTGGCTTGCAGCCAGGCAAGATCGCCGGACGGGAGCAGGAAATCATTGCGGTTGACCAGCAGGCGGATCTTGGATTGTTTGCGCAGCAGGGTTTCGTGGGTCCTTAGATTGGCCTCGCGGGTGAGTTGCTTGAGACTGATCCCCTGTTTCTGATAGTATGGCACGGCCAACCTGAGGAAATAGTCGTGGAAGGAGACCCCCATGATTTCCTGATAGCATGACTCGCGCCGCCATGACGAGAGCGGGGTTTGGAGCAGGCCCATGTTGTTTCTCCTCTGGCTGCTGAAGATGACGTCACGCAGGCCGATGCGGAAGGTGATGCCTATCAGATATTCCGATTCGATCTTGTCGAATGGCGGGACCTTGCTCGGGGTGGCGGTCAGCGCGCCGATCACGGTCGCCTTGTGCAGCGTGTTGTTCACGAGTGCCTGGCGTGATGCCGCAGGCCAGGCCATGGGTGCGTTCTGGAAGGCATCCACGCGCCTCGCGCCGTGGATGAGGTCCACCGGTGCGTCGATGGCGACGTAGCGGTCGAAGTGGAGCAGGCCCGGGGCTGCCTGGTTTTCATAGGCGGCGAGGCGCAGGGTCACAAAGCCTCCCATGGAGAAGCCCACAAGCGCGCGTTTATCAAATCGGCCAGGGTATTTGGCGGACAGTCTGCGATCGGCTTCGGTGAGTGCGACGAGCAAATCCCGGCTGTCAACCGGCGGATAGACCGGCAGTGCCGCTGACGAGGCGTTCTCCATGAATTCCGGGTGGAACACGCTGGTGGTGGTGACCACCGAGTATCCGTTGCGGGGGAGGTGTTCCGCCAGCGACAACGATGTTAGAGCCAAGCGGTGCGAGCTCAGGCCAGGGGTGATATAAACCAGCGGGGCCGGTCCCGGTTGGAGCCAGTAGTTGAACTTCAGGTTGCGCCCGGTTGTGGGGATGCGGACACTGATTTCCCGGTTATTTTCGAGGAAGGACGGATCCTGATAGGTGATGCTCACCGCGCCGAGGGTTTGCAGGGTCGGGACGTCAACCGGTCCGTTGAGGTGCCAATCCGGCTGTGAGTCCTTGCTTCCGTAGGTCCACGCGTATTTGATCAAGGCATAGGAATCCGTTTCGGATTGTGAGATGCGCCGGGCTTCTTCGGTGATGTCTGCGGCCTTATTGCAGGTGGAGGTGTATGAGCCTATCTTGTAGGGATAGGCATAGTTCCATGGTTGGGCCGCCTCGTCCGCCGCCAAACCGATGGCGTGGCGATCATCGCTGGGACCATAAAACGGCAGCACCACATAGGAATGGGGTTTCCATCCCCATTTGCCGAAAGTCTGGCTGAAATCCGCATCAGACTTCGGAATGTTCCACTTGGTGGCAACATCGAAAAACCCGGCGACGCCCGCCGTGGTGTTGCAGAAGAAGCGCAATGTTTCGTCACCCGCGCCAGTCCATCGGCCTTGCAGCATGTGGTTGAGGAAGCGTCCCGGCCATGTGACGTTGCGGGTGAAATCTTTGATCGATCCACGAACCGGCTTGGGGATCAAGGCCCGGTAAACCCGCCCGGTGGGCTGCATGACGGTGTAGTTGAGCCCCTTGTTCACTTCCCACATGCCCCGGTTCACCGGTTCGCAGGGATCCGGCATGAAATCCGGAAGTGTGGTGCGGCTTTGGCCCGGCGTGCCCTGTATGCCGCCGTTGCCGGTCCCACATTCTGTTAGAGAACATGCCGTAAAGACACAGGTGGCTAACAGGCATGAACTCTGCCATGGGGAGCGGATCAAACGGTGGGGAGGAGAGGTGGGTCGTAACGCGGGAGCCATCAGGAGGGGGAAGTTTAGCCAGTTGAACCGCCACGTAAAGTGCGGATGTCGGCCAATTGCCCGGGTGGCAGGATTTCAGTGGCCCGGGGTGGGGGGGCCATGCAGGATGGTATTGGATTCCGTGGGTGTGGCCGGGGCCCCGACGGGATCCAGGGTGAGTATGAAACCCGAGGGCAGCACCGTGGTGGATCCCAGACTGAAATCGAAGGCCTCTTCACCCGACGCGCAGTTTTCAGGCAGGCTGCCGACGAAGACGGGCGTGCCTGCGGCATGGGTGGTGACCCACAGATTGTAAACCGCGTCATCATCGGCGGGCGGCAGGTTGCTGACCACCAGCGTGCCGGCGTCGCGAGCTGCGTCGTAGATCGGGATGCCCGTCGGGTGTTCGGGCAACGCTGGGCGGGCACCGGGCAGTCCTGCGAGCGGGCTTGCGGGGGTGTCAGCCGCGACGGCGTTGATCGCTGTTAGAGCATTTCCGAGCAAGGTGGTGAGCGACGAAAGCTCATCGTTTTTGGTTAGGGTCAAGGGCTCCTCCCGCACCATCCCCGGGGGATTCATGCTCATGATGATAGGCACTGCCATGCCGGGAAGCGCCTCAAAAACCGCGCGGTCCCGAATTTGGTATTTTTCCAGATTTTCGCGCAGCACTTCGATCTCCTGATTGAGCCGCATGGTTTCCACCTTGATCGGGGGGGCGCCGTCCGGAGACCCGAGGCCCGGGGTCATCGGGTTTGATGGGTCATCGGAGTGGGATGGCGTGGATGTGTTAGACAAGCGGTCGCTATTGGGAGCGGTGGTGGCAATGGATGCAGTCGAGGATGGAAACGTCCACTGGTCGATGATGCCAGTGAGGTGGAGGGTTAGGAGGACGGCAAGCACGGCTGCGGACGACCAACCGGCAACCGCCATCCGGAAGTGGAAGTGGTGGGCGGGTCGGAGTCCCAGGCGCGATTGCAAGCGTTCGAACTGAGCGGGTTTGGGTTCGACGGGCTGGGTCACGGTGGCCGCGATGGCGGCGGAAAGGCGGTCCATTTCCAGGGCGGCACTGCGCAGGGCCGGATCATCGTGCATGGCCTCCTCAAAGCGGGCGGATTCCTCCGCATTCAGCATGTTGAAGGTCCGCCACGCGGCACTGTCGAATGGGTCAGAGTTCATAGCGTGAGAGGTGGTTGCGCACTTTTTTCAGGGCTTGGCGCAGGCGGTTTTTCACGCCGCCCGCAGGGTGGTCCGATGGGTCGGCGAATTCTGTTAGATTGACTGCCAGAAACACGGCGGATTCCAGGCATTCACGTTCATCGGGGGCCAGATGGTCCAAGGCGGCCCTGACCCGCCGGAAGTCGTCCATGGGCATCACGCGCGGGTTCTCGTGTTTTTCGGATGGGTGTTGGACGGGGTGTGAGGGTGACTTGCGGGCGCGGGACCGGCGGCGAAGGAGGCTCGCGCAGTGGGTCCGCAGCATGGTGAAGGCCCAGACAAAGGGCGGCGTCTGGTGGGGATCGTATTCCACGGCGCGGCGCCACAGGCGCACGAAGGTCTCCAGCACCGCTTTTTCAGCTTCCTGTGCATCGCCGAGCATGCGGGTGGCTGCTCCCAGCAAAACGGGGCACCACATGCCGTGCAACTCCACCAAGGCGGCGGGGTCACGGTTGGCCATGCGCCCGATCAAATTTCTGGCCTCACCGCTCGGATCTTCGCAAAGGCCCGACGGCAGGATGTGGCTTGGACTGAGTTCGGTTTCGACCATCTACGGGACATTAACATCATCATCCCGGATGGCTGCAATCACTAAACGAGTCACGGGGTGGTCTCGTCCATTATTGGTTGGACTTGTCGAAGGCGGCGTCGAAGGCGATGGCGCTGTCGGGGAAATCCAGGCTGCGCACGAAGCTTGCGGCTTCGGCTCCGCCGTGGACGCGGTCCATGCGGATGTCCTCCCATTCGACCGAGAGCGGTCCCTGATAGCCGACATCATTGAGTGCGACGATGAGGTCCTCGAATTCGATGTCACCGCGGCCCGGTGAGCGGAAGTCCCAGAAGCGGCGTGCGTCGCCGAAGTTGGTGTGGCCTCCGAACACTCCGACCGAGCCATCACCATGGCCCCACCAGACGTCCTTCATGTGGACGTGGAAGATGCGGTTGCCGAAGTCGCGGATGAATTTGATATAATCCACGCCCTGATAGCCGAGGTGTGATGGATCGTAGTTGAAACCGAAACGCTTGTGGTTGCCGATAGCTGTTAGAGTGCGTTGGGCGGAGGCGATGTCGAAGGCGATTTCGGTGGGGTGGACTTCGAGGGCGAAGTTCACGTTGACCTTGTCGAACGCGTCGAGGATGGGCAGCCAGCGTTTGGCGAAATCCTTGAAGCC
>CAYWLC010000013.1:32562-32898 GCA_964458895.1 uncultured Luteolibacter sp. | reverse complement strand
AACGCCTCGGCAAGGACAAGGCCATCCTCTTTTCCACCCACATCCTCGAGGAAGTGGACGCCGCCTGCACCCGCGCCCTGATCGTGGACAACGGCAAAATCGTCGCCGACGGCACCCCCGCCCAACTGCACGCGCAATCCGAAACCGGATCGCTCACCGACTTGTTCCGCAAACTCACCACTCGCGACACGGCAGCCGCATAGCCGAATAAATGCTGAAACGCTGAAATGCTGAAACAACCCCGGCACTTCTTCATTCCGCAATTTCAGCATCTCAGCATCTCAGAATTTCAGCTTTTACCCACCATGACATCTCTAACCATCTACAAACGCGAAC
>CAYWLC010000013.1:512-32552 GCA_964458895.1 uncultured Luteolibacter sp. | reverse complement strand
AGTTACTTCGCCCAGCCCACGGCCTACGCCATCATCGTCGTGTTCCTGCTCCTGTCCATGGGGCTGACCTTCAGCTTCGGCAACTTCATGCGCGTCGGCGACGCCTCGCTGGAATGGACCTTCTTCTTCTGGCACCCGTGGATCTTCATGCTGCTGGGCCCGGCCGTGGGCATGCGCCTCTGGGCCGACGAACAACGCACCGGCACCATCGAGTTGTTAGGAACCTTCCCGCTCACCACCTGGAGCGCCATCATCGGCAAGTATCTCGCCGCCGCCACCGTCTGGTTGGTCGCCCTGCTTTTCACCTTCCCCATCTTCATCACGGTCAATTACCTCGGCAGCCCCGACAACGGTGCCATTCTCTCAGGTTACATCGGCAGCTTCCTGGTGTGCTGCACGTTCCTGGCCATCACCACCCTGGTCTCGGCCTGCACCCGCGACCAGGTCGTCTGCCTCATTGTTTCGGTGGTCATCTGCGTGGGCATGGTGCTCTGCGGTTATGATGACTTCACCCGCGAACTCGCCAAGGCCGTCTCACCCACCGTGGTGGAGGGCGTCGTCTCCATCGGCATATGGGATCACTTCCGCTCCATCAACCAGGGACTCTTCCGCCTCCAGGACCTGGTGTGGTTCGGTTCGTTCATCTTCGTGTGTCTGTTAGGAACCAGCGCCATCCTCTCGGCCAAACGTTCCTGAGGCGAATCTCAAATTTCAAATTTCAAATTTCAAATTCACATGAAAATCACCCACCCCGTCACCCGCGCGGCGTTTGGAGTCGCCGCACTCGTCGCAATCGCCATCCTCGCGAACTGGCTCGTCGCGCTCACCCCGCTGGGCAACCGCGGCGCGGATTTCACCGAAAAACACGTCCACACTCTATCAGACGGCACCCGCGCCATCCTCGGTGAGTTGGACACCCCCGTGGTCATCCGGTACTACGCCTCGCGCAACACCGACTTCATGCCGCAGGAACTCAAACTCCACATGCGCCGCGTGGACGATCTGGTCAAGGAGTACGCCTCCCTCTCCAAAGGCAAGCTGCGCATCGAAAACCTCGACCCGCAGCCTGACACCGATGCCGAGGACTCCGCCAACCTCGATGGCATCAACGGCCAGCGCATGGAAGACCAGAATCTTTATTTCGGCATGGCCATCTCCTGCCTCGATAAAACCAGCGTCATCCCCTTCCTCAACCCGCGGGATGAAACCATGCTCGAATACCACCTCTCCAAGGCCATCGCCGAGGTCAGCACCCCGGTCAAACCCAAGATCGGCGTGATGTCCGCCCTCGAACTCAAGGGCAGCCCCGCCATGATGCCCGGCCAACAACCCAGCCCGGGATGGGTGATCTATCAACAACTCAAACAATCCTTCGATCTGGTGGATATCTCCATGGAGGGAGCCACCATCGACCCCAAAGTGATCAAGGCCCTGCTGGTCTTCCACCCGGCCAGCATCACCCCGGAAACCGAGTTCACCATTGACCAGTACCTGCTCAACGGCGGCACCGTGGTCGCCTGCCTCGACGCCTTCTCGGTGGCAGCTCAAATGACCAGCGGCAACCCGCAGATGGGCCAACCGACCACCCCGACCAGTTCCACCCTGCCCACCCTGCTCCCCGCATGGGGCGTCACCTTCGAATCTAGCAAAACTCTGGCAGACCCGACGCTCGCCACCAAACTCGCCGGCGACCGCACCGGACTGGCCGTGCTCACCATGAACAAATCGACGATGCCCCAGAAGGACAACGTCATCACCAAAGACCTGGAATCCGTCACCTTCTTCCTGCCCGGAGGTTTCACCATCACCGGCGGCGGCGGAGTGACGGCTAACAGCCTGATGAAATCCACCACCAACTCGGCTTTCGTGGACGCGATGCGCGCCTCACGCCTGGATCCCGCGCTGTCCATCACGTTCCGTGCGTCGGACACCGCCTACGATCTCGTCACCCACCTGTCCGGCAAGTTCAAGACCGCCTTCCCGGATGGCAAACCCGGTGAAAAACCCGCGGACAAGAAGGACGACAAAAAGGATGAGAAAAAGGACCAGGCCAAGCCGGTCTATCTGAAAGAATCCGCCACCCCGAGCAATGTGTTTCTCGTCGCCGACGTGGATGCCTTCTTCGACCGCTTCGCCTACAACGTGCAGAACTTCGGCGGCATGCAGATGGCCTCGCCCATCAATGGCAATGCCTCGCTGCTCTTCAACATTCTCGACCAGGCCGTCGGTTCCAAATACCTGATCGGATCACGCTCGCGCTCGGCCATCCGCCGCCCGTTCACCGTGGTCCAGAAAATGGAATCTGACTTTGATAAACAGGTCGGATCGAAAATCGAGGAGTTCCAGGAAAAACAAAAATCCGCCCAACAAAAACTCAGCGACCTCCAATCGAAAAAATCCCGCGGCGCCGAACTCAAACTCTCGCCCGAACAAGAGGCCGAAATCGCCAAACTGCGGAAACAATTCACCGATTATTCGAAACTCATCCGCGAACAGCAAAAGGACCTGCGCCGACAGAAGGACCGCCTGGCCGGCAATATCACCCTGCTCAACGTCGCCGCCATGCCCTCGCTCGTCATCATCATCGGCCTCCTCCTCTTCTTCCAACGCCGCCGCTCCACCCGCGCCCGCTGAGCCCAAACCTCAAATCTCAAATCCCAAATCTGAAATCTCAAATTTCAAATCTCAAATTCACTCCACCATGAACAAACGTCAGGTCATCATCCTCTGGATCATCGCCATCGCCCTCGGCGCGGCGGTCACCGCGCTCAAACTCTCCCGCAGTGATTCTAACAAAAACACCACGCGCCGCGCCGCAGGACAAACCCTCTTCGAGGCCTTCCCCGGTACCGATGCCGCCGATGTGGAAATCCAGGGAGCCACCGGATCGGTAAGCCTCATCAGGAAAGACGGCAAATGGCTGGTCGCCCAGCGCGACAACTACCCGGCCAATCTCATGTTCGTCAACGAGTTCTTACGCACGCTCGGCGACTTGAAGGTCACCCGCGGCCTGGAAGCCGGCCCCTCATTGGCACCGCGTTTCGGCATGGACGCATCATCTAACAAATCCGACGAGCACGGTTTGACCGCCACTTTCAAGGACGCCTCCGGCAAGGAGCTTGCCAAAGTCACTCTAGGCAAACGCATTGAAAGCGGAGCAGACAATTCGCCCATGGGCGGTGCCAATGCCGTAGGTCGCTACATCCGCAACCATGCCGATGATTCGGGCTTCTATGCCGTGAGCGAAATGTTCCCCTCGATCAGCACGGAACCGCAGCGCTGGCTCGCCGATGATTTCATCAGCCCCGAAAAAATCAAATCCATCACCCTCAGCCAGAAGGGCAAGGACGATGCCGCATGGAAAATCTCCCGCGAGAGCGAGGAGGCCGAGTTCAAACTCGAAAACGCCGCCGCGGACGAGGTGCTCGACACCAATGCCGCACCCCAATTCAAGAGCCTGTTCTCCTACGCCCGCTTCGATGACGTCGTCCCGGCGGACAAAATCGCCGAACGCACCGCCGATGCCGCGGCCAAACGTACCGCCGTGATCGATACATTCGAAGGTTTCACCTACACTCTAACCATCACTCCGGCCAAGGCGTCCGCCAATCCGCCGCCCGCGGATCCCGGCAACCCGCAACCCCCACCCTCTGCGGACAACCAACTCTTAACCGTCACGGTCACCGCCGAATTGCCGAAGGAACGCAAAAAAGCGGCCGATGAAAAACCCGAGGACGCCAAGACCAAGGACACCGCCTTCGCCGGGCGCCTCAAGACCCTAACTGAAAAACTCGCGAAGGAAAAAGCCCTCGCCGGACGCACCTTTGAAGTCAGTAAAAGCACCATGGACGCCTTGCTCAAGGAGCGTGAGAAGATCGTCACCAAGGTCACCCCGCCCGCCCCAGCCTCAGAACCTAACAACACAGGCGGCGTGCAAAAACTCCCCGGCGGCGTGATCATCCCGCCACCCCCGGGCAACACCACCGCTCCTCAACCCGGCGCGGCTCCGACCACTCCGCCCGGTGCTGCACCCGCTCCCCATACCGGCACGGTGCCCGCCCCAAAACCCCGCCACACGGCCACCACTCCACCGATCGAAGCCGTCACGCCTCCCATCTCCGCCCCGCCGTCCGAGGACGCCAAGAAAGACGCAAAAAAGAATGACGCCAGAAAGAAATAAATAGCTGTGGCTCCTGAGATGACGGGTGGCTGAAGGAAAAGCCGCCGCAATTCACGATGACCCCTCGTGCTTCCTCGTTTCTATGTCAACAATACGGGGTTTTTGCGCAAATCGCATTGTCAATGGCGCAGGGGATGACTGTCGGCGCTGGTTCAAAACTGGATTTTTTGCCGGAGCAAAACTAGACAGATTTCAACGTGAAATGGCCGAGAATCGGGGGCCATGTTAATTTTGGTGAATGATCGAGAACCCAAAGCTTGCGGAAGGGGTGAAAAAGCACGGTCACAACCTTGCGGGAAGTGGGTGCGATTTCATAATCCTGTCCGTCGAATTCGATATAAGGGCCAGTGTGTACCTTGCGCGTTGCACGCAGTGAGAAGTGAAGATCCAGCAGGGTTGGCGCGGGCGCGGGACTCAGGTGGGCGGTGCGTTTGTGGAGCTGTTCTTCCCAAACTTCCGAAGGAATCCTGCCTGTGGTTCGTTGGGTTTTTCGACCTTGGCGTTGGATCTCCATCTGAAGGATTGAATCGGCTGATAGCCAGTCGCTGACTCCAGCGTGGGCCATCAGTGTGACGAGGCGATTCTGGAAGGTTTGAAAGCTACGCTCGATCTTGCCCTTAGCTTGCGGCGTTGGAGCCACCAGATGCGCGACGTGAAGCGCGCGCAAGGCACGCTGGAACTCACTGCGTGGATCGGCGTGATGGTTACTGGAGCTCGGCCCAAAGAGGCTCAGCGCGTCGGTATAGATCACCTCTGGCAGACCATGACGCTCGATGGCTTCGCGGAAATGTTGGAAGTGATTCCAGGTTGTATCACTTTCGACAAACCGGCCCGCCACATAGAGGCCGGAACAATCATCGACAGTGAGAAGCAGGGTTTGTTTGCGCGGAGCTGGCCACCATTGGTGGATCGAACTGTCATGTTGCCAAAGTTCTCCAATATGAGCGCGGCGGAAACGCCGATAAGTCCGTTTCTTGGGAAAAGGCGTTGGAACTAGGTGGGAAAGGTGGGTTTTGACGTAGGATTCGACGGTAGCTCGGGCACGCTTGAAGTGGCAGAGCCTTTCTAACTCGTCCGCGACGAGCTGATAGTTAGGAGGACTTTGCACAGGCAGGAAACTCTTGCTCGGGCGGCCATGCCTCGCGCCGGGCACCCCCACTTGCCTTGGGCTGATAGTTAGACTTGTTCTTGAGGTAGTCCGTGCGCAGCTGATAGAGCCTGGTGCGGCTCACTCCCAGGCGGTTTGCCGCACTGGGCGCGTCAAGCGCCCCGGCGTTGAAGTCTTTGAGAATTTGTAGGACGAATGCGGGCGGCAGACGATGAATGAGTTGTTTCTTTGCACGCCCGACAGCATCGACTACCTCGAACTCGGAACCCCGCGCGAGAATGTCGTCGCCATGATCGAGGCCGCCAAGGACGAGGGGCGCTATTGAGACCAACAATCGGCCGATATAGCATGACTCGTTGTTGTTAGAACGCGCTGGAAGTTCCGCGTTCACGCGGTCTTCCTTCTGTGATTGATCGAACCACAGTTAAACCGGTGAAGAAGAAAATTGAAATCGAAGGCCATCCCCAAAGATAGCTGGTGAGATTGCCTCACCGCGCACCCTTGTTGGACGGACCCACGCTGGAGTGTCGTGCGGAGGTCGCGGCGGTTTTGCAGATTCGATTTAGGATTTAAAACCAGCGTGTAGCTCCATTCCCTCACCGTTCCGCACCTGCCTCCGGGTTATTGACTCGGATTTTCCGCTTTTAACTTGAAATCCTCCATTCTTTGTGTAGGATTTCGCGTGTGATCGCACGCAAACAAATCATGAAGGAGGTTCGGACCGGGCTTGGGCGCGGTCCGGTGGTGGCGCTGATCGGGCCACGGCAGTGTGGGAAGACGACATTGGCGCGACAGTTAATGGGGAAGGATTCCGCAGGCTATTTTGATTTGGAGGACCCGGGGACCGCCGCAGTTTTGGAGAATCCGATGAGTGCGCTGGCACCTCTGATCGGATTGGTGGTCGTGGACGAGGCGCAGCGTTCCCCGGGATTGTTTCCGGTATTGCGAGTGTTGGCCGACCGCGAGGGGTCACCGGCAACGTTTTTAATTCTGGGCAGTGCCTCGCCCGCTTTGTCACGTCAAGCGTCGGAATCGCTGGCAGGTCGGGTCGAGATTGTGGAGTTGGGTGGTTTTCATCTCACGGAATTGCCGAGGGAAGACGAGCGCCGCCTGTGGGTCCGCGGCGGTTTTCCCCGCGCGTTTCTGGCACGGACAGATCGCGACAGCTTTGACTGGCGGCGCAATTTCACCCGCACTTTTCTGGAACGCGATCTCGCCGGTCTGGGCTTCGGGATGCCTCCGCAGGCGATGGGGCGGTTTTGGATGATGCTCGCCCACTACCACGGCCAGATTTGGAACGGCAATGAAATTGCCAGCTCAATGGGAATTTCTCCAACGACCGCGCGACACTATCTCGACGCGCTCGAACAGACGTTCATGGTCCGACGACTTCTGCCTTGGCACACGAACGTGGGGAAACGCCTCGTCAAGACCCCTAAAATCTATTTCCGAGACAGCGGGGTCTTCCATGCCCTCCAAGGAATTGCGTCCCATGCCCAACTGCTAACCCATCCGAAACTCGGGGCCTCGTGGGAGGGATTCGTGCTGGAGCAAATCCTGCGTTCTCATCGCTCCGAGGACGCTTACTTTTATGCGATCCACAGCGGTTCCGAACTGGATTTGTATTTCCCGAACCAGCGACGTGGCATCGAAATCAAATACCAGGATGCGCCGAAACTCACCCGTTCCATGCTGATCGCCATGGAAGACCTGAAACTGGAAGAGCTCCTGGTGGTGTATCCCGGCACCCGGGAATATGAGCTAACAGGAAAAATCCGGGTGGTGCCGCTAAGCAAAGCTTGCGTCGGACATGATGATTATTAGATTACCCAGGGTCACCATGCAGCGATCTCAAACTCTTGTTATAGGCGCGATGGTTCTGGTAGTGCTGCTCGTCGTATCAGGCTTGCGCCCTTTTGATCGCACAACCTGGGTGCTTGAAGTCTTCCCGATCCTGATTGCAATGCCCGTGTTGTGGGCCACCTATCGTCGTTTTCCGCTGACCAACCTCCTTTACTTGCTGATCTTTTGTCACGCCGTCATCCTCATGGTGGGTGGCGCCTACTCCTGCGCAAGAGTTCCTCTTGGCTTTCACATACAAGACTGGCTGCATTTGAGTCGAAATCCCTACGACAAGATCGGCCATTTTTTTCAAGGTCTTGTTCCGACCCTAATGGCTCGCGAAATCCTCGTCCGTGGTCACCATGTGAAATCAGGAAAAATGCTTGGATTCCTAGTGCTTTGTGTCGCACTCGCAATCAGCGCAGCCTACGAACTCTTTGAGTGGGGTGCCGCCATTTGGCTTGGACAGGGTGCCGACGAGTTCCTGGGAACCCAGGGCGATCCTTGGGACACGCAATCCGACATGTTGTTTGCCCTCATCGGATCGATTACGGCCATCGTGGGTCTATCGCGTATCCATGACGCGCAGATGACGCGAAGCGCCCGTCATGGCCAGAATTTATCCGCAGATAGACGCAGATGAAGAGAGATTTTGAATGGATCTGCGTCCATCTGCGGTTCGAATTTCTCAATTGAACAGGATTGGCCGGGACGGCTGTTTTCCTTGATAAGGCACGGCGGCTTCTCCCACGCATGATGCAACCGGGACGGTCGCACGTCCTGACAGCCGGGACGGCTGTCTTCCGTGACCAAGGGGCTGGGGTTCACTTTCTGATAAGACCGTTTGCATTTGTGGGATATTGGGTTTCATTGGCCACTTCGATCCAAACTTTCCCATGCTATCATCATGAAAATTAAACTGGTCCGTCACTTGTGGGGCGTGGATGCCACGCAGGGTTACCTTCATTACCTGCCGCGCTGGCGGGACGTTGGTTATGAAATCGTGGAAACTCCTATCTGCCTGATGGCGGACCGCACGCCGTTTTACCAATTCCTCAAGGAAAGTGGTTGGCAATGGATTCCGCAGGTTTTCAGCAATGATTTCGTGCCCGGCGGCAGCGTGCGCACGCACCTCGACTCATTGCGGCAACAGATCGAGGACTGCCTCGACCTCGAACCGCTGTTCATCAACGCCCACAGCGGGTCGGACACCTGGAATCTAACAGAATCTGTGGACTTCTACGGCCAGGTGTTGGAGTTGGAGCAGGAACTCGGTGTCACCATCGCCCATGAGACCCACCGCCTGCGTTACTTCGGGAACCCCTGGTCCACGCGCGCCATCCTACAACAATTCCCGACACTCAAACTCACCTGTGATTTCAGCCACTGGGTGTGCGTGGCGGAACGTCTGTTAGGTGGTTGTGAGGAAATCATCCAACTTGCGGCGGAGCACTGTCACCATCTTCATGCCCGGGTCGGATTTGAGGAAGGCCCGCAGGTTTCCGATCCCCGCGCCCCGGAATGGGCTGGCCACCTGGCAGCCCACGAGGCGTGGTGGGAGGCGATCTGGGCGGAACAATCTAAACGCGGCGACACCACCACCACGCTCACCCCCGAGTTCGGCCCGGCACCCTACATGCACCTGCTGCCCTACTCACAAACCCCCGTCGCCGACCTCGCCGACATCTGCGATTGGATGGCCCGCCGCGAGGTGGAACGATTCAACCGGAAATCCAACATGGGTTAGAAAACCAGACGTTTCTTAACCACGGATTACCGCCTTGAAAAATAGAACCGCAGATAAACGGGATAGACGCAGATTTAAGAGAGTTGCTCAGAAATCGTGCCTCACCTTTTGAGTGAACGCCGCGCCGTCTGCAAAGGGTTAATTATCTGTTCTTCATCTGCGTAAATCTTGTTCATCTGTGGTTCAAATACCGGTTCCCGGATGCATGACCCCACTTTGATTTCCAGTATCTAACCCCGCAGGTGATCAATGGCGCGGCGGAGGTCGGCAATGGTGACGGTGGTCACCACCCGCGCGCTGCCGGGCGCGTCCAGCACGACAAAATTGACGACCCCGGCATGGAACTTCTTATCCCTCGCGAGTTTTTCCATCACCTTGTCCGTGGAGATCTCCGCAGGAAGAATTCGCGGCAACCGGAAATGTTCCAGCAGCGACAATACTCTGACAGATATCTCCGGTGCCAGCCCCGAGTGGGTTTCCGATAGAAACAAGGCGGCGCGCATGCCCAGTGCGATCGCCTCACCATGCAGCATTTCACCGTAGGGGACGGAGGCCTCGATGCCGTGGCCGATGGTGTGGCCGAAGTTGAGCAGGGCGCGGATGCCGAGGGTTTCGTATTCGTCCGCCTCCACCACGCGCGCCTTGATGGCGATGTTGCGTGCGATCAGCTCCGCAGGCACCTCGCGGCGGTCGGGATCGAGCGAAGCCAGCGCGTCTAACATATTCGCATCCCGAATGGCGGCGTGTTTGATGGCCTCCGCAAAGCCCTCGTGAAACACGCGTGCCGGCAGGGTGCGCAGCGTTTCGGGATCCACCAGCACCAGGCGCGCCTGGTGGAAACAACCTAACAGGTTTTTCCCCTCGGCCACGTTCACACCGCTTTTACCCCCCACGGACGAATCCACCTGCGCCACAATGGTGGTCGGGATCTGCACAAAAGGCAGTCCCCGATAGAAAATGGCGGCCACAAAACCCGCAAGGTCGCCGACCACCCCGCCGCCGAGTGCGATAACCACGGATTTCCGGTCATGACCGGCACAGATCATCTCGCGGCAGAGGTTTTCCGCTTGCGCCATCGACTTCGAAGCCTCCCCGGCGGCTACCACGTGCAGGGACGTTTTGAAACCGCTCGCATCGAGCGACTTGAGCAGCGTTTCCGCATGAAGTGCTGCGACGGTTTCATCGCTGATGACCGCCGCATGGCATCCGGCAAGACCCGCCTTGGCGATGAAATCACCGGCGCGGCGCAAAATTCCGGCTTCAACGTGAACGTCATAGGAACGTTGCGCGAGATCGACGTGGACGGTGGGCATGGACGACAGCATGAAAAACCGGCGGCATTTGTCCATCCCGGATCCTCCGGGGCGGATTATGCCTGTTTCCCCGCATTCCATTTGCGTTCTGCCGCCGCGTGGCGAGAATTCCGGGGTTGCAGGAACCATCCGCATGAGAAAAGAAGCCAGCGAAATCGAAGTCGAGGTGCTTGAAATCGACGGAGTCACCCCCACCCGGTCGCCGGAAAATCATCCCTCCGAAAACCCGGCAGCGCAGGGTGATTGGCAGGATTGGCGTCAATGGGGTGGCCGTGTCCGCAGGCTCGACAGCCGCTGGTGGCCGCTGTGGACCTTGTTAGGTATCATCGCCTTCGTGCTGGTGGTGACCGTCGGCCTGGTGGCGGGCGTGATCTTCCTGATATCCCGGGTGCTCCGTGCCCTGGTTCAATCGATCACGGGAACTAACAACTCAGCCGGATCGGTGTAAACGAGGCGATGGGCCTCCGCCACGGGGCGGCAGGTGAGTTTCCCGGCGCGCGTGTTGATGCCTCCGCGCAATTCCTTGCGGATGGCGCACGCTCCGACCACTCCTTTGTCAGCAATGAGCAGTGTCCATGGATGGGTCACGTTGTTGAGAGCCTGGGTGGAGGTGCGGGAATATGCGCCGGGCATGTTGGCCACACAATAGTGGAGCACGCCCTCCTCCTCGTAGGTCGGATTGTCATGGGTCGTGGCGCGCGTCGTTTCCGCACACCCACCCTGGTCCACCGCGATGTCCACAAACACGCTGCCCTGCGGCATCATGCGCAGCATCTCGCGCGTGATGAGCTTGGGTGCCTTCGCCCCGGGCACCAGCACCGCTCCGATCACCAAATCCACACGCGGCAGCAATTCTGATAGATTCGCCTCGTTGGAATAAACCGTGCTGGTCCCGCTCATGGTGATGTCCAGAAAACGCATGCGTTCGAAGTCCACTTCCAGAATGGTGACGTCCGCCCCGATGCCGGTGGCCACGCGGGCGGCGTTCAGCCCAGCCGTGCCGCCACCGAGGACGACCACGCGGCCGGGTGCCACCCCCGGCACTCCGCCTAACAAACATCCGCGTCCGCCGCGGTGTTTCGCCAGATGATAGGAACCCACGATGGCGGACATGCGGCCGGCGATCTCGCTCATCGGCTCTAACAAAGGAAGGTGACGGTTCACCTCGATCGTTTCGTAGGCGATGGCGGTGCATCCCGTGGCGACGAGGGCTTCGGTCCGCGCCTGGTCTGCGGCCAGATGGAGATAGGTGAAAAGGATGTGGTCGGGTCTGAGCATTGCCACCTCGGACGGCTGGGGCTCCTTCACCTTGACGATGAGTTCGGCGGCGTCAAACACCGCCGCGGCGTCCGCAACCACGGTCGCGCCCATGGCTTGATAGAGTTCGTCGGCATAACTCGCACCCTCGCCCGCACCGCATTGCACAATCACCTGATGGCCGCGCTTGACCAGTTCCCTGACCGATCCCGGGATCATGCTCACCCGGTTTTCCTGTGCCTTGATTTCCTTGGGTATGCCAATTTTCATTTATCCGGCGTAGGGAGTATCATTTTTCCAGAATTACGCCATGACGATTTTTTTAAATGTGAGGAAGCGATCATGATGCATGGGCATACCTGTCAAAATGAGGTTGATCGAAACGCGGTGGCGCAGAGGTCGCAGAGGGAAACGCTGAGCTTCAATAAGCTGCCCTTATTTGGCGCAAGCCGCAAATCGTTCCCTCCGCGCCTCCCTCCGCGACCTCCGCGCTCCGCGTTTCGATCCATCCAACCCTGCGTCTGCCCGGGACTCCGCCATTCCGGCTTGATACTTGCTCAGGCTCGGCCAATTCTCCCCGCGCATGTCCGCCGCTCTTCAACACACGCTCGCCGGTCCGGCCACTCTGGAAGGAACTTCACTCCACACCGGTCAGAAGGTCACCCTGACTCTCAAACCCGCCCCGGAAGGCCATGGTTTCAGGTTCCGCCGCATCGACCTGCCGGATCAACCCTTCATCAATGCGGATGTGGACAAGGTCCAAACCGTCGAGCGAGCCACGACGCTGGCGGAAGGATCGGTGAAGGTGCACACGGTGGAACACGTGATTTCCGCCCTCACCGGCATGGGGGTGGACAACGCACTGGTCGAAATGGACGCCAACGAACCTCCGATCGGCGACGGCTCCTCGAAACCTTTCGTGGATATGATCAAAAAAACCGGCGTGATTCCCCAAACGGCCAAACGCCGGGTCTGGGAAATCCGCGAGCCCATCCATCAGGAAACCCCCGATGGCACCCTCATCACCATCGTCCCCTGCAAGACCTTCAAAATCTCAGTCACCAACGTCGGCCCGGAAGGTCGCTTCACCGAATTTTTTTCCAGCGAAATCACCCCCGCAACCTACGAAAAGGAAATCTGCGCCGCCCGCACTTTCGTCTATTACGAGGATGTGAAACCGTTGTTAGAAAAAGGCCTCATCAAGGGCGGCTCGCTGGAAAGCGCGGTGGTCATCCGCAGCAACGAAATCATGTCCAAGGAACCCATGCGTTTCACCAATGAATTCGCCCGCCACAAGACACTCGACATCATCGGCGATCTCATGCTCTCCGGGGTGCGCATCCTCGGCCACGTCATCGCTGTGAAACCCGGCCATGGCCCTAACACCAAAATGGCGGCCACGCTCAAGTCCGAATACAAGCGCATCCGCTCGATGATGCCGGCCGAGGTCATGCTGCCCAAGGGCGAGAGCGTGATGGACATCAACGAGGTCATGCGCATTCTCCCCCACCGCTATCCGTTCCTGATGGTGGACCGCATCGTCGAATGCCGCGACGAAAACCACTGCACCGGCGTGAAAAACGTCACCATCAACGAGCCCTTCTTCATCGGCCATTTCCCCGGCCACCCGATCATGCCCGGCGTGCTGCAACTCGAGGCCATGGCCCAGGTTTCCTCCGTACTCATGCTGCGCAGACCCGAAAACACCGGCAAACTCGGCCTCTTCATGAGCGCCGACAATGTGAAATGGCGCCGCCCCGTGCTTCCAGGCGACACCCTCTTCATCGAAAGCGAGGTCATCCGCATCCGCGGCCAAATCGGCCAGACGCGCTGCCGCTGCCTGGTCAACGGCGAAATCGTCTCGGAAGGGGAATTGAAATTTCTTCTGTTAGACAGATAGAGGTCGCGGATCGAAGATTATTCCTCTTCATCCACTATCCAACCTTGCGAAACGGCATCCGCAGATCATCATTGTCGAAGATCAGAACATGTGGCAAAACGGCGATCCGCATTGATAAAGCGAAGACCCACTGGTTTCAGGTGAGCATGATAGAAGGTGGTCTTGCCCGCCCCGTTGGGACCCGCCACGGAGACAATCACAGGGCGCTGGTCCAACGGGGATCTCATCGCTTGGCGCTCTTGACCCCTTGAAATTCACGGTTGATGAAGCACCCCACCGCACGTCCGAAACTCCCAAAACCGCCCGCAGCCGTCAAGCCCACCACACGTTATTCCTGCAAGACCGATTCTTTTCCTTTCCTTGCAATGAATTGTCTGCCAAGTTATGGCAGCATGAATCTCTTCCCCCAATCGCGCCGGATCGCATTCCTCGGGGATTTTGTGCCCCGGCGTTGTGGCATTGCAACGTTCACCCACAACCTCTGCGAAGCGGTCGCCGCCCAGGAAGCGGAGACCAAATGCATCGTGGTCGCCGTCAATGACCGCCCCGAAGGATACGATTACCCGCCCAGAGTCCGGTTACAAATCGGCCAAAAGGACCTCGACTCGTACCTGACTGCCGCCGACAAACTCAACGATAACCGGACGGACCTGCTCTGTGTGCAGCACGAATTCGGCATCTACGGCGGCCCGGCGGGCAGCCACCTGCTGGCATTGCTCAAGGAGGTGCGCATGCCGGTCGTCACCACACTGCACACCGTGCTGCATGAACCGAATCTCGAGCAGCGCCACGTGATGGAGGAATTGATTCGGCGCAGCGACCGCATGGTGGTCATGGCACACAAGGGTGCGGAAATCCTGCATCATACCTACGGCGTGCCGCTATCCAAGGTGGATGTGATTCCCCATGGCATCCCGGATGTGCCTTTCATCCACACCGATACCTACAAGAACCAATTCGGCGTGAGCGGGAAATCCGTGCTTCTGACATTCGGGCTGTTAGGGCCCGGGAAAGGCATCGAGTACGCCATCCGGGCCATGCCCGAAATCATCCGACACCACCCGAACACGGTCTATCTGATCCTCGGCGCCACCCACCCGAACCTGATCGCCAACGAGGGCGAGAAATACCGCACCGGCCTCGAACATCTGGCCGAGGACATCGGCGTGGGCGACCATGTGGTTTTTTACAACCGCTTCGTTTCCAACAACGACCTCAAGGAGTTCATCGGTGCCGCGGACATCTATCTAACACCCTATCTCAACGAGGCGCAGATCACCTCCGGCACCCTGGCCTATGTCTTCGGGGCGGGCAGGGCCGTGATCTCCACGCCGTATTGGCATGCCCGGGAATTGCTTGCGGACGAGCGCGGCGTGCTGGTGCCCTTCCGCGATGCGGACGCCATCAGCGATGCGGCCTGCGGCCTGCTGGGCGATCCCGAACGCATGGCCCGCATGCGCCGCACGGCCTACGAAACCAGCCGCGCCAACATCTGGCCAGCCGTGGCACGACGCTACCTGGAAACCTTCGATCATGCGAAAACCACCTATCAGACCGTGCCGCCAGACACCTATGTCAAATGGCAGCAGGCATCGCGGTCCGGAAAACTGCCGAGCGCCCGCCTCGACCATGTCGTGCGCATGACGGATGGCACGGGCATCTTCCAGCACGCCATCTACAATGTGCCCAACTACCACGAGGGATACTGCACCGATGACAATGCCCGCGCGTTCATCCTTTGCAATCTGCTGGAGGAAGCCGCCACGCCGGCCCCGAAAGAAAACCCCGGCCTGCTCGCCACGCGCTACCTCGCGTTCCTCGCAGCCGCGTTCCACGAGTCCGCCGGCCGCTTCCGCAATTTCATGGACCTCAGCCATCACTGGCTCGAACCCTATGGCAGCGAGGACAGCCATGGACGCGCGCTCTGGGCGCTGGGGTCGGGAGCCTCACGATCTAACAACACAGGGCACCGCAACCTCTGCGCCAGCTTGTTCAAGCGCGCCCTGCCCGCCGTGGGCGCGTTCACCTCGCCACGGGCATGGGCCTTCACCCTTGTGGGCATCCATGAATACACCCGCGCCAACCCATGCCCGCTGGAAACCTCCTCCATCCGCGACCTGCTGGTCGAGAGATTGTTAGATATCTGGCGTGGCTGTGCCGATGGCGATTGGCCGTGGTTTGAGAATTCCGTGACTTATGAAAACGCCCGGCTCAGCCAGGCACTCATTCTCAGCGGACACACGCTTTCCCATCCCCGCGCGCTGGCGATCGGCCTCGAAAGCCTGCGCTGGCTCGCCATCCAACAGAAAACCCCCGCAGGGCACTTCCGCCCGGTCGGCAGCAACGGATTCCATGAGAAAAACGGCCGTCGCGCGCAGTTCGACCAACAACCGGTCGAGGCCCAGGCCATGGTTTCCGCCTGTCTCGATGCCTTCCGTGTCACGCGGGATGATTTCTGGCGGCGGGAGGCCAAGCGCGCGTTCGGATGGTTTCTCGGACGCAACGATCTGGGCATTCCCCTTCATGATCCCTCGTCGGGCGGCTGCCGCGACGGTCTGCACCACGACAGCGCCAACGAAAACCAAGGAGCCGAATCCACCCTCGCGTTCCAAATCGCGCTGGCCGAAATGACCACCGCCGCCCATGAGTTCACCCACCCTCTCCCTGCCCCCGCATGAATTCCACCATCCTGTGCCGCCACAGCCTCGCCCTCAATCCGGAAAGCTCACGCGTGATCATCCGCCCGTTCATCCCCGTGGATGTCCACCGCATCACGACCATCATCGGCCGCGCACTCGCTCTAACAGAAGATGAGGTCGCCCGCGAACTGGACATCTTGCGCGCCGAGTTCGACACCCGCCACTTCAACATCGAGGAAATCCTGCTCCACCACTATCTGAAAATCCAACCCCACGTTTTCACCGAACGCCCGCTCTCGCGCAGCCGCCGCTTGCTCATCGGCGCCTTGTTTTCCGGCGAATACGCCTTGGAATCCGCCGCCTTGTTCAACCCGTCGATCGTCCCCCACCCCGACCAGACCGGCATGCCTGAGGGGACCCTGCGCTTCGTGATGAGCCTGCGTGCCACCGGCGAGGGCCACATCTCATCCATCGAGTTCCGCTCCGGCACCATCAACAAACAATGCCACATCGAACTCGACCCGGTGTCACGCTATCTAACATCACCCGAAATCCTGCCCAACCCGAATTATCTCAAGGAGCGCTTCATCGCCAAACTCTACGAAATGGGGGCGCACAGCGATTATTGCACCTCGGTGATGGAACCGCTTGGGGAAACCTTCACGCTCAGCGACCTGCGCCATTCCATCGCCGCGGCACGGCGGAAATTCCGGCCTAACACCCTTGAGCTGACCCGCACGCTCGAGCGCATCCAGTGGCTGGCGCATTCCAACTACGAGCTGCGCTTCCCGCCTCACCTGACCATGAGCGAGCGCATCATCTTCCCGGTCTCCGCCAACGAGAGCAACGGCATCGAGGATGCGCGCTTCGTGCGCTTCACCGAGGATGACGGATCGGTGATGTATTACGCCACCTATACCGCATACAACGGACGCACGATTCTCCCGCAGTTGATAGAAACCCGGGATTTCCTCGATTTCCGCGTGCTCACCCTCAACGGCTCGGCCGTGCAGAACAAGGGCATGGCCTTGTTCCCGCGCCGGGTCAACGGCATGTATCTGATGCTCTCCCGCCAGGATGACGAGAACCTCTTCCTGATGCGATCCAACAACCCGCACTACTGGGAGGACCCCGAGCTGCTGATGCGTCCCGCGGAAATGTGGGAATCCGTTAAGATCGGCAATTGCGGCTCACCCATCGAGACCGAGGCCGGCTGGCTCGTCATCACCCACGGCGTGGGACCCATGCGGAAATACTGCATCGGCGCGGCTTTGTTAGACATCGACGACCCCACCCGCGTGCTCGGCCGTCTCCGCCAGCCGCTGCTCGCCTCGGAAGGCAACGAGCGCGAAGGCTACGTGCCCAACGTCGTTTACAGTTGCGGCTCGATCATCCACGGCAAAAGCCTCATCCTGCCCTACGCCATGAGCGACAAGGCCTCGGCCGTCGTCAGCATCTCGCTCGACACCCTGCTTGCGGAAATCCTCCGCTGAGCGGTTTAGGCAATCGTTGACAAGCAGGATCGACCGGTGCGATACACCGCGCGTTCCTTTTGTCTTCACGCTTATGTCAGCATCCTTCGTCGTTTTTGATCATCCCATGGCGGCTTGTGCCCGGGTCGCCGCCGAAATCGCCCTTCTCGTCCGCGAGCGCACTGCGCAGGGCCGCAGTGCCGTGCTCGGCCTGGCCACCGGCAACACCCCGCTGCCGCTCTATCAGGAACTCATCCGCCTCCACCGCGAGCAAGGCCTGTCGTTCCAAAACGTCATCAGTTTCAACCTTGACGAATACCTCGGCCTGGAACCGTCCCACCCGGAAAGCTACCACACCTTCATGCGCCGGAACCTCTTCGACCACCTCGACGTGCCCGCGGAAAACATCCACCTGCCGTCAGGGGTTGTTAGAGAGGAGGAGATCCCCGCCCACTGCGCCGCCTACGAAGCCGCCATCCGGCAGGCCGGCGGCATCGACTATCAGATTCTCGGCATCGGCCGCACCGGCCACATCGGCTTCAACGAACCCGGCACGCCCATCACCTCACGCACCCAGCGCGTCCACCTCGACCAAATCACCCGCGAGGATGCGGCGCCCGCGTTCGGCGGCATTCAAAACGTCCCGACCGAGGCCATCACCATGGGCTGCGGCACCATCCTCGAAGCCCGCACCATCGCCTTGTTCGCATGGGGCGCGAGGAAAGCCGCCATTGTCCGCGAAGCCCTCGAAGGCCCCGTCAGTGACCGCGTCAGCGCCTCGTTCCTGCAAACCCATCCCGCCGCCACCTTCTTCCTCGACCGTGAAGCCGCAGCGGAACTGCGGGGATGAATCGGGCGGGCAGGCAGGGACGGATCTCCGAGCCGTCCGGCCAATGTGTGGTTATGATAGAAGATGATCTGTCCGTCCGGCGCATTCACCGGCGCTTGCTTTCTCGTTCATCCGCCCGGAGATGTTCTCTAACAATCGCCTGTTTCACGAGGCCGAGTATTTGTTCGAGCACCGCGAGGTAGGCGAGGAAGGCCGCGCGCCCTGCGGGGGTCAGCACTCGTGGATCGTCCGGTCCAGTTGGGAAAAATCGATCATGCCATGGATTCCTCGCGTTTGAGCCGGAAATGAGCGGAACTGGGCGGAATCACGCAGAGAGCTGCCGTGCCACCCAAGCGGCGAGTTTGTGGTCATCGTCTCGGGCGGCCCAGACCTGGCGGAGGAAATCGGCCGGATGGATGTCGCCGTGGTTTTTGAGGAATCTGCGGTCGCCGCCGCAGCAGAACATCAGATCGGGGTCGAGTTCGCCGCGGAGTTTGGCGCGGGCCTTGGCGAGGATGCGCGGCAGATAGGCCATGCCATCCAATTCGTCACCGAAGGTGGGCACGTTGTCGCGGTTGAGAAGGGGTGTGCCGGGGACGCGATTTTGCACGGTGATGAAATAATCACGGCGCACGGCGGCGACCATCATCGCGGTGGATGGCGAGGGCTCGCCACCCTCGAAGTAATCCTCCACAAAGTCGAAAAACTCGCGCTTCTGGCAGCCGATCTCCGCCAGAAATGCCAGATCCTCAGGCGTGTAATAGGTTTCAAAATCCTGATTGCCGCCACGATAGGCGTCCACGCAACGGTCGAACAATGCAAGAAAGGTGTCGTCCCATTTCATGCGGCAAGTCTAGCACACCAACGCCGCATTGCAAGGGACCTCGGGCAATTACGATCCTGTCCGTGCCTTATTCCCAGGCCCGCACACCTGATCGAGCACGAGGAAAGCGCCGCCCGCACCGTGTTCACAGGCGAGTTGGCAATCCAGCGGGTTGCCCGCGTCCAGTGAAGCTTGCAGGAACTCTGCGAGAGTTTGCAGTTTCACCACCTCCGCACGGTCGTGGCTCCAATCCATGAGATCGGTGAAATTGACGTCGGATGTTAGATCATGCCGGCCGGGATTCTGATAGATATCCCGACCTTCCGTGCGCTGGTGGAACAGATAGGCGCGCAGCGTGCCGCTCGGACGGCGATGATAGAGGGTGTCCACCGTGGCACCGTAGTCAATGGTCAGCATGCGACCGGCCTTCCATGCGGGCAGCCAGTCCGCGAGCCAGCGGTGGTAGGCATCGTGCACTTCGATCCACTGCCCGAGCGGGTGCATGGCGGTGAATGCCGACGATTGAGGCAAGGTCGCCTCGGGCATCAGGGATTCGAGAACAGTCCCATCCGCATCAAATCCCACCGCGAGTTCCCGCCATCCCTCCGCGGTGTTTTGAAACCTCCGCACCGGGAAGGCATCGACGAGTTCGTTGGAATAAATCACGGCCCTGCCATGGCAGGCGGCGAGCGCGGCGGCGGGCGAAGAGTGATGGCGGGCCCGGTTTCCTAACAATTTTTTCTGGGCTTTGGCAAGTGGCGTGGAGGTTTCGACCAGATGCATTCGGGTTTTCCAGCGGACGTGCCACGGCAGGTGCTTCATCACGGCGGCGGCCAGAGTGCCTTCTCCGGGGCCAATTTCTATCAGATCGCGGCAACCGGTTTCCCTGAATGCGCGGACCGCCCATGCCGCGATGGCCTTGGCAGGAACGTCCGAAAGCATGGGAGCCGTGGTGAAATCCCCGCGCCTCCCGACGCCTCCAACCCGCCGGGCGTAGTATCCCCGCTCCGGGTCGTAGAGCGCCCGATTCATGAATTCCTCAAATGGGATTGGCTTGGCCATGGTGCTCATTCAAACAAAACAACCGCGATCCCTGCGGAACGCGGTTGTCTGAAAACGGGTGGAAAACCGGTCTCCGATCAGGCCTTGGTCGCGGCAGTGCGGGCCTTGCGGATGATGCTGTTGACGGTTTCCGAGGGCTTGGCACCCACGGCCAGCCATTTGTCGGCTATCGCCAAGTCAATCGTGTAATTGGTGCCATCGACCAGCGGGTCGTAGGTCCCCAATTGCTCGATGTAACGTCCGTCACGGCGCTTGCGGCTGTCAACGGCAACGATTTTGTAATAAGGGCGGTCCTTGGTGCCCTTGCGGTTGAGTCGGATGGATACGGACATGATGAGCTCGTTTGCGTGCGCCCGGAGACAGGCGGGCGCGGAACTTGGAAGATCCCCGGCGGATTGCCAAGCAGAATCTTAGCGAAAATTCACTTTGGCTCGCCACCTCCACCCTTGCAGCAGCCATGAGCTCGCCACTGGCCAGCTCCAGCGCCGCTGCTCCGGGCAAGCCCAAGGAGCGCAACATCCGCACTCCAAGGCAAGGAAATCGCGCCCCGGCTTCGGTGACGGGCGCGATTCGCGCGCGATGACAATGATCCGCTCAACGTCGGCACGCGGCCTGACGGCAATAGCTCGAAATTCGTCACAATGCCCACATTCTCCTCGTTACTACTTTCCTGCAAGCTACCCTCACGCCGGATTTGGCTCCCGTAATTTCCCTCAAGGCTCCTTTGATTCGCAACTTTTCCAGCGGCTTGACTCCGTGGCGGTTCCTTGCCCAGTTCTTTTCCATCTAACGATTTAAACTCATGAACGCACAAGCATCTTCCAGACCGATGATTTCATTCCACCGATTACGGGCCACGAGTTCGCTTTTGGCCCTCATGCTTCCGATGATTTTCTGGGCGATAGTGCGACCCGCATTGGCCGCGCCCGTGGACACCGCACATGCGGAGACCGCGGTCAAAGGTTGGCTAAGGGCGGACAAGGCCCCGCTTCAAACGGTGATCGGGCAAAACGTTAACCACGTTAAAACCTACAATGATGAGCGCGGAAATCCTCTCTATCATGTGGCCAGCCTCAACCCCTCTGGTTTTGTCATCATTTCCGCAGACGACCAGATCGAACCCATCATTGGTTTCGCGCCCGCCGGAGATTTTGATCCCTCGCTCCAGAATGCCTTGGGGGCATTGGTCGCCCGCGACCTGCCGGCTCGCCATGCACGCGTGAAGGCCTTGGCTGCCGCCGGGGTGCGCGACACCCCGTCTCCTGCCAAAAGCAAGTGGGACAAATTCGTAACAAACGGTCTCCTGGCTGCCGGAATCAAATCCTCCCTCGCTAGTGTTTCCGATGTCCGCGTCGCTCCGCTGATTCAAACCCTCTGGGACCAGACGACAACGACTGACAAATTCGCCTGCTATAACTATTACACTCCACCCTTCTCGGCAGGCAATGCGGACAACTATCCCAGTGGCTGTGTGGCCACGGCCATGGCACAACTCATGCGCTTCTATCAATGGCCCACCACTGCGGTTGGAACCTCCTCGTTTGTCATTACCGTCGATGGGGTTGACGAGAACCGCAGTTTGCGGGGCGGCAACGGCAGCGGCGGCGCATACGTCTGGGGCAGCATGCCCCTCAACCCTGCGACAGGCTCCACCCTGGTCCAGCGGCAGGCGATCGGCGCCCTCTTGCAGGATGCGGGTGTCGCGGCCCACATGGAATACTCGCCCGACGGGTCCGGCGCGTACATGAGTGCCGCAAAAGCGGCGCTTGTCACCACTTTCGGGTATGGCAATGCGGTCAACGGCGCTAGCAACAAGGGAAACATCGGCTCAGGCCTGATCGCGATGGTCAACCCGAACCTTGACGCCGGCTTCCCGGTCTTGTTCGGCATCTCGGATGACGGCAATTCGGGACATGCCATCGTGGCTGATGGTTACGGATACAGTCAAGCCACTCTCTACCATCACCTGAACCTCGGTTGGGGCGGGGATGCAAACGCCTGGTACAATCTGCCCACGATTGACACGGGATATATCACATTTAACGTCATTGACGAGTGCACTTATAACGTATGGACGAGCGGGACCGGTGAGATCATCAGCGGGCGGATCACGGACCTCGGTGGCAACCCCGTCAGCGGGGTTTCTCTAACGGCAACACGGGCCGCAGGGGGAACCTATACCACATCCTCCAACGCACAAGGAATCTATGCATTCGCAAAAATCCCTGCTTCCTCCACCTATACCATAACAGCCAACAAGTCGGATTATGTGTTCACGGACCAAACCGTCAACACGGGGCACTCCTATGACTGGCATGACGTTTCCGGCAACAAATGGGCCATTGATTTCACCCAGATGGACATGACGGTTCCAACCATTACCACGAACAGTCCTTTGCCAGGGGGCACGGCGGCCATATCCTACAGCCAGAATCTAACGGTAAGCGGGGGGACGACCCCCTACACCTGGTCCATCGACAAGGGAAGCCTGCCGGAGGGCCTGAGCCTCAGCATTGGCGGGGTGATCAGCGGCACGCCCACGGTTGCCACGACCGCCAGTTTTACCGTGCGGGTGACGGCAAACAATGCCAAGTCGTCGACCAAGGACTTCTCGCTGACCACTTCATCGGTGATGGTTACTTCATTGAACGAGACCATCGATCAACCCAGCCTGACGATCACAAACTCGGGCAACTCGCCATGGATCCCCCAAGCCGCCACCGCTCACGACGGCATGGACGCGGCCAGAAGCGGCATCATTTCGAGCAACCAGACCTCAACCATGCAAACCACGGTCACCGGCTCCGGAACTTTCAGCTTCTGGTGGAAGGTGTCGTCGGAAAGTGGCTATGACAAACTGACATTCTACATTGACAATGTGGCCCAGGCCAACCCTATCAGCGGCGAAAGGGACTGGCAGCAGATGTCCTACACGCTGGCAACAACCGGCAGTCACACCCTGAAATGGACCTACTCGAAAGATAGCGGCGGCAGTGTCGGCAGTGATTGCGCATGGGTGGACCAGTTGACTCTTCCTGTCGCGGTCGCGCCAACAATTATTACGACCAGCCCTCTCCCATCTGACCCCATCGGCGAAGCCTACAGTCTGACCCTGGCTGCAAGCGGTGGTGCCACCCCCTACACCTGGTCGATTGTTTCCGGTGCCCTCCCAACCGGATTGACCCTGAGCACCGCCGGAGTCATCAGCGGCACCCCATCCACCGCGACCACGGCGAACTTCACCGTGCGGGTGCGGGGCAACGACGCTCTAACATCTAGCAAATCATTCACCCTGGATGTCGTCGCGCCCGGAGGAGCCGTGGCGGAGGCAATGAATCAATCCGGGCTGACTTTCACTGCCACAGGCAACCTGCCGTGGATTTCCCAAACGACAACGACGCACGACAGCGAGGCTGCGGCCAGCAGCGGTGCCATCATGGACAACCAGACCTCGGTCATGCAGACGAAGGTGACGGGCTCGGGAACATGCAGTTTCTGGTGGAAGGTATCCTCGGAACGCCTCTATGACTTTCTGACCTTCTATATTGACGATGTTGCCCAGGGCAGTCCCATCAGCGGCGAGGTGGACTGGCAGCTAAGGACCTATACGTTGACAAACGGCAACCACACCCTGAAATGGATCTACTCCAAGGATAACACCACATCGAGCGGAAGTGACTGCGGCTGGGTGGACCAGTTGATCATTCCAACCGCTCCGACCATTACGACAGACAGCCCGCTGCCGCCTGGCACGGTCGGCATGGCTTACAATCAGACCTTGGCGGCCAGCAACGCTCCCACCCCTTACACTTGGTCGATCACTTCCGGCACTCTGCCAACGGGACTGACCTTGAGTTCCGCAGGGTTGATCAGCGGCGTGCCCTCGGCGGCGTCCAACTCCAGTTTTACCGTGAAGGTTCTCAGCGGCAATGGGCTGTTCTCAACCCAATCATACATCCTAACAACCACTGCCGTTGCCGGTGTCCTGGCCAATGCGGTGGATCAATCCGCTCTGACTTTCGCCACCTCGGGTACGGGCAATCTGCCATGGTTTGCCGAGGCGTCAATAACCCACGATGGCGTGGACGCCGCCAGAAGCGGGGCCATCACCGATAGCCAGACCTCGACCATGCAGACGACGGTCACCGGCCCCGGAACCGTCAGCTTCTGGTGGAAGGTGTCGTCGGAAGCTAACTCCGACAAACTGACATTCTATATGGATAATGTGGCCCAGGGCGGCGCCATCAGTGGCGAAGTTGACTGGGTGCAAAAGACCTATATCTTGCCAACCGGAAGCCATACCCTGAAATGGACCTACTCCAAGGATAGTAGCGCCAAATTTGGCATCGACTGCGGATGGGTGGACCAATTGATCGTTCCGATCGCGCCAACGATTACGTCCCTCAGCCCGCTGCCCAATGGCACGGTCGGCACCGCCTACAGCCGGACCTTGGAGGCGAGCGACGGCACCACTCCCTACACTTGGTCGATCACGACCGGAAGTCTGCCAGCAGGGCTGAGCCTGAGCAGCGCGGGTGTCATCAGCGGCACTCCCACTGCCGCGATCACCGCCGCCTTCACCGTGAAGGTGACCGGTGCGGACACCAAGTTCTCTAGCAAAGACTTCAGCCTGACTGTGGTGCCAGTCCCGACCTACACGGTGACCTTCGCCAGTTGGGCGAGCGTGCTGCCGGCCAACCAAAGAAGCGCGGATCTAACACCGATGAACGACGGCGTGACCAATCTGATGAAATATGCCTGCAACATGAATGCGGCGACTCCGGATGCCCGCAAGCTGACAGTGGGTGACAACGGCCTTGCCGGACTGCCGGGAACCACACGCGTGGCTGGCAAGCTGCGCATGGAATTCCTCCGCCGCAATTCCATCACCAATCCGGGCGTCACCTATATACCCCAGTTCTCATCCGGCGTCTCCTCATGGGTTGATTTCACAGGCACCCCAACCGTGACATCAATTGATGGGAATTGGGAACGGGTCGTGGTGGATGATCCCGCCACCAGCGTCACCCGCTTCGCACGCCTGAAGGTGGTCTCAAGCCCCTGATCTATCCACGATCCGCCATCTCCGCATGCCAGCGGGCGTAAACCTTGGGTGAGATTTCGGAGGGTTTGATTTCCGAGCGGCCGCCCCAGAAAACATTGGTGTAGGAAACCGGGATGCCGACATCTGATAGATGGCGGTCGATGGCGGCCTTGTGTTCCAGCACGCGGTCTTTTTCCGTGCCATGGACGACGCCCATGATGTTGACATTACCGAACTGCGGGCCGCCCTCGCGCCAGTAACAATGGGTCATGCAGTAATGGCGGCCCACCTGCGCACCCCCTTCGATCTCGCGGCCTTTCGGCACCGCCCAGTGGAACAGCCCGTTGAAGCGCGTGACCCGCTCGCCGGCGGCGGAGGGCTTGACGTGTTCGAGAAAGGTGGAGAAACGGCCGATGACTTGTTTCGAGTTGAGGGTTTCCGCCACCTCGCAGAAACGGTCTAACGAAACACCCGCAGCCTGCGCGCGCCCGGCCCACGGGTATTCACGGATTTCATCCAGCGCGAGCTCCTCCTTCATGGCTAACAGAACATTCCATTCCTCAGGCGTGAGTTCCACGGTGGCGGTGGTCATCATCACCGCCGGTTCGTCGGCCTTGTCGCCCGGCTCGAGCGTCCTGCGGCGGGTGTGGCCCACGCCCAGGGCGAACACCCCGTTGGCGGGCATGAGCAGGTATTCCGTGGCTCCGGTGAGCCGCAGCAGCGCGGTGGCGTGCCGGTCCAACGATTCCCCGACCGGGACTTTCAACGTCGTCCACAAGCGGTAGCCGGAACCGGAAACCTCCGAATCAGTCGAACGGATCACGACGTGGCCGGAAAACGGGTCCTCTTTGGCCATGAAATCAAAGGCGTCGTTGAGTTTTTCCTCCGGCACTTTCCATGCCACAAGCGAGCCGTGTGCGAGCTTGGTGGACAGCAGCGTCTGGCGCACGCGGCGGACGACACCGGCACCGACCATGGCGCGGATGCGTTCGATCACCGAATCTAACGGGACTCCCGACATCTCCGCGATCTTGTGGAACGGCTGGCGCTGGAACCCCTCAATGAGGTCTTCGGAAACGGCGAGGATGCGGGCGTTGACAGGATCGTTGTGTTCGACGGAGGCGGCGGGCATTGGATAATGTTATATGTTAGAAGTTATAAGTTATTGTAAAATGACGAGAGACTTAAGGGGAAGGGACGTCTCGTCCCTTCATCTGAAATCAGGACTGGACGTCCTGTCCCTTAGGTTTCCGCCGCGAGCCCCCCCATATACACCAGAGCGGTCGCGCGATCAAGAATTCTTCCTTCGAGTTGTTCGGTTTGCACGGCTTCAAGGCTTTCCTTGAAGCGCGGGCCGGGATGCAGGCCGAGTTTGAGCAGGTCGCGCCCGCCCACCAAAGGCGGCGGAATGAGCGGCTCGGCGGCAAATTCCGCCGCCTTGGCCAGCAGAAATTCGTGGTTGTCCATGAGTCCATTTGACGATCCGCAATCCACGCGGTGAAGCTCCAGTTCCCTGTCAAACGTGGGCTCGGCCATGAATCGCTTCAGGCGGGCAACACGCATTTTTTGCACATTCATGAACTGCATGTGGCGGGCCACCATGGGCACCACGGCGCTAATGACCCCATTCGGGTAGCGCAAACGGCGCAGGATGGTCCCGGCCATTTCCGCACCCATGGCATCGTGGCCGTTGAAGCGGATCCGTCCGCTATCGTCATCAAGGGTCCGGCATGGGGGCTTGGCGATGTCGTGCAACAACACCGCAAGACACAAATCCAACGGCGCATCCGGCGCGAGCATCCCGAGCATGATCAAGGTGTGGGCGTACACATCACCCTCCGGATGCCATTCCGGGGGTTGCTCGCAGCCGATCAGTGGCAGGATTTCCGGCATGAATTCGCGCATCAGTCCGGTGTCCACCAGGTGTTCCACCCCACTGCGGCGACGCGGGGTTGTTAGTATCTTCGAGAACTCGTCTCGGATGCGCTCGGGGGATATTCTATCTAACAGATGCGCGCATTGCCGGGTCGCCTTGTCAGTCTCCGGCTCGATGGTGAAATCCAGCATGGCCGCGAAGCGCACGGCGCGCAGCAGGCGCAGCCCGTCCTCGGCGAAACGCGCCAAGGGATCGCCGATGGCACGTACGATCCCGGCCTTGATGTCCGCCAGACCGCCGACGTAATCGATCACCTCGCCGCTATCCGGGTCCTCAAACAGCCCGTTGATGGTGAAGTCCCTCCGACGCGCGTCTTCCTGCGGGGTGGAATACGTCACATTCTCCGGTCGCCGCCCGTCCCGGTAGCTGCCATCCGTGCGGAAGGTCGCGATCTCCACGTGGTGTCCGCCACATTTGGCGATGACCACGCCGAAATGCGCACCCACCTCATTGGATCCGGGGAAAAGCTCCAGAACCTGCCCGGGCACGGCGCTGGTGGCGATGTCATAATCCTTCGGCGCATGACCTAACAATCTATCACGCACGCAGCCGCCGGCGAAGAACGCCTCGTGCCCGGCGGCCTTCAGGCGGCGGGCGAGTTCGAGCGCGGCATCGCGCACTGGCATGGTCGGGGGCTTCTTCACGGTGACGGGCAGGTTCCCTGATAGATCGAGACCACCCCGCAGGTCAGCGGAGTGGCGCTGGCTTCAATGAAGCCGCAATTTTCTAACAATTCCGCCATCGTCCTGCCGGACGGGAAGGCCTCGATCGAGCCGCCGAGGTATTCGTAGGCGTCGCGCTCGCCCGTCAGCCAGCCCGCCAGGTGTGGCAGGACGTGGTGCAGATAGAAGCGGTATGGCCAGCGCATCAATCCATCAGGCAGCGAGAAATCCAGAACGATCAGATGGCCCCCGGGTTTTAGCACGCGCCGCATTTCACACAAGGCCGCTGGATAGTCCGCCATGTTGCGCAGTCCGAAGGCCACGGTGACGACATCAAAGCCGCGCTCGGGAAACGGCAGGTCCAGCGCATCGGCGACAAGGGTTTTTGCGATGCCGCGGCTGGCGGCGTGGGCGAGCATTTCCGCGCAGAAATCCGTGGCGGTCACCTCACAATCCGGGCAACGCCGCTGGATTTCGAGTGCCAGATCCCCGGTGCCGGACGCCACATCAAGCGCGCGTTCCGGCTTCCATTTCCGGATCCGCGCGGTCACCACCTTCCTCCACCATAGGTCCGCCCCGCAGCTCAGGACATGGTTGGTCAGCACGTATCGGTCGGCGATCCGGGCAAATGCGTCGCGAACGTAAACGGCATCGGGCATGCGGGGAGACTTAAGGCCAATCCGCCCGGAATCAAGCGCAAGCGGCGGGGATGAGGGGGTTTTGCAGGAGAAGGGGTTGGTGCCACGCGTCGCGCGTGCCCGGATGGACGGCAGGGCTATTCGCCACGTTTTTAACCACTGAGGGCGCTGATAACCACTGAAATCACTGTAAATATGAAGATTACAGTGTTCTCAGAGGTTCCCAGTGTTTCCAGTGGTAAATTCATGGGGGCAACCTTTGTGTGCAATCCTGAGAATCAATCACCGAGCAAATGATGTTGGTTTATCCAGCTCCATCACGATGGAAAGCCGTATTTTCTAACACATTATCGTTAGACCCGGCGCATCTCCGCCCGCACCCGCTCCAACAGCGCGGGGTCGGCCTCCAGCGCGTCGGCCACGGCGCGGATGACCTCCAGCGTGGGGCGCGAAACATGGTGCTCCATGCCCTCGACGTCGCGGTAGATGGTTTCCTCGTCGATGCCGAAGAGCCGCAGGAAGCGAGTGAGCGTTTCATGGCGTTCGACGATGGCGCCAGCAATCCGGTGGCCCTCCTCGGTGAGGATGGTGCCGCGGTATTTTTCGTGCTTCACGAGGCCCTCGGCATCGAGCCGCTGGAGCATGTTGGTCACACTGGCCTGGGAAATTCCAAGGTTTTTCGAGATGTCCACGGCACGGGCATATCCCTTCGTTTCGATCAAATGGAGAATCTGCTCAAGGTAGTCGTCCATCGCGGTCGAACCGCTCGTGCGCCGGGGTGGGAGGGTCATGCAACCGCGACGCTACCGGAAACAAAGGGGCAGGGAAAGCACGCATTTCTGGTAGACCCGGAATCGAATCAACATGGGTGATGTTTGTGGCGGCGGGCGGCAATCAGGATTTTTTTCCGAAATGCCAGGCCGAGGTGTCCGGGTGCAGCAGGATTTCCACCGGGTAGTCCGCCAGCGCCAGCACGTCGATCAGGTGCGCCAACAACACCAGCGAGGCCACCGCGTCGAACAACGCGTCATGCCACGATTTCCCGGGAACCTGCGCCCGGATCGATTCTGTTAGACCGTGGCATTCACACAGCGCACCCAAGGAATGATCCGCCATGCCGGGCCAAGCCGCGCGGGCTAACAGAAGCGTGTCGGTCCACGGTCCGAATCCGTGGCCCGGAAACGCACGCAGAAAGCGTTTTTCGGTGCCCTTGCCGTGGGCCACCACCACGGTGCCAGCCAGCCGCTGCTTGAACTCCGGCCACAGCGATAGCAAGGATGGCGCACCCGCCAAATGTTCCGGCCCGATGCCATGCACCTTGCGAGCCGACCATTGCACCGGCCGGTCCGTAAACAAATAGGAAACATAGGCCCCGCCATACCCGGTCTCCGCCGACCAACACGCCAGCCCCACCTGCACCGGGCTGTCAGTCATGCCCCGCTCCGCACCCGCCGATTCAAAATCGATGGCGGCGAACCGGCTGTGGCGGATGAGTGGCATCGGGCGAGAATTTGCCACCACCGCCACCCTGCAAGCAACTTGAAAGACTTGAGTTGGAATGGCTTTCACCTATCCTACGAGACAAACCCGCCACCTTGAAACGATTTTATGGACAACATTACTGAGATGTCATCCCGGTCCCCAACTCTGGAAGAAAAACCCGCAGCGTCCGATTGGCGCACGTGGCTGGAAACGCATGGCCCGAAGTTGCTGCTTTTTGCGCGCCAGCAGACCCGTTCCGCCCCGGATGCCGAGGACGTCCTGCAAGATGCCCTGGTCAAATTGGTGGAAAAAATCCACACCAATGAATTCATCGGCGGTCCCGAAGCATGGCAACCCTACCTCTATACCACCATCCGCCGCCTCGCAATCGACCTGAGCCGTCGCGACGACCGCCGCAAACGCCGCGAGGATACCGTGGGAACTGAAACCGGCGAGGCCACCCAGGAGGCCCTCCACCCATGGTTCGAAAGTGAATCCTCCGATGATGAAACCCGCTCCCAACTCGAGGAAAAACTCAAAGAACTCCCGGAAAAATTCGCCGAGGTCATCATCATGAAAATCTGGGGCGAGCGGACCTTTGCCGAAATCGGCGAAATACTGGGCATTTCCCAAAACACGGCAGCCTCCCGGTATCGCTATGGAATCGAAGCCCTCAAACGCTCACTCCGTGGCGCCCGCCACCGCGGCGACCTGTCCATCTGAATCCACCCTCCCAGTTTCCCGCAACCATCCACCACCATGACACCCGATCCTTCCTCCATCGAACAGGATCTCAATAAGCTCATCCCCGCCGCACTGGATGAGACCTTGCTTGATCGCCTGGATGCCTGCACCTCGAATTCCCTCACCCGCCTCAACCCGGACGAAATCCAATTCGAGGGACTCCTGCTATCTAACAAACCATTC
The DNA here is from genome assembly GCA_964458895.1 of uncultured Luteolibacter sp. Classification (GTDB taxonomy): domain Bacteria; phylum Verrucomicrobiota; class Verrucomicrobiia; order Verrucomicrobiales; family Akkermansiaceae; genus Luteolibacter. Next base: position 1,691 of record CAYWLC010000013.1, on the reverse strand, counting down.
TCCCTGCCAGCCGCCCTGATGACTTCTCTTGAAGCCATCGTCAGTACCACGGCATTCCCGCAAAACGAAAACATCCTGCCATTCCCCAAACCGCGCACCACAACCCGCCATGTGGATCGCAAATGGTTTGCGGTGGCCGCCGCCGTCGCCCTATGCGGTGCCATCACCGCCCTGCTCCTGCCGGTCCAAACCAAGCCCCGCCCGCTTGCCTCCTCCAAACCCGCACCTGCCGCCCCGCATGCATTGCAACACCCGGAATCACTCGTCCCCGCCTCATTCAACCGCGAACTCTCCGAGGCCCGCGACGAAGGCGTGGTCTGGAGACCTAACAATAATGCACAGCGCGTGCTCAAGGTCGTTTACAAGGAACTGCGGACCTATACCGCGCCCGACGGACGAACCTATCAGATAGAACAACCCCGCATCGAATACATCCTCCTGCCGGAGAAATCCGACTGATGCGTTTTTTAAAACAAACGGACCACGCATGACGATTACCCTATAACTCCAATCAAAACGATCATGAAACAACACTCCATCACGACTTTCCCGGCAGCTGCGGCGCTTGTCAGCGCGCTGGTGATGCCATTGTCCGCCATTGAGGCTCCGCCCGACAACACGCCGCCCCCCGCTGCCGCGGTCGATGCCCCCTACGGTCAGGCCCCCGCCAACCCCGCCCCGGTCGCCCCGGCCGCCGATCCATCTAACAAACAAGCCGCCGCAGGTTTTCTGGGCATCGTCACCACGGAGATTCCCGGGATGCTGGCGGACCACCTCAATCTCAAGGCGGGCGAGGGCGTCCTTGTGCGCTCGCTCGCGCCGGACAGCCCCGCAGCCAAGGCTGGAGTTGCCATCAACGACATCATCACCAAGATCGGCGGCGCGCCCGTCGGGTCAAAGCAGGATATTTCCCAACAGATGCTGTCCCACAAAGCAGGCGAATCTATCAAAATCGACGTGATCCATCAGGGGAAACCCGTCAATCTCGATGTCACGCTGGGCAGCCGACCGGAGAACATCGCGCAGGCCCAACCCATGCCGCTTGAAGATGATCTCCCTCTCGATGGCATCCCTAAGGACATGGCGGACCGCATCCGCGGCGCCATCGAGGGAAATCTAGGAGGCGATGCCATGCCCCCACAGCCTAACTTCGAAGAAATGAAAAAACGCATGAAGCTC
>CAYWLC010000013.1:0-502 GCA_964458895.1 uncultured Luteolibacter sp. | reverse complement strand
TCCAGGTCGAGGGCATGCAGAAAATGAACGACGCCGGTGTCCAGGGTGGCATCAATTTCCAGGGTGGCATCAATTCCCACAACAACGCCACCGTCCGCATGATGGATCAGGACGGCAGCATCGAAGTGAAAGCCGACGATAACAATGGCAAGGAAATCACCCTGCGCGACAAGAACAACAAGATCATCTGGTCCGGCCCATGGGACACCGAACAAGACAAGGCAGCGGCCCCTCCCGAAGTGCGCAAAAAAGCGGAGATGCTCAACGTGAATTCCATTCTCAACGGCGCGTGCAGGGGCATCCAACTCCACTTCGGCGGTGGCATCCCGCAAAATATCATTCCACTCGCCCCACCGGCCGATGAAAAACCGGATAAATAACACCTGGAGATGAATACACCTCTCTCTTCATCTGCGTTCATCTGCGGTTAACCCTGAATTCCCAAATTGATTCCTAATACCTGGAGTTAATTACCACGGATTAAACGGATTTTACGGATTAA
>CAYWLC010000012.1:0-33846 GCA_964458895.1 uncultured Luteolibacter sp. | reverse complement strand
GACTGCTGGCAAGCGAACGGGTATATACCGGCTATGACAACGACTTTATTTACCAATGGTCGCTCGCAGGCGGTGAGAATTCCAAAAGCACTGCGATTTGAAGGCAGTGAAGTCTCAATCCGCCGTCTGGGAGATGGGGTGCTGCTGGTGCCGGTCAAAGCCTCTTCCTGGCCCGAAGGATTCTTCGAGAGCATCCGCATTGATGACGTCAATTTCACCCGCCCCGATCAAGGCAAACTCCCTCCCATCGTGGAATTCTCCAGATGACCTACCTCCTCGATACCAACGTCTGCATCGCCGCCATGCGCGGAAATGCCGAAATCATCCAGGGGCTTGCCGCCCACAGTCCCGAGGATTGCGCAGTATCGATGGTGAGCGTTTTCGAGTTGTTCGCCGGGGTGTTCCGTTGCAACGACCCCGAGGGCGAGGGGCGAAAAGTCGCCACCTTTCTCAAACCCTTCCACCTGTTGCCCTTCGATTGGGACTCCGCAGTGAAAACTGCGGAAATCCGTTTTCAACTTGAGAAAACCGGCACGAAAATCGGCCCCTACGATTTGCAACTTGGTGGCCAAGCCCTCTCGCTCGACCTCACACTCGTCACCCACAACACCCGGGAATTCAAACGCGTGAATAGCTTGCGGCTTGAAGATTGGGAAACCGAAGGAGGATGATAACAAGGGAGACCCTTTATTCTTTCCAAACTCGTCCTCCATCATCATCAGCCCTATGACATGATGTAATCCTTAGCCACCCGAAGAGTTGGGGAAACGTCTCGCGCAAAGCATGCTAGCCACGGTTTCATCCTTTCCACCGTGAAAGGGCATGAGGAGTTCAACGTGAAGCCATTCAGGATTCTTCTCTTGCGTCTTGGGTCTTCACGTCTTGCGTCTGCCCAAGGTGGGCCCGCAGGGATTTGAACCCTGGACCAAGGGATTATGAGTCCCCTGCTCTAACCGCTGAGCTACAGGCCCCAGTAGGGGTTTCTCGTGTTTTTGTGTTGTTTGTCACCCCGATTTGCCACACCGTGCGAAAAACAAAACACAACACCACAAAACAAATGACTACACCTCGAAAAACCACCAAGAAAACCACTCGGCTGAAGCGGTCGAAGTTGGAGAATCTGTTTCGTCATGCGAATGGCGTATATTGGATCCGCGCCAAGGTCAATGGGAAGTCGGTGGAGCGCAGCCTCCGCACCACTGACTACAACCTTGCTGCCACCTTGCTCCCCGAAATCCTCAAGGAATTGAAGGGTGCCAGCGAGGCGCACAACGCGGATTCGCTCGCCGGGGCCATTCAGGCAGAAGCTGACCGGGACGATCCGGATTTGAAATCGTCCACCCGGCATTACTACCAGCAGATTGCCAAGAGTATCATCGATACGCTCCCCGCTCCCATTGCGTTGAAACGTGTGCCTCAAATCACTGTGGGCGATCTCAGGGCTTGGCGTGACATCTACGCGGCCAAGGCCAGCAAGACCCGGCACAACGGCGCTCTGGCCCTTTTGCGGCGCGTCTGGAACCGTGCTATCGAGCGCAGGGAGGCGGCATCGAATCCAGTGGATGGACTCAAGCGATTGAAGCCCGATCAGCGGCATTGGTATCCGCCGACAAAGGAGAAATTCGCGGAGATCATCGAGTCGATACGGACCCAGCGGAAATCCCACTCGAAGGCTACCGCGATGGCGGTGGAGTTTCTGGCCTACACCGGCATGCGGATTTCCGAGGCCCAGGCAGTCACGTGGGGTGACATCCGAGATTGCCACATCGTCCGGCGCATCGCCAAGAATGACGCCATGGGTAAGATCCCACTGATTCCCGCCGCTCTGGCGCTTCTGGAACGCATGAAAGCAGCGGATGTACCATGTGAGCCCGCCGACCCGGTGATGCTCGTCAAGAGTCCCAGAATCGCCCTGGAAGGCGCGTGTGAGCGCTTGGGCATTGAACACCTTCGTGTTCACGACCTCCGCCATATTTTCGCCACGCGGTGCCTGGAAAGCGGGGTGGACTTCCCAACCCTTGCCGGGTGGCTTGGCCACAAGGACGGCGGCATTCTGGCAGCCCAAACCTATGGTCACTTGATTCCCGATCATTCATCCAAACAGGCTGGAAAGGTCCTTGCATGAAAACTGACACCCTAGATTCAGATTCGCCTCTCCGGATACAAATTCCAGAAAACTTTTTCCCACCAGGGACTCCTCCGACTAACCAATATAGGCTGCTAAGAAAGTTGCTCTACCAAGATCTAGTCGAGGCAGCCGCCTTTCCTGAATTTATGGAGTCTGCGGTCTTAAATGAAATCGCCGAGGAAAAAGGACTGGACCCTCAGCTTGTAAGGGCAATGTATGAAGATTTGGGACCAGTCCCAAAGTTTATCAGGAATTTTTGGGCGCGACAACTCGATCCCACAGCTAAGGCTCCTTCAACCATAGCGCCACTTATCAGCATTATCCAAAGTGGCATAGGGTCCAGTCGTCATCATCGCCATTTGGCCTGCATTCTCTTGAATGCCGTGAAGAACTCAGAAGTGGGTATCCTGGCCGATGTGCTTCGGCTAACCAAGCGGAAGAAACCATCGGATACGGAACATTGGCCAGCTGTTCTCCAACTTTACATGGCATTTATCTGCTACATCATAGAGCACGACCGATTACCGAAATCGGGCCAGTTAAAGTCTTATATTGAGAACAACGTGTTGGATCACGAGTCTTATGCAAAGATTGATACCGAGAACTGGCCAAGGATGGTGAAACGAGCCGGCCTTTCTCCAATATTCCGCTTGGCCAGCAAAAAAAAGGCGGCGACAAAAAGGTGGTTCTCCTTGGATTTCTGTGAGTTTTTAACAAAGGTTCCGTAGTAGTGGCCCTCACATCTACCTGACTACTGGACTCTGAAAGCCTGCAAATAAGAAGTCAGGAAAAAGTCAAAAATAACTGCGGATGTGACCTTAACGCAGCGTGCGACATGGCGGCATGCTATGCGCCATGAACACCACAGCTAAGACCTCATGCCGCAAGGCATACACCCTCGCCGAGTTCGCTCAAATGTTTGGCCGCCATCGGTCCTGGGCCTACCGTCAGATCAAGGAAGGCAAGATCCAAACCATTACCGGTTACGGTGCCGTGATGGTCCCAGCTCACGAGATCGACCGCATTCTCGGTGCAGTCCCGCAATCCATGGAACACTGAAACCGGTCAAAAATCCAATGGACCCACAGGAAATCATTACACGCCTCGGTGTCAAAGCCGTCCTCTTGCCGATCAGGAAAGGCACCAAGGCCCCAAGCAATAAGGGTTGGCAAAACACCAAGTTTGAGAGCACCCAAAATCCACTCTACCAATCCGCACTGGCCAAAGCTTCGACGATTGGAGTGCTGCTCGGGGATGCTTCAGAAGGACTCTGCTCCATCGACTTCGATTGCTCCACTGCGCTCGAACAGTTCCTTGCCGCCAATCCCCGGCTTCAGGGTAGCCTGCGAACCACAGGCAAACGAGGAGCCAACGTCTGGCTGGTCATCAATAGAGAGATTCCGCCAAGCCGCAAGTTGACATCAGGAGGCAAGCCCATTGGAGAATGGCGGGCAAAGGGAAGTCATACGATCATCGCAGGAAAGCACATCGACGGTGGGGTGTATTCCCGGATCGTGAATGCTCCGCCCGTTCACGTGAAATACAAGGACATCGTTTGGCCTTGGAATGAGAGTGCGGGTGTACATAGAGGTACAGAACACACAGAACACACAGAACACACAGACTGCTCAGATTCCACAGATGATTCAGATAATTCAGATTGTTCAGGCAAAAGGAAGGCGGGGAAGAAGGGAGATAAGAATAGGACGCTCGGTGACAGGATCAAAGCCAGGGACAAGGCTATGACAGAGCTACAACGCAATCGCAGGCTTCACCATCTCTACCAAACCTACATCGCAAAACGGTTTTCTCCCACTCAGGGAAAAAGGAACTCGGATTTGATTGATATGGTAACATTTCTCTTTCACGCCGTTGGAACCGACACCCTGATTGAGCTCGTTGCCGCCTTCTACGACGTCAATCAGGATATCTTTGCTGACAGTCGAGAGCAGCATATGGCCGAAGCTACCGCCCACCTTGACGCCTGCAAGCAAACTTGGGTTGATAAACTACCACCTGACCAGCGGCGATACGTCTCCGACCTTCCCGAGCCATACCAAGCCGCGTTTCGCATTTGCCGTGACCTTGCTTATCACAAAGCTGAACCCTGCATCGCCGGCCAGTTCTTCCTCAGCTACCATGAGCTTTCCATTCGCATTGGGACTACACAGAGGGACGCAGAGCGGCTTCTCCGGATTTTTGCTGCCCAGAGGTGGCTAAATATTATCGTCAAAGGAACCATGCACCGCCCAGGCCACAAGGGACTTGCCACCACCTACCGTTGGCTACTGCCAGTGCTCACATCCATCATCCTGCTCTTCTCGTTTCATCGCCTGTTCTATACACACTTGATCCGACAGCCTGAGTTCGTGGCTACAGCGACAGCATCCATATTGATAGACAATCGACCTCCGGGTTAAAATGGCCTGAATAGAGACAAGTGCCTGAAATTGCAGGTATAGGCTAAGAGCAATCATCTCGCATTACCTGGAGCGACTGATCAGCACTCCACTGCTCAGATTCGCTGTTTTCATAAGGGTTTCGAGGGCTCCACAGCGTGTTGAGAGCTGAGGATAATTCCTTCGGTAAAGTAGTCCACTTCGTCAAAGTGTAAACGCCATCCACATGGCACCTGAAAACAATTTTTTTTTGGGGGGTGCTTTGAAAATTAATTTTTTCTTTCATGCCTTCTACCCCGCCCGTAAGGCTCTGTGAGCAGGTTGGGGTATGAGGGGGCCACCCGTCGTGGCTCGTGTGTCAGGTGATGCTTTCTCGACACCCTGTGTCGCTCTGCGGGCGTTTCAGGCAATGTTCTGGCAACGCTATATAGCCAAATAGCTCCCAGGCTCCCCACAGGGCGCATGGGGCACAATAAAGAGTTCGTTGGGATTTCGATCTCTCCATTATCCCGAACCAAGCAAGCCACACTAACAGAATCGTTAGTAAGGCGAAGAGCACCAACTCCCACCCCAATCCCAAGGTCCAGCAATCGCTGGGCCTTTTTCATATCTCCGCTTCCGCACCTTGCAGGTGCCTTCCATGAAACGAAACACAACACACAAACCAACAATGAGAACGAATACAACAAAACGACCCTACACCGTGACCGCAAGGAATGTCGTGTTTGATCAAGACGCGACCGTGCAATGCAAATTCCAAGGCTCTCCCGACTGGATCTATGAGGGACACCTTGGAGGTCTCGGCAAATGGCTCAAGAGCACGGACACCAAACGCCGGCGCAATCGTGATGGCACGGTGGACATGGCCCTGGGTGCGGATATCCTAGTGGAATGCACCACATCAGAGGGCCGGCATGGATGGTATCCCTGCATCATGGCCGAAACTGATGAGCTTGCCGGGGCGCTCAGCGTCGCGGTGGGATTCCGGGTGGAGACTGGCGACGGTGTCACATTCTGGAGTAGGTCGCAAATGCTGGCTGCTTCCAACCGCATATGGCTATCAGGCATTGCGATCCCGATGTCGGCTTATCGCTACGGCATCACTGAACACGCCTACGCGGTCAACGTCGCGGCCATACCCAAGCGCGAGCACGCCACCCTACAACAGGCGGTCAGCGACGCCATGGACGATCCGTGGGCTGACTCCCCGTGGCTGTAATACTGTCCTATCGCAATCATCTGCCGGCTCAAAGTGCCGACAACCACCAAACCAAAGGCCAATGCCCCGCACCCGCGGGGCTTTCCTGTTTTCAGCACCTGGCACCACGGTGCTTTCCAAGAATGAAACGCAAACAAAACAACCGAGAAGAACCAAAACCATGAAAACGACTAAAGACAAATGCCTGCAATGTGGAGCTATCTCCACAGTCCGCTATCCCGTTGGCAACATCAGATGCCTCGAATGCGGACACGAAACAACCACCTCATTCTCCAACCGGCCGCGACCATCGCCAGCGCCCACAATCACCGTCAGCCGCTATCGCAAGGATGATGGCTACGCCACACGCAACTTTGCCATTTACATCGATGGCAGTCTGCTCGCCGTCACACTCTATCGCAAAGGTGCGGAGACTGTGCGGGCAAAGCTAATGGAGTTGCTCGATGGAAAGGCAATGTCACCGGTCCTCCCCACCTATCAGGATGAGGAATGCCTCCGGCCCCCTGAACAACGTGCGGACTTTGTCCGTGATTGTGGAGGGTCCGTGAGTAGCGCACTGGCCCGTGAGAACGGGTTCTTCGCCGTCGCGGAAACATCCAGCCAACAACCCACCGAATCGGGTGCGACACCATGATCACGACTCCAAGAAAAACGACACCACCTCAGGCCCTGTCACTCCCGCCGCCCAACGTGGCCGACGTGTGGCAGGGATTCCCCACGGTGCAATGGCTGGTCAACACCAACCAACTGACCACCAAAGGCGGCAAGCTAGTCCGTGCGCCTGAATTCAGGTGGCCGGTCAACGAGGATTGGTTTTTTGCCAAGGGATACGGCGGCCTCGGTCACCTGACACCTGTGGAGCAGGAACACCACGCCGAGGCCTTGATCACGCGAATTGCCAACACGGATCGCGGGAGATCAGCCAGGCTCATGCAATTCCTTCTGGAGCGCCCTCACGCCATCCTGCTGCCGCTGCGCGGCATCGAACACCCGAACATGCTCGCCAATGTGATCCCGGAACGATTCGCACGCAGGCTTTCAGTCGCCACCGGCTTGGCAATCGATGAAGGCATTGTGAAGACCGGCACCGCCGCCAACACCGGCAAGGATGCATTCGCACGCCTGATCACCCGTCATTGGTTTGACGGTCCCGTTATACCGGGCGCGGATTACATCTTCTCTGACGATGTCTCGACCACTGGCGCGACGTGCTATTACCTGCGCCGGCACATCGAAAGCCATGGCGGCAATCTCATCGGTTCCGTGCAGTTGGGTCTGACACCCAGGGTGGCGGGCGCGACCAGGTTCAGCCCGAAACAATTCGCCGGTGACGAGGACCATCTGGCAATGACCGAGGCAACAAGAACGCGGTTGCGATCCAAGGGTGATGACGCTTTAATCAACACCGTCGTCCAAAACCTCGGCATCGCTTATGACTGGAGATCCCTTACAGACGCCCTCGCAAGATGCCTCGCCTCCAACTGGCACCGCGCTCGAACAATGTCTGAAGATCGGGCGAATCGCGGAGACGCGGGATCGCAAGATGCCACGCAGTCAACTCTGGCCGGGCCTGACGGACGATCCCTGCCCGCCTTCCGCGGAGAAATCGAAGCCGCGGCCAATGCCGCCGGAATGAACCAAGGGTGGTTTGCGTGGGCCGTGTAGAACGCGGGGGAGAGTTGCTGTTGTATGTGGTGGATTCCAATCACCTGACATGCCGGCATCACCAACGCCATGTTGGGTTGGCCTGGATCCGCACCGCGTCTGCCAAACAAAGGGGCTCCGCTCCACCATTCATGCCACTCGTCACGCTCCGCACCGCAGAGACATCCCTGCGTGTTGTCACGCGTGCTGCGGCCTCCGGGTCCATGTGACATTCGTGGTCTAATGCCGCATCCAGGGGCTCCTCCCCGCAAGCGGGGGCCCCTCCATCCTGGCTGTCCCCTCGGGATACCTCGGCAGCATTAGCACGAAGTCACAAGTGCCCTGCGGCATGGCAGCCCCCGCGCCAGCACGCAACCCAGGTTCGCTTGCGCTCACATTTCCCCCACGCAGGCCACCCGTCCGGCCAGCAGTCAGCAAGGGGCGCCCTCCCGCGCCCTCTCGCTCCGCTCGCCTGACTTCCAGCCCGCCGCCACCTCCCACCATGAGCGCTCTGCCCCACACCACCTGCTCACGCCATGCCGCCGGTCGCTATCGCTCCCTTGCCCGCATCACGTGACCAGCCCCGCCAACCCGAAACACAGAGAAGATCAAGATTACGCCCTCCGTTATTGGCACACTAGCCCTGATTCTGGCACAGAGCGTCAACCGGGAGCCCCGAATTTCTGCCATTTTACATTTACGAACAGGCAGATTTTCGATAGGCATCGACCATGAATCGGATAAAAGTGCTCGTCAGATGTTTTGTCTCCCTTCTCGCTGCCCTGTTTTGCCTAGGTGGTTTCCATGCATTTGCTGAGGAGGCACCGCCAGCAATTGCAGATACTCGCAAATCTGCTGAACAGGGGAATGCCGAGGGGCAAGCCTTGCTTGGATCATGCTACCTCTCAGGTGCAGGCGTGCCTAAGGATGACGTGGAGGCTGTGAAGTGGCTCCGCAAATCTGCTGAACAGGGGTATGCCGCGGCGCAACACTTTCTTGGTGCACGCTACTCCTCAGGCGATGGCGTGCCAAAGGATGATGTGTTAGCATACATGTGGGCAAATCTCTCCGCTGCAAATGGTAATGAGAATGCCGCAAAATTCCGAGAAACTTTGTCTAAGGTAATGAGCCCGGAGCAAATCGCCGAAGCTCAGAAATTGAGTCGGGAATGGCAACCAAAGAAGGAAAATTCGAACCCCTAATCCACCGCCTAACACAAATTACCAATGAAACGTCAACTCGCTTTTATTTTCCTTGTTCTGTTTCCCACACTCGCCCTGTGTGAACCTGGAGCGCCAGTGCCAGCGCCAACAACTGATAAAAATCAGAACAAAGGTGGTCTCCTTGAGGCAAGAGAGGCGCAAAGCAAGGCGGCCTTTAATGCACAGCAGCAGAAAAACTTGTTGGCCGCAATGCGCAGAAATCTCGTTAGATCATTAAGAAAAGGCGATACTGAAGGTGCCGCAGTATGGGCTGAGCAAATTAGAATCACAGAAATTGGTGTGGCCGCTGTTCCTAAGCCGCCAACTAATCCTAAACCGTCAACTGTTCGAACGCAGCCAGTTGTTTCTGAGCCCCCAATAGAACCAAACAAAAAAATTACACCGAATGGATATGGCCTTGGCGTCAACCGGGATCAATTTGGGGCCGCGCATGTCTACCGCACTGAAGATGGCAAGAAATTAAATCCAATATTTCAGGGCAACGTGAAAAGAGATGCTTATGGCCTTGGTGTTCATGCTGATGAATTTGGTCGTCGTGTTTATGACGGTAAGCCGTGATTGTTCGATAAAAGTGGGTCAGAATCCATGCCGACGCTAATCCACATTTTCAGACACTGCACTTCGTTGGGGAAAGCCTTCCCCTCGGGCCTACTGCGTGCGGCCTACCCCTTCCAGCGGGGGACCGCCCCCGCAACGCCCCCGTTCGCCCAGGCTTGTCGAGAGATTGAATCCGCCTGCCCGGCTGCTCGTTCCTCGCGCCGACCACGGCTCCTTCAACCACTCTCCGGCGCATCCTGGAAGACCGGGACCAGCTGGAGAATACCAGCACGTCCCTCAGGCGGGCAAATTGCCTGCGCGATCCCTTGGTAGCGGGTCCCGAGCCTCACGGTCTGCCTCCGCCTTGCGGCGGCCCCCCTTGGGGGCGGAGGAGCCTCCGATGCCACCATGAGTCTCCCCGCAACAAAGGGCTGTCCTCGCCATTTTGCCCTCTGTGGCGGGCCACGGCGCCTTGGCTAGATCAGATCAGCCCGTCTGCTAACGATTTTGCTTCCGCAGCGTCTCAGGATTAAGCATCGTGTCGCAAAGCAGGAGCGGCAATGTAACATTCGCAGCTCCCGCCCACTCGTCACCTGCTCCTCCTCCCATGACAACCCGCAAGTTCCGTGCCGCCCTCGCGGCCAGCCAGTTGTTCGCCCTGCCAGCCAGTGCAGCCGTTGTGAACGCCACCTACAATAGCCCGAGCGATGTGCCGGTATCCGCCGCATCCTACACGGCCACAGGCAACACGGTGAACTTCACGCTCAACTACGCGCCTGTCATAGGCGCGAACTTGACCGTGGTGAATAATACCGGCCTGCCGTTCATCCAAGGCACCTTTGACAATCTTTCGCAGGGGCAAAAAGTCGCTCTCACCTACGCGGGCATAACCTACAACTTCGTCGCGAACTACTACGGTGGTGACGGGAATGATCTGGTGCTGCAATGGGCTAACACACGCGCTGTGGCTTGGGGTTGGAACGGTTCCGGGTGCTTGGGAGATGGCACCACCACCCAACGATTAATTCCTACTGCCGTGAGATCTACGGGTGCTCTACTAGGCAAGACAGTCATTAACGTGGCAGTCGGCACAGGTCACAGTCTGGCGCTGTGCTCGGACGGCACGCTGGCGGCTTGGGGAAACAACTTCCGCGGCCAACTCGGCAACGACAGCATCACGAACAGCAGTGTCCCGGTGTTAGTGACGCAAAGCGGGGTGCTGGCCGGAAAAACCGTGGTGGCGGTGGCGGCTGGCTACGATCACAGTCTCGCCCTTTGCTCGGATGGAACCGTTGCGGCATGGGGCCACAATGACTATGGAGAATTGGGCAACAACAGCACATCGAACAGCTTGGTTCCGACCTTGGTCAGCACCACAAGCGCGCTTTCTGGCAAATCGGTTATTAAGATTGCAGCGGGCACTAAGTTCAGTCTTGCCCTGTGCTCAGACGGCACGATGGCAGCTTGGGGATACAACGGCGATGGAGAACTTGGCAACAACAGCACGACGAACAGCTTGGTGGCGATGGCAGTATCCACCGCAGGCGTACTCTCTGGTAAATCAGTGTCGGCTATTACTGCTGGGCATCGTTTTTGCGTGGTCGCTACGGTGGATGGCAAGGCTTTTTCATGGGGATCAGGCGGGTATAAGTTGGGGACGGATACATCTCTCTTTCAATCAACAATTCCGGTCGCCGTCAGCATGACAGGGCCGCTTTCTGGCAATTCTGTTACCGCAGTAGCAGGGGGTAGTTATCACAGTCTTGCCCTGTGCTCAGACGGCACGATGGCTTCTTGGGGAGAAAACGGCTCCGGCGAACTCGGGAACAATAGCACCCAACCCGCTCAAACCCCAGGCTCCATCCAGATCACATCGATTCTTGTCGGCAAGACACCGGTTGGTATTAGTGTGGGAGATAGCCACAGCCTTGCCATTTGTTCAGATGGCACCCTTGCAGCATGGGGCGGCAACGGTTCGGGACAATTAGGCAATGGAAGCACGACAACGAGTTTAGCACCGACGGCAGTGAGCACATCACCTCTTGCGGCGGGCGAGCGCTTCGTGGCCGTCGTGAGTGGTATTTTGTCCAATCACAATCTGGGCATTGTCGCCTCACCCTCATTACCTGTGGTTACGACTTCCGCTGCAACCTTACTCACGAGTTCAACCGCAACACTGAACGGCACTGTGAACGCCAATTCCAATAGTTCGTCTGTGTCATTTAATTACGGTCTCACCGCTTCCTACGGGTCCAGCATCGCCGCAGTACCAACACCTATAACAGGCAACGTTGATACCGCTGTCAGCGCCAATATCACCGGGCTGACCTCCGCCACTACCTACCACTACCGTGTAGTCGCTACCAATGCGGTGGGCACCACCACCGGCACGGACATGACCTTCTTTGTCGCCAGTAATAACGCCAATCTATCCGGTCTTGCCTTGGGCAGCGGCACGCTCGCTCCTACGTTCAGCAGCACCACCACCGAATACACGGCCAGTGTTCCCAACACGACGACCACCATGACGATCAAGCCGACCTTGGCCGATACCACGGCTTCAGTGAGAGTCAACGGGATCGTCGTGAGTTCCGGGAGTTTCAGCGGTGCGATCAATCTTGTGGTGGGACCCAACGTGATTAGCACGGTGGTCACAGCGCAGGATACCGTCACCATCAAGACCTATAATGTGACCGTCACCCGGTTAAGTGCCAATGCTGATCTGGCCGCGCTCACGACCAGCGCGGGTTCATATTCTCCGACGTTTGATAGCGCGACAACGAGTTACACGCTGACTGTCCCTTACGGGGTGACCGGCCTTCAGATGACTCCGACTGTGGCAGACAACACCGCTACCGTGAAGGTCAACGGCACCAGCGTCATTTCCGGAAGTCCTAGCGGAACGATCAGCCTCTCGGTCGGCAGTAATACAATCACCGTCTTGGTCACGGCTCAGAACGCGGGCACCAAGACCTACACCCTAGTGGTTACCCGCCAGCCGCTCGTCACAACATATAACGCGGCATCCGATGTGCCAGTCACCGTCAGCAGTCTAACCGCCACTGGCAATACAGCGAACTTCGCGCTGAACTACGCGCCGACGCCGGGCACCAATCTCACGGTGGTCAACAACACCGGAATGAGTTTCATCACCGGCACGTTCAGCAATCTAGCCCATGGCCAGACCGTTGCGCTGTCATTCGGTGGGGTGACTTACAACTTCGTGGCCAACTATTACGGAGGCACTGGGAATGATCTGGTGCTGCAATGGGCCAACTCCCGCTCCTTGGCGTGGGGTTCCAATGGCAATGGCCAGCTCGGGACCAATGGCTTCCTAGACAGTGCCGTGCCGGTCCCAGTGGGGCGCACGGGCCTGCTGTCCACAAAGACGCTCCTCTCACAGGCTTCTGGTGGGAACCACAGCGTGGCACTTTGCTCCGATGGCACGGTAGCCACCTGGGGCAACAACAGCTACGGACAACTCGGCAATAACAGCACCACCGACAGCCTGATCCCGGTCAGCGTGACCACCACAGGCGTCCTTCTGAGTAAAACCGTGGTGGCCATCGCCGCAGGACAATATCACAACCTAGCGTTGTGCAGCGACGGCACTCTGGCTGCCTGGGGATACAATTTCTACGGCCAACTCGGCAATGGCGGCACGACCCAAAGCAGTGCGCCAGTGGCTGTGAGCAAGACTGGCGTGCTCTCAGGTAAAACCGTCATCGCTATCGCCGCAGGAACCTATCACAGCTTCGCGCTTTGTTCAGATGGGACGCTGGCCGCGTGGGGTTACAATGGCAACGGCGAACTCGGCAATGGCGGCACCGGATACAGCGTGCTGCCAGTGACCGTGGACAACTCGGGTGTGCTGGCGGGCAAGACCATCTCTTCCGTCATTGCTGGATCATTCCACAATTTTGCGTTATGCGCCGATGGCACCCTCGTCGGTTGGGGATACAATGCCTATGGTCAACTCGGGAATGGAAATACCAACAACTCGACTGTTCCGTCCCTCGTGTCACTCACAGGGGCCTTGACGGGTAAAACCGTCGTGGCCGCGGCGGCCGGATACTATCACACGCTGGCACTCTGCTCAGATGGCACGGTTGCAACATGGGGATACAATGCAGATGGCGAGCTGGGTAACGGCAACACCACGTCGAGCGTGGTGCCGGTTCCCGTGAGCGTTTCCGGGGTGCTGGCGGGAAAATCAATCATCGGTGTTTCAGCTGGGGCGGTTCACAGCATGGTTCTTTGCTCGGATGGGTCGATTGCCACCTGGGGATACAATGGCGATGGAGAGCTTGGCAACAACAGCGCTTCTGCCAGCAGCGTCCCGGTTTCTGTCACCACATCAGCACTGCTGGCAGGTGAGTCCTTCGTGGCCGCCCGCAGTGGCCCCACCTCGCTCCACAGTTTGGCGCTGGTGGCCTCCCCGCCACTCCCAGTGGTCACCACCCTGGCCGCAACCGCGATCACTCCGACCAGTGCGGTGCTGAATGGGTCGATCAACCCGAATGGAACCACCACGACGCCGACGTTTGACTATGGATTGACCACTGCCTATGGCACCAGTCTCACAGGCACCCCCGCCACCGTGACAGGCACCGGCTCCACTGCCGTAAGCGCCGCCCTCACGGGGTTGGCAGCTGGCACCACCTACCATTACCGGCTCAGCGGTAACAGTACCGGCGGCACCACCTACAGCGCCGACGCGATTTTCACCACTGCGGGTTACAACGCAAATTTATCGGGCCTCACGCTCAGTGGTGGTCCGTTGAGTCCGGCCTTTGCTAGCGCCGTCACCAGCTACACCGCAAACGTCCCCAGCACCACGACCTCCACCACCGTAACACCATCCGTGTCGAGTCCCACCTCCACGGTCAAAGTCAATGGTGCTGCCGTTACATCCGGCACAGCGAGCATGCCGATCTTTCTTGCGCCAGGCCTCACCACCATCACTGTCGTGGTCACTGCTCAGGACGGAGTGACCCAAAAAACCTACACAGTGGCTGTCACGCGGTTACTGCCAGCGGCGGAAATCCAAGTTGAGTATGCAGGCATCAGCATCGCCGATGGGGGAGCCAAAGACTTCGGATACGCGAGCCCCGGGCGCAGTTCCGACATCACCTTCACCATCAAAAATATTGGCACTGCTGATCTCACCGGTTTGGGAGTCACGACCGACGGCACAGACGCCGCGATGTTTACCGTGACTACGGCACCTGTGACATCAGTGCCCGGCCCATCGGGTTCTACTACATTCACTGTCAACTTCCTCGCCCCAAGCGCAGGAGCCAAGAATGCCGCACTCCATATTGTCAGCAACGATAGCGATGAAAGCCCATACGACATCAATCTCACGGGGCTGGGGCTGAGTTCGATCACTGACACCGACGGCGACGGGCTCAATGATGCGGCCGAGTTTCAGATGGAAGCGCTGGGATTCAACTGGCAGGTCACCCAAACCCCACTGGTGACAACCTATTACGC
Organism: uncultured Luteolibacter sp.; assembly: GCA_964458895.1. Classification (GTDB taxonomy): domain Bacteria; phylum Verrucomicrobiota; class Verrucomicrobiia; order Verrucomicrobiales; family Akkermansiaceae; genus Luteolibacter. The sequence goes on along the minus strand of CAYWLC010000012.1, from coordinate 19,200 downwards.
GAACACTGGAATTTCTGGTGTCAGTGGCGGGCAGGGCCTGCATCTTGACGCCCCCAAGCTAATCAAAAACCCAAGCACCGGACTCTTTACTCTGCAAATCAGCATCCAGAAATCCACTGACCTTCTGCACTTTGTGCCATTCCCCATGACAGCACCCAACACATCGATTACCGGTGACGGCAAGTTGGAGTTTGAATTCGCATCGCCCGACAACGCGGCATTTTACCGTCTGCTGGCTGAGTAGGCAACTTGAGTCTCCCCGCAAAAAGGGCTGTCCTCGCCATTTTGCCCTCAGCGGCAGGCCACAGCCCCTCGGCTAGATCAGATCAGCCCGTCTGCTAACGATTTTGCTTCCGAAACGTCTCAGGATTTGGCGTCATGTCGCCAGACCCATTGGAATCCCGCTTCCTCGTCACAGATGCCGAACCAGAACCCTGAACAGCGAGCCCGCGACCAGATCGACGCACAACTACGCGCCGCCGGCTGGGCCATTCAGAGCAAAACCGCCATCAACTTCAATGAGTGTGCGGGCCAGGCCGTCCGCGAATACCCCACTGATAGTGGACCCGCGGACTACGTTCTCTTCGTCGACAAGAAAGCTGTCGGTATCATTGAAGCCAAGAAGGATACCCTCGGCCACAACATCACAACCGTCGAGGCCCAGACAGGCGACTACGCGGCCGCCGAGCTCAAGTGGATCCAGAACACCGGCCAGCCGCTACCCTTCCTCTACGAGGCTACAGGAGTCCTCACACGCTTCACCGATCAGCGCGACCCCAAGCCTCGCTCACGCGAGGTCTTCACCTTCCTCCGGCCTGAAACACTCGTCGAAATGCTGTCTCAGGGCCGGCCCCTCCGTGACCGACTCCAGGACCTCCCCGTCCTTGACCCCACCAATCTCCGGGATTGCCAGATCTCCGCCATCACCGCTCTGGAAAAATCCTTCAAAAAGGCCAAACCCCGTGCCCTCGTCCAGATGGCCACAGGTTCAGGGAAAACATTCACCGCCATCACCTCCATCTATCGCCTCCTGAAGCACGCCAAGGCCAAACGCATCCTTTTCCTTGTCGATACCCGCAATCTCGGCGAACAGGCCGAACAGGAGTTCCTCGCCTACACCCCTTCCGACGATAACCGCAAGTTCACCGAGCTCTACGCCGTCCAGCGCCTCACTTCCTCACACGTCCCGAAAGACGCCCAGGTCTGCATCTCCACCATCCAGCGGATGTATTCCATCCTCCAGGACAGGGAACTCGATGAATCCGCCGAGGATGAGAATCCTGCCGAGCACATCACATCCCGCAAGCGTGATCCTCTTCCCGTCACCTATAGCGAGAAAGTCCCTGTGGAGCACTTTGATTTCATCATCATAGATGAGTGCCACCGTTCCATTTACAACCTATGGCGTCAGGTCATTGAATACTTTGATGCTTTCCTAGTCGGCCTCACTGCCACGCCCGATGCCCGCACCTATGCTTTCTTCAATCAGAACGTCGTCTCTGAATACACCCATGAGGAAGCCGTGGCCGATGGTGTGAATGTGCAGGGTGAGATTTACCTGATAGAAACCAAGGTCACCAAGGAGGGAGGGACCATATTCAAGGGCCTGGTGGAAAAACGCGACAAGCTCACCCGCGCCAAACGCTGGGATCAGGAGGACGAGGACAAGAAATACTCCGCCAAAGTGCTTGATCGAGACATTGTCAACAAGTCCCAGATCCGCACCATCATACAAACATTCCGCGACAGACTCCCTGAGATCTTCCCCGACAGAACCGACGGGCAGGGCGACTACGAGGTCCCCAAGACACTCGTCTTCGCTAAGACGGATTCCCACGCCGATGACATCATCCAGATTATCCGCGAGGAATTCGGCGAGTCCTCCGCATTCTGCAAAAAGGTCACCTATAAGAACGAGGAAGACCCCAAGTCTGTCCTCCAACAGTTCCGTAACGAATACCACCCGCGTATCGCCGTCACCGTGGACATGATCGCCACCGGTACCGATGTGAAACCACTCGAATGCCTCCTCTTCATGCGCGACGTGAAATCTCGCGGCTACTTTGAGCAGATGAAAGGCCGTGGCACCCGCACCCTCGATCTCGATGGCTTGCGCAAGGCCACGCCCTCGGCCAAGACCGCCAAGACACACTATGTCATTGTCGATGCCATAGGTGTCACCAAGTCCCTAAAGACAGCCAGCCATCCTCCAATCACCAAACCATCGGTTTCCTTCAAGGATCTAGCCATGGAGATCGTCATGGGAGGTGCTGACGCGGACACAGTCTCCAGCCTCGCCGGCCGTCTCGCACGCATCGAGCGCCAGCTTACCGAGCAGCAGAAAAAATCCATTGAGGAAAAACTCGGTGGCACATCCATCAGTCAGCTCACCAAAAACCTCTTCCACGCCATCGACGGCGAGGCCATCGAGCAAAGAGCCCTCGAACTCACCGGTCAGGAACCCGGCACCGAACCCGGCACTGTAGCCCGCGAGAAAGCCCAGCAGCAACTCGTCGCTGCCGCAGCAACTCCACTCACTGGAGCGGTAGTGAATCTCATCGTCCAGACCTGCGCCGCCAATCTCCAGACCCTCGATGATCGCACCCTCGACAAGCTCATCCGTGCCGAGTGGGATGCCGAGGCTTGCGAACGTTCCGAGGCCTTCGTCTCCGACTTCGAGACCTTCTGCCACGGGAATATCGACAAGCTCGATGCCCTCACTATCTTCTATCAGCAACCGCAGCGCCGTCAGGAAGTGACCCTGACCCAGATCAGGGACGTTCTAAAAGCCATCCAAGCCAGCGCCCCGCGTCTCGCCCCGCTCCGCGTGTGGGAAGCCTACGCACGCCTTGACGACTTGCCGGATACCGCAAAGCCCCTCACGGAACTGACCGCTCTAGTCGCCCTCATCCGCCGCGCCTGTGGCATTGATGGGAAACTCACCCCCTTCAACGACACCGTCCGCCGCAACTATCGCGACTGGATCCTGAAAAAGAACGCCGGCCAGCCATTTAACGAAACCCAGACCGCCTGGCTCCAACTCATCCGCGACCACATCATGACCTCCTGCCGCTTTGGACGCGACGACCTAGACTACGCCCCCTTCGATTCCCAAGGAGGGCTCGGCAAAATGAACCAACTCTTCGGCGACCAAATGGATGGGCTAATTGAAGAACTCAACGGGGAGCTGGTGGCATGAGCGCTTATGGAGTCGAACAACTTCCTAAGAAGTGGCTTTGGGTCAATGTTTCTGATCTTGGTGCAATAACATCCGGTGGCACACCATCAACACATAATCCAGAATATTGGGGCGATGAAATTTCGTGGATAGCGCCATCCGATCTCACAGGATATACCTCAAAGTTTATACGAAAAGGAGCAAAATCAATCACTATGCTCGGGCTTAAAAACAGCTCCGCAAGATTGATCCAATCCGGAAGCGTGCATTTTTCGTCACGCGCTCCGATTGGTTATACGGTAATTTCAAGCACAAGCCTATGCACTAACCAAGGATTTAAGAGCTTGAGTCCAGCAACTGGCGTCTTTAACGAATATATCTATCACTATTTCAAAAGCATCAAGCAGGAGGCAAATAGGGTTGCTACTGGCACTACCTTCAAGGAGTTATCTGGAAGCGCGTTTGCTAAACTGCCGGTTCCGCTGCCACCCATCAAAGAACAACATCGAATAGTCGAGAAGATAGAAGAGTTGTTCTCAGAACTGGATGATGGTATCGCGAGCCTGAAAAGGGCACGGCGACTAGTCGGCGTCTATCGCCAGTCGCTCCTCAAACAAGCCTTCGAGGGCAAGCTCACCACCACGTGGCGCGAACAACACCCCGAACTCCTCGAATCTCTGGCCGCCGACAAGGATATTCCAGCTGATGAGTTAGAACTATTTTCAGAGCTACCCGCATGTTGGCGCTACACACGTTTCGGTCGATTCATTCACCACATTGACGCGGGGAAGAGCTTTCGCTGTGAAGAACGTCGCCCAAAGCCGAACGAAATCGGAGTGGCTAAAGTTAGTGCTGTGACGTGGGGTGAATATGACGAAGCGGAGAGCAAAACCTGCATTGATCCTACAAAGGTGAACCCCAGTTATTTTATCCGGGACGGTGACTTTCTCCTCAGCCGAGCCAACACCATCGAACTTGTAGGGGCCTGCGTTATTGTCCGACGCGTGACGCAGCCAATCATGCTAAGCGATAAGACGCTTCGCTTGAGCATAGATGACGAACGTAAATCGTTCCTCCTTCAATATCTTCGCAGTCACCAAGGTCGTCGCGAGATCGAGGGTCGTTCGACCGGAAATCAAGAGTCGATGCGGAACATCGGCCAGGAACGTATCCGCTCAATTGTGATTCCGGAGTGCTCCCTCCCAGAGCAACAGGAGATAGTGCGGATTCTCGACGAGCAGATCACGGTGATCGAGCAAAACGAGCGGGAGATCGACGCAGCCTTGAAGCGCAGCGCAGCTCTGCGCCAGTCCATCCTGAAAAAGGCCTTCACCGGTCAACTCGTCCCCCAGGACATCACCGACGAACCCGCTAAGGCTCTGCTAGAACGCATCCGGAAGGAGCGGGAGAATGCCACCTCCGAAACCCATAAGAAGAAGACCGCCCGCAAACGGGCCACACGTCGGTAGTCATGAGCGATTTCACCACGATTGATTCCCTTAAGCTCTGGATTACGTTCCACGGCTTTCCAGATTGGGATCTGGCGGGCGAGTGCATCCGAGGCACCTACGGCTTGGTCTTCTTTCTCAATGCCAAACACCCAAACACATATCCGAAGAGTATCGCTCTCAAAACCCTCGATCCTGAGGCGCTTCCTGAAAAACCGAAGACACTCGCTGAACTACAACGGGAATTCGCCATGTGGCTCCGCCTTTCCGACCATGAGAATGTTCTCAGGGCCGGGAGGCTCAAACAAGCCAGGTTTGCAACTGATGACAGGTCTGCTGCTAACGGTCTTCGATGGATTGAGATTCCGGTGATGCAGATGGCAAGAATGGACGGTTGTCTCTCCGACTGGATCGGCAACAGTGCCTATTCGCTTGCGGACCGACTTTCAGCTTTGGCACAGGCGTTCAACGGCCTTGCCCACCTTTATGCCAATGGTATCGAAGGACACGGGGATCTCAAGCCGAGCAATCTTCTTTTCACCGACATTAGAAAAAACCAGGAGTGCCCTCCCGGTGCTTGGCGGAACAAACACCCATGGATCATCAAAGTGGCAGATCTGGGCTGGGCTGATGCCTGGGTCGACTACGGCTATACCAGCAAAGCCCATCGCATATATGTTGCCCCGGAGCGGCTTGGAGTTAAGCCCATCTTCGTCCCTGAGAAAAGCGATGTGTTCTCCATGGGAATGATTGCTGCGGAACTAATTCAAGGACAGCATCCTACTCCAAACCGCAAGAAGGCGGAATCCCATGACAGCAGTTGGTTGCGCCAGATCGCCGCAGGAAACTGGAATCTCGAAGGACTTTCCCCGGGTAGGATCAAGAATCTCATCGAACGATGCATTGATTCAGATCCAGAAAAACGACCATCCGCCACTGAAGCCATTGAGACGCTTTGTCAGGAGTTGAAAGAGGTTCACGGTATAGATATCGCCCCTACTTTAGAGCAATGGGCGGCATTAGCTTCCCAGCCCTATGTCCCATACATTTCATCAACCTCGGAAGAAATTGAGCGCCTTAGCCGGACTCTGGGGCTTGGAATGGCTGAGGAATCTAAATCCCTGACGCGTCTCCTAGAGATCTTCGAGCACATGTCTCCAAAGGATATCTATTTGCTAGAGGACTGGGTCCAAGCGGCAGGCACATTGCTTAAATTTCTCCATGAGGAGGTTTCAGGCCAGAATCGCGAGCAGGGTCGCATTATACGTGCACAGGCAAGGGAGCATTTGGAGAAAACTCTTGGCCTCGTGAACCATCAAGATTTGGCTGTCATGGCCGCCTGCATCCATCCAGAGGATTGGGTTACCCCTTTCGCGCGTTTTAGTCATCTGCTTGGAGCCTTGGCTTCCATCGCTGAAGTCGATTTTGAGCAGGCATACAAGGGGGAATGGGATCTGAGTCAGCTAGCTCTTGCCGGTTTCGCTTTCCACATGGCAAGTAGCGCCCACGGGAACGCGGAAGCAAAGCGTGACTCCATCGACTATCTCGACATCGCGATCGATCTTTCGCTCATTGAAGCGGTTCCCTACTTTTTCAGAGCACTCCGGAAGCGAGAAGTGCTTTTTCTTGAGCAGGCTGGTGTCGTCCAAGAGGGTGACGTGAGCTTGAAGGAGGTTATCGAAGACCTAGAAATGGCGAACCGCCTTGCCCCTGATTGGAGAGAACCTCAGTCTGAACTGGAAAACATTCGAAAAAATTCATGACCACCGACACCATCATCTCCAAGGTTTGGAGTTTCTGCACCACGCTCCGCGACGACGGCGTTGGATACGGTGACTACCTTGAGCAGCTCACCTATCTGATTTTCCTCAAGATGGCCGACGAATACGGCCGCCCGCCATACAAGCGCAACGTCGGAGTGCCCAAGAAATACGCATGGCCCGCCCTCAAGCCGCTCAAGGGGGCAGAGCTGGAAGTTCATTACGTCGAGACCCTGCGGGCCCTCAGTATCGAGAAGGGGATGCTCGGTCAGATCTTCACCAAGTCCCAAAACAAAATCACCGACCCCGCCAAGCTCGCCCGCCTGATCGAAATGGTCGATGGCGTGGAGTGGGTCATGCTCGGCTCAGACACCAAGGGCGATATCTACGAGGGCATCCTCGAAAAGAATGCCGAAGACACCAAATCCGGCGCCGGCCAGTATTTCACCCCCCGTGCCCTCATAGCGGCGATGGTCGAGTGTGTAGCACCTGAACCCGGCAAAACCATTGCCGACCCCGCATGCGGCACTGGAGGCTTCTTCCTCGCCTCCTACAACTACCTGACAAGGGACGGCAACAAACTGGACAAGGAGCAGAAGGCATTCCTCAAGAACGGCACCTTCCACGGCAACGAGATTGTTGCGGGCACACGCCGCCTCTGTCTGATGAACCTGTTCCTGCACAACACCGGTGAGATCGATGGAGAGATCTGCATCTCATCGGCAGACGCCCTTGTGGCGCAGCCATCGCAATCGGTGGACTATGTTCTAGCTAATCCACCCTTCGGTAAGAAAAGCAGCATGACGTTCACCAACGAGGAAGGCGAGCAGGAGAGGGACGACCTCACCTACAACCGCCAGGACTTCTGGGCCACGACATCCAACAAGCAGCTCAACTTCCTCCAGCACATCCGTTCCATGCTCAAGACAACAGGCCGCGCTGCCGTGGTCCTACCGGATAATGTGCTCTTCGAGGGCGGGGCAGGGGAAACCGTCCGCAAGAAGCTCCTCGAAACCACAGAGCTCCACACCATCCTACGCCTTCCCACCGGCATCTTCTATGCTCAAGGGGTCAAGGCGAACGTGCTGTTCTTTGACAACCGCCCAGCCAGCAAAACCACCGCCACCAAAGATGTCTGGTATTTCGACTACCGGACCAACATCCACCACACGCTCAAGCGCAAGACACTCCGCCTTGAAGACCTCCGCGAATTCATCCAATGCTACAACCCTGCCAACCGCCACAAGCGCAAGGAAACGTGGCACCCAGAGAAGTCCCCTGACGGCCGCTGGCGGAAGTTCACCTATGACGAGCTCGCCGCCCGTGACAAGACCAGCCTAGATCTCTTCTGGCTCAAAGACGACAGCCTGGCCGACCTGGACAACCTACCAGAGCCCGCGGATCTGGCAGAAGAAATCATCGATAACATTGAGGCCGGCCTGCTCAGCTTCCGAGCCGTCGCCGCAGCCCTGCAGCCGGCCACTGACTAAAAATAATCTCCATTCATCAAACACATGGACCACGCGGAGCTTATAGTATTTCTAGACACAAATAGTCTTCTTCACTACCCCTGCATCAAAGACATTGATTGGAGGTCTCTGTGCAAAGCCGACGTTGTACGCTTGATGCTTAGCCGACAAGTCCTTAAAGAACTTGATGAGAAAAAGAGTCATCCAACTTTGCGCGACAGAGCCATACGCACTATCAAGGAAATAGACGAACTTATAGAAAATGGTGGGAAAATAAGGGATAAGGTATCTATTGAACCATACATGAAGGAAATCCCTGCTTCAGATTATCCTCAAGACCTGGATCCTAAAGCTCAGGATGATAAAATCATTTGTCAAGCAATGACATGTGCTGAAGAAAACGCACCGGTTAAAGTTGTCATTGTTTCAGAGGATATAAACATGAAGATTCGAAGTAAGATGTTTAAATTAGGTGTGATTGTGCCTGCTCAGAAAAGTAGAATGGAGAATCCAACTACGGAAATAGAGCGCGAACGTAACAAGGCGGTCAAAGAGTTAAATGAACTCAAAAATAAAAAGTCGGATATTCGCATCAAAATCTCTTCGACGAAGGAGAGGTTCGAAAATCAATTTGAACTTACGCTCTGCAAACTGAAATCTGCGCCGATCGATATCGAGGCAGAAATTGCGGTTAAAAGTAAGAAGCTAAGTATTGCTCGTCCACTTGGAGACACAGGGAAGCATGTTGGATTTAGAGATAGGGTAAACAGAATCTACCTTACAGCGGATGCGGATTATGACCGCTACGATAAGGATTTGAAACTCTATTTAGAGAAATACAGACGGTATTTAGATTCGCAAGTGCGATGCCAGAAGTCACTCCTGCGTGCTTTTGAGTTTTGGATCAAAATCGAAAATATAGGCAACTCTCCAGCTGCCAAGGTGCAGATAATCCTTCGCTTCGATCCGGCACTACAGGCGCTTTCGATAGAAGACCAGACTGTGGGAAACTTCCCGGTGCCAGTCAAGGAACCTAAGGAGCCTACCCCTCCTCACGCATTATCTGTTCTGGGCAGCCTAGCTTCGTTTGCAATGCCGACTCTCGATTATTCGCATGTGTTATCGGGTGTTCAGCTAGCAGGCGAGCCAAATATCTGCCTCAAAGGTGACTCTGTATCGGGATTTATTCTTCATTTCTCGAGCGATAGGCTGAGCCATCATGAGGTTTTCATACATGGGCCAATCATAGGTATGTTCAAAGAAGACGTGGCTGTGAGGCCGTTCCAGGTGCTGGCCACTATCACAGCCGATGAACTTCCTGCCGCAGTTGAACGGAAACTCAATATCCTAATCGGTGACAGATAGTTATGTCTTTTCCTGCGGCTTGCGTATGCATTCAGCCAGGAGGACGTCCGAACATCGTCTGCTGTATTTATCCGTTACTCGCCTTCCTGTTGAACTAGAAGATAACCGATAATAATTTCCTTTGATAAGCCGTAATCATCCATCTCAGGAGATTGTGCAAGAAGTTGATAATAGTGTTCATTATAATCGAACCCTGTGACGTTAGCGATTATCGAATACGTGAAATCTTCAGTAACGGTATGAACGACCTCAGAGTCTGTTGAGGCTTTTTTGAAAACTTTATTCCCTGCATAGATGGGCGGCGGAGTAAATGGAGTGTCATGTGAAGCGAGGCGGTGCGTACGCTTGTATTCTTGCTTCTTGAGGACGATTGCAATAGCCCGATCAAGGCAATATTTAGAATTAGCCTCTGTCCCTTCGTTAGCTGGAAAAGAGGCATCGTGTCTTATTGCCCACGAGCTGTTATTGCCCGGACGAAAGACATCCGGTGTAAGACGGCGCAGATTGTTCAGTTCTGCAGTGTGAATACCATATTCCAGTGCCTCAATGCGCAAGACATTGTGATCGATTTGGATGTATTGCGTTGGATCAGACACATTATTTGCAATCCAGTTCTTGTCTCGTGTCCGGATAGGTGCTTTATGATCATATCGCCATAAGGTCAACATCGAGTATTTATCGTCACTATCAACATTTTCCCATGGGAGGATATTGTATGGTTGCTCGAACTCGACAAAGACAGCCTTCCTAATTTCGATCAAGGCCTTAAGGTATTCCTTCTGCGCGATGAATTGCTCGGCAGCTTGTAAGAAGGATTTCGACTCACTTTCCTCAAGTAAGACGGTAAGAAATAGCTCTTGGAGTGGAAAGCCGATTACTTGCGCGACGACTTGGTTAAGCACCTGCTCAGCGGCGGCGAAGTAGTTGCGCACAGTGGCGGGTTCAGCAACTTGGGCGTTGTGCTTGACCAGAACTCGTTGCTTATTGAGAGCCTTCATCGTTCCTGATTTGGGTACGCTCACCCCTTGATTCTTGAGCTCCCCGATAAGTTCATCGAAGCTCTTTCGCTCCAGGTTCGCCGTATCATCGACGCCTCGCTCGATCAAAAGGGCGTAAAAGACCATCTCCAATGCATCTTGAACTAGGATAAGGCCAGCCGATGCTAAATATCGGTCATCGGACCGGCATAGCTCAGTGGCACGCTCAAAGAGGGTGCGCGCAATCAGCAGCGAATGGACGGTTGTTTCTTTCATTTCGCAAGTGCCAGTAAGGCTTGCATCGCTTTTAGCCCACGGATAGCCAATCTACCAACATCAATCGCTGCCGCCTAAGAATCAGTCGACTACTTCCAAGACCCACCTCTTTGACGTGCAACGGCGACTTCTGGTGCCTGTAGAGCCGCGAAGCCGCTGCTGGTTGTCATCGTCTATGACACCGGTTGCATTTGCTCTACGGTGCCTGCACCCGCGCCCGGGACCATTTCCCCGTCAACGTGCCCCTGCCCGGCCTCGGAGTTTCTGGATGACCTAAAATCCGGGTGCGTGTCAACAGGGGAGCGATACTCCCCTGATCCAACAGCGATTTTTGCTGTCACTTCTGGTGTCACCCCTGACCCGTAAAATGGCCTGTTTCAGGGTGTGTCACCCCGTTGCAAGAGCCTATTTCCTCATCTGTAAACATCACAAATAGAACACGTTGCGACACAATGAGTGTTCGCTTGACCTGATTATGAGTCCCCTGCTCTAACCGCTGAGCTACAGGCCCCAGTGGGGATTCCTCGTGTTGATGCGTTGTGGGTCGCGCCGATTTGCCACACCGTGCGAAAAACAAAACATAACACCACAGAACCAATGACTACACCTCGAAAAACCACTTGGCTGAAGCGGTCGAAGTTGTAGGAACTGTTTCGTCATGCGAAGGGCGTATATTGGATCCGCGCCAAGGTCAATGGGAATGGCGGAACCCTTCGATGAACTGCGGTTTCTTTTTTTTGGAGGTGGCTCAATTCACGGTTAGAACCCGGACTTCGAGGCCGGCGATTCGGCGGAAATGGGCTTCATCCTTGGGGCCGACGAGGACGCCGCAAGCCAAATAGCGTGCGGTGGCGGCCACGGCAATGTCGTTTTGGGGAATCATCGTTCCGCTTTGTGTCAACTCGGCGAAGATGTCGGCATGGTGTTCGGCGGTTTCGGCGGTGAACGGCTCGATGCCCATGACACGGCGCAAGGCTTCGAGACGAGCCATCCGGCGGGCGGCGCGCGCGACGGAATCGGCCAGACGGACGCCGGCGAGAGCTTCGGCCCACACCACGGCGGGCATGATCAGTTCCTCGTTGTCGCCAAGATCGACGGATTGTCCCGCATTATCGGCACGTTCCCACGCGACCAGCGCGGAGGTGTCAAGAATCAGGCCCATGGGTTGGCGGCGGGTTGGTCGGTTTCGTTCACTTTCTCAAGATCATCCGCGAACATGGGATCGCGCGGCAGACGGGCGACGACGGACATCAATTCCCCCCATGTGGCGCGATGGGACCCTCTGGCTGGCGAGAGTTCGGCGATCGGTTGATCGTTTTTAGTGAGAAGGAAATGCTCACCCTTGTGCTTCACCCGCGCGAGGTAGTCTCCCAGATGGCGTGCGGCGTCGGTAGCACTGATGGTGGTGGTCGGCATACGTAAATTTGTAATTTACAAAATCTTGAAAATCAAGGGCCTTTATTTGACGGGTAGCGAATCTGACCATGATCACGTAGGGTCGGTCGCGGGGAAGACAGCAAGCAGAGTCCCAAAATCATTCCCGGTTCTTCCCGTTTTTCGGTGCGTTTTTGCGCGTTTTTCAGCGTTTTAAGCACTTTTTCTAACGAGTTGCCAATCTGCAAAAGTCTTTGATTCCAAGGTCTTTGGCTGGAGGCGGAGGTGGGAATCGAACCCACGCATGACGGTTTTGCAAACCATTGCCTTTCCTCTTGGCTACTCCGCCGTGCGCTTGGCGCGGGAGGCAGTGATTATGCGTTGCGGGACCGGGTGTCAACCCTTGGATTGCTACAAGACGTGGATTCCAAGAATATTTCCGGAATGCCCAGGATTTCAAGGAAACGCCGTGTCCTTGATGAACGACTTGGTGACCAGCAGGTTGAGCGGGAGATTGAGCTTGGTGGATTCACCCGGCTTGCTGGAGGTGGTGGCGATGGTGCCCTTGATTTCGAAGACCTCATCGAGCATGGTGTCGAGATTGACGGTGGCCTGTCCTGCTAGATCAATGGCGGTCTCGGACTCGCTGCCGTCCGCACGGAAATCCGCGCCGGTGCTGCGGATCGAGATGTCGATGATGGCCACCCTGCGGTTGGCGGCGCTGCGGACTTGGCGGAGTTTCATGGTGCCAATGGTCTGGGCTTTTGTTAGATCCTTCTGGATGACCATCTTAACCCAAACGGGATCGAATTCCCATGTGTCGCCGACATTCACCTCGTGGTCGGGAAACCAACTGCGTTTCAGATAGACGGTGAGTTCGTCGATTTCCTCCTGGATCCGGGTGAGCGGCACCGAGCCGTCGAGTTCGAATTTCCAGTCGCCGTCCGGGGCCTTGTTCATGGCGAACATCTTGCCGTTGAGCGGGCTGGTATCGCCGGATTTCTCCTCCCTGCTGCCACGGATTTTTGTGACCGTGGATGTTGATAGATTGTTGACCTTGACCATGCCGCGGCGCACGCCGTCCGGGGTGGGGGCGCGGAAGGTCCATACCAGATCCCTGTCGCGGGTCATGTTGATCGATCCGCTCATGGATTTATCGGCGATGGTTTTGCGGATGGTGCCGCCGGGGGTTTCGGCGTGGGTGACGAGGTGGACGCTTTCACCGGGTTGTCCACGCACCGGGCCGAAGGTGACACCGGCCAGGACGTTGGGAACCAAAGCCATGAGCAGCAGGGCAGGGGAGATCAGTTGGCGGCATTTCATACCAAGGCAGACTCCATGGTTGGCTGATCCCGGTCAATTCCGAATCGATGGAAACCCCATGCCCGGGGCGTCGCCTTGCCAGATAGGGTTGTCAACGTGATTTTCCGCAGAAAATCCGTGCCTCCGGGGAGAAAATCCGCGTAAATGTCCGTGGAGAGAGGCTATTGAGTCACTCCGCATCCCGAATTTCCACCATGTCTTCCGCCTCCACCCACATTCTTGGCAAAGAACGCATTCCCTCCACCGGCGTGCTGATCATTCCCGGAAGCCTCAATTTCGAGCAACTTCTCCAACTCGAAAAACTCTTGCATGGACGCAAAATCACGTGGCTCGTCGAGGAAACCGCGCATTTCGATCCCGCGCTGCACGGCTATCTCGTGAAGTCCGGCTCCGGCGCGATGTTTTCTTCAGAGGACGCCGCTCCCGCCGCCGCAGGAACCCAACTCCAGGGGTATCTCGAAAACGGTGGCGTGCTGGTTTATGTGCCCGGCCGGGCAGCCGTCCGCAATGCCACCCCCTGCCATATTCCCTCGTCCCATCTCCGCACGTTGTGCGCCTTCGGTCTGCCGATCCTGCCGCTTGCCATCGACTGCCCGAGGGAAAGCAGCCTGTGCGTTGAACGACGCACGTCACTGCCGGTCTCGGTTTTCTCCTTCGCACAACCCATCGCCGGCGCAACGGCGGGGGTGGCGGTCTATCAGCAGGCCTTGTTGGAGGCGGCGGAGGAGGCGTTCGGCACGCGCACTTTGTTCAAGGGATCGCTCGCGATGGCGTTGTTAGAAGGAGGACGCAAAAACGGCTCCAAGTACCGCTTGTTCGATGGCGCGGATGACACCGAACTGTCATATGACAAGATTCTAGCGGCCGCCATCGCGTTTTCCAAGGTTCTCAAGGAGGAAACCGACCAACCGCGGGTGGCGATCGTTCTTCCGCCGGGCAAGGGGGGCTTGATCGCCAATCTCGCCGTGGTGTTTGCTGGCAAAACCCCGGTGAACCTCAATTTCACCGCCGGGCCGGAGGCTATCCGCTCGTGCATCCGCCAGTCCGGGGTGGACCGCTTCATCACGGCGGACCCGTTTGTCCGCAAGATTTCAGGTTTCCCGTGGCCGCCTAACAGGGATCTCATCCTCATCGAGCGCGTCCTGCCCACGCTGAAAAAAAAGATCGTCACCTGGGCGGTTCTAACCAAAGTGCTGCCCGCCGCCATACTCGGCGCGCTGCTCGGCCTCAACAAGCGCTGCGGCGACGACGAGGCCGCGCTGCTCTTCACCTCCGGCTCCTCAGGCGAGCCGAAAGGCGTGGTGCTGAGCCACCGCAACGTGTTGGCCAACGTCACGCAGTTCAGCTCGCGGCTGGATCTAGCATCAGGCTCGTCCATCCTCGGCTGTCTGCCGCTTTTCCACTCGTTCGGCTGCACTGTCACCCTGTGGTTTCCCGTCATCGAGGGCATCAACCTCGTCACCTATCCCAGTCCTCTGGAAACCAAGCGCCTGGCGGAACTCATCGCCCTGCACCAGGTCCACCTGTTGTTGGCCACGCCCACCTTCCTGCGCGGCTACATGAAGCGCATCGATGCCGCGCAGCTTTCCTCGCTGAATCTTGTGGTCACCGGCGCGGAAAAACTCCCGCAATCGCTGGCCAACGCCTTCGAGGACAAATTCGGCATCCGCCCGCAGGAAGGCTACGGACTCACCGAGACCTCGCCCGGCTCCAACGTCAATCTGCCAGATCCCGAACCCGAAAAAGACGCCTACACCCTGGTGTCATCGCGCAATGGTTCCGTCGGCCAGATGTTGCCGGGGATTGCTGTTAGAATCACCGATCCCGTCACGGAGAAGGAAATCCCCATCAACCGCCAGGGCATCATCTGGTTCAAGGGGCCCAACGTTTTCCAAGGATATCTCGGTGACCGCAGGAAAACCGAGGAAGTCCTCAAGGATGGCTGGTTCCGCACCGGCGATGTCGGCCGCGTCGATGACGACGGATTCCTCTACATCGAAGGCCGCATCTCGCGTTTTTCCAAGATCGCCGGTGAAATGGTCCCTCACGAAACCATCGAGGACGCCGTCAATAAAGTGTTAGGTCTCGACGGGGAAACCGAGCGCAGAATCGCCATCGTCGGCGTCCCGGATGAACAAAAGGGTGAGGCCATCATGTTGCTCTCCACCCTCGCCGGCTCCGCACTTGAGCAGGAATGCCTCGACCTCCGCTACAAGTTGTTAGACGCGGGACTCTCCTCGCTCTGGTGCCCGAAGCACATCCTCCCCGTGAGTGAAATCCCCGTGCTCGCCTCCGGCAAACTCGACATCAAGGCCTGCGAGGCGCTGGCCAAGCGGGCCTGATATCAATTATTGACATCAGGTGCATTTGGGTGAATTTTTTCTCCATGAAACGCACGCTCGTGGATCTTGAGGAAAAAGACCTCGCGGAACTGGACCGTTTGGCCTGTGCCGGGGAAACCTCGCGCGCCTCGATCCTGCGGGATGCCGTCGCGGAATACCTTGTGCGGCGGGAACGCGTGCCGAGCGGCCCGCCCAAGTCCTTGCAGGGATTCGGGGAGCTCAAGGGTCGGCTTGCGGATGGCTTGGTCTATCAAAACAACCTTCGCTCCGAGTGGGAATGACCGGATTTTTCGACACCAACATCCTGATCGATTTCCTCAACGGCATCCCCGCAGCGCAAGCCGCCCTTGCGCCGTTCACCCGGCGTGTCATCAGCCGCATCACTTGGATGGAGGTCATGGTTGGCGTGAAGGACGGACCAGGCGAGGATGTGGCTCGGCGTTTTCTCGCCCAATTCGAGATCCACGAAATCACTCCTGAAACCGCTGAGGCGGCGGTCATTCTGCGCTGCCACCACCAGCCGAAACTCCGCCTGCCGGATGCCATCATCCTCGCGTCCGCACGCCGCACCGGATGCCGACTGAGCACCCGCAACACCCGCGACTTCGCGATGGATTCCGCAGATGTCCATGTGCCCTATCATCTTCCAAGTACGAAGCACTAAGCACAAAATCTCAAACCCGGAATTTCCTCTTCCTTGGCGCACTTGGCGTCCTGGCGGTGAAAACTCTTCCGTTTCAAATTTAGAATTTAAGAATTAGAATTTTCCCTTTCACCTCATCCTTATATCATGCCCGACCGCCTCTCCACCACCTTCCAACAACTGCGCACGAAAAATCAGAAAGCCTTCGTGGCCTACATCGCCGCAGGAGACCCGGATTTCGACAAATCGCTGGCCATCATGAAAACCCTCGCCGACGTCGGTGCGGACATCATCGAGCTGGGTCTGCCGTTTTCCGATCCGCTGGCCGACGGTATCGTCAACCAGATGGCCGCCGACCGCGCGCTCAAGGCCGGCATGAGCACCGCACGCGTGCTGGATTTGATCCGCCGCTTCCGCGAAACCCATGAGACTCCCGTTGTGCTCTTCACCTATCTGAACCCGGTGTTCACCTATGGCTTTGAAAAATTCCACCACGACGCCGCGGGCGCAGGTGCGGATGGAATACTCCTGTTAGACCTTCCGCCGGATGAGGCCGCGCGCAACGCCGACCTCGCCACGGGCGCAGGCCTCAAACACATCCGCCTGATCGGACCCACCACGCCGCCGGACCGGGTGAAGTTGTTAGCCGGATCCGCCGAGGGCTTCATTTACGCCCTGTCCCGCACCGGCGTGACCGGTGCCCACGGCGCGCCCTCCGCCAACATCGCGGATCTCGTTGCCTCCATCAAGGCCCACACCGACGTGCCCGTCTGTGTCGGCTTCGGCATCAGCACCCCCGAGCAGGCCGCCGCCGTCGCCGCCGTGGCGGACGGCGTCATCGTCGGCTCCGCCATCGTCAAACAGGTGGAACTCCATCCCGAAAACCCCGCAGAGTCTGTTAGGCTGTTCGCCGCCCCGCTCATCGCGGCGATTCGTTAGGAGTTCCGCGTTCACGCGGTCTTCGAAGATCTTGCAGGACCGCCTGAAGGTGGGTGATCTAACAACTCCCTGCACAGCAGACACGAGCTGCCGTCGCAACCGCGGGCGGTGCAATGTTGCCTGCCGTAGAAGATGATCTGCAGGTGCAGGCGATTCCAGGATTCGCGGGGGAAGAGTTGTTTCAGATCGCGTTCGGTTTGCACGACGTTCCTGCCGGAGGTGAGTTTCCAGCGGGTGGCCAAGCGGTGGATGTGGGTGTCCACCGGAAATGCGGGAACGCCGAAGGCTTGTGCCATCACGACCGAGGCGGTTTTGTGGCCGACTCCGGGCAGAGCCTCGAGCGCGGCGAAATCCGCAGGGACCTCCCCGCCATGGTTTTCCACCAGGATGTTAGAAAGTCCCGAGATCGCCACCGCCTTGCGGGCAGCCAGGCCGCAGGGCCGGATGATGGCGCGGATGTCCCCGACCGGCACCCGCGTCATGTCGCGCGCGTTGTCGGCAAGCGCGAACAATGCGGGCGTCACCTGGTTGACCCGCACATCGGCGCATTGGGCCGATAACAGCACGGCGACAAGCAGGGTGTAGGCGTCCCCGTGGTCTAACGGAATTGGAGTTTCCGGATAGAGCTCGCCGAGACGCCGCCGGAGGTGGTCGGCCCGTTGTTGTTTACTTCGCGAAGTTGGCGGCGACGGCATCCCAGTTGACCACGTTCCAGAACGCGGCGATGTAATCGGGGCGGCGGTTCTGATAGTTGAGGTAATACGCGTGTTCCCAGACATCGAGACCGAGGATTGGCTTGCCGGAGCTACCGGCCACGGCCTCGCCCATGCACGGGCAGTCCTGGTTGGCCGTCGAACACACGGCGAGCGAGCCGTCGTCCTTTTTCACCAGCCACGCCCAACCGGAGCCGAAGCGGGTGGCACCGGCCTTGGCGAAGGCTTCCTTGAAGGCATTGAACGAGCCGAAGGCCTTGTCGATGGCGGCGGCGAGATCTCCTGATGGGGTGCTGGCTCCACCGGGGGCGATGACCTTCCAGAAAAACGCGTGGTTGGCATGGCCGCCGCCGTTGTTGCGGACCACGGCGCGGATGTCAGCAGGCACCGAAGCGAGGTCGCCAATCAATTCACAGAGCGACTTGGCTTCGAGGTCGGCTTTGCCAGCGAGGGCGTTGTTGAGGTTGGTGATATATGCCTGATGGTGTTTGGTGTGATGGATCTCCATCGTGCGTGCGTCGATGTGGGGTTCGAGCGCGTTGTATGCGTATCCGAGTTCGGGGAGTGTGTAGGCCATGGTATTTGTGGGGAGTTTGGTTTGCGTTATGCTCGGCATTCCACTACAAGCAACACCCGAGCGACGTGTTGTTAACAAACCTCGCTTTTCGCCACCCGCAAGTAAAAAACTGCCATGATCGCATCAGAACTCTCGCCCTACCTGCCCCAGATCCTCGCCGCCATTGTGGGATTGTCGCTGGGATGGCTCATCACCAAGCTCGTTTTTTCAGGGAAAATCTCCGCGGTATCCGAGCGTCTCAAAGCCGAAGAACGCCGCGCCGCAGATCTTGAGGCCCGCCTTGTCCATGCCAGCTCCGATTCCGACCGCAACGAACAGGAAGCCCAGACGTTCCGCAACCAACTCACCGAACTCCGCGCCCGCCTCGATTCCGATCTCAGGGCCGCCGCCGAAAAACAAGCCCTGCTCGAACACGCCGAGGCCCGTCTATCAGACACCTTCAAGGCCCTGTCCGCCGACGCGCTCCGCTCCTCGTCCGAACAATTCCTCCATCTGGCAAAATCCTCGCTGGCCACCCAGACCGAAGAAGCCAAGGGCGATATCGAAAAACGCAGGACCGCCATCGAGGCGCTCGTCAAACCGGTCGCCGAATCGTTAGGAAAATTCGAGTTCCGCATCGGTGAGATTGAAAAAGCCCGCGAGGGAGCCTATGCCGAACTCAAGGAGCAGGTGCGCTCGCTGGGCGAAGGGCAGATCGGCCTGCAGCGTGAGACCGCCTCTCTTGTTAGAGCATTGCGCCAACCCGTCGGCCGCGGCCAGTGGGGGGAGATGCAGTTGCGCCGCGTGGTCGAACTCGCCGGCATGCAGGAACATTGC
>CAYWLC010000011.1:0-35226 GCA_964458895.1 uncultured Luteolibacter sp. | reverse complement strand
AGAAAACTCCAAAGCGGATGGACATGGCGGGCGTGATGGAACGGCGGGCGTGGATGATCTCGTTGATGGCACGAGGCGCGACGCCGATGGCGCGGGCCATGGCGTTTTGGGAAATGCCCATAGGAATGAGGTATTCCTCTAACAGGATTTCGCCGGGTGTGATGGGTGGATTCATGCTCATAACGTATAGCGTCATAGGGGTTGGGTCAATGGTAATCACAAATTTTGACATCAACCGGGCCATGCTTAGTCCAGGCAAAAACGATTCGCCACTGGTCGTTGATCCGGATCGAGTGGCAGCCCGCAAGATTTCCCTTCAGGGTTTCGAGCCTATTTCCAGGAGGGATGGCAAGATCCAGGAGAACCCGTGCCCGGTTCATTTGGATCAGTTTTCGCAATGCCACACGTGCGATCGCGCTGAAGCGCCGATTGGTTTCACGCTGGAATAGTTCCTGAGTGTCCTTGTCTGCGAAGGATTGGATCATGACCTTGGTTTCAGGAGTGTGTCTAGCAGTTTCCCGGTGAGTTGCAAGTCCGTGTGATGACGAATGGCGCGAAATATCACGAATGAGAGTCAGGATTTGCGGGGACTGCGGGCGAGCTCATTCCTTTTGCCGCTCTTTATGGAGTCTCTGGCCTGGATCTGGATACACCGGAGTCCTGCCATGGGGTGATGCGTTTCCGTTTCGTTGGCTGACTCGATCAGGATGGATGGGCTGATGCTGAAATGGTGGAAGTTGATGAGCGGTGGAAAATTCGTGGCTGGAAGGTTCCTGCTTGATTCGTTAAGATTTCCGTAATAGTCTCGGCTCCTCTGAACCGAGCCATGGCGAAGCGACGCAGAAAACTCCCCGCAAAGCGGCCGCTGGGCAATCATCGGCGGACGCGGATTTCCCTTGCGGAAGTGCTGAGTCAGGCGAGTCGTCGTGCGCACGAGCAGGCGAACCGGCCGAGTGGCAGGCGTGAGATGAAGTCGGTGTGGGCGGCGATTGCGGCATCGCACGGGGAGGAATATTCCGACACGCTGGGTGGTTCGAAGCTGTGGTTGAGGTGGTTGTTGGCGGCGGTGTTGCTGCCGTTTTGCTGGGTGACGACATGGACATTTCTGTCCCGTTTTTCGGACGCCACGGTGGAGCGGGGTTTCTGGCAGACCAAGGAATTCCTATGTTTTTCGGGTGGTGTGTTGATCATGCTGCTCGGTTTTGGTTTCCGTCGTATCCAGGTCCCCTTGCTCTACATTTATGTGTTAGGGCATGAACTGACCCATGCGTTGTTCGTGATTTTGTTCTTTGGCAAGGTCACGGATTTCAGTGCCAAAACGACGGGCGGTTATATCACCACGAACAAATCCAATCTGATCATCGCGCTCTCGCCGTATTTCGTGCCGTTCTGGTCGGTGGTCATTGCGCTTTCTTATGGATTGCTCCGGCACTTTGTGGTGCTGGGGCCATGGTGGGAGCCGGGGTTTTACGTGTGGATCGGCCTGACGTGGACTTTTCATATGGTGTGGACTATCTGGATGCTGCCGCGCGATCAGCCGGACTTGAAGGAACACGGGCGGTTTTTTTCTTTGGTCATCATTTATCTGGCCAATCTGTTGTTGCTGGTGGCCTTGTTGTGTGTGGCGGCGGATTCTCCATGGCAGGACAGCCGTGGTTTCGCCATGGACTGGCTGCGCTATGCCGCGACCTCGGCGGATGCCGTGTGGCGCTGGTGCTTGCAAGCCGTGAGCGACTTCCGGTCCACCGGGAAGTTCTGAGTGTCCAGGGGGCGGTGGTTCCGTGTGATGCGGCCATTGGACGTTCGTTCCCAAATGGATCTGAGGATTCCGCGGTTGCAATCAGCGCCGGTGGTGGAGGATGCTCACGGCATGATTGATCTGGACGCCAATGCGACGACTCCGCTGCTGCCGGAGGTGCTCGATGCGATGCTGCCATGGCTGCGCGACGGACACGCCAATCCATCGGGTTCCCATGCGGCGGCCAAAGCGGCGCGTGCCGCCATCGAAAACGCACGCCAACAGGTGGCGGGACTCATCGGAGCCGGGCCGGAGGAAATCGTGTTCACCGGCGGTGGCACCGAGAGTTTGAACACCGCACTGCATTCCCTTGATTGTCTAACAGACTCCGGGGCGGCGGTGGTTTCCTCCATCGAGCACAGCGCGGTGCTGCGCTGCGTGGAAAACCTGGAACGTGCGACCACGCGGGTGGCGGTGGATGCGGGCGGGCGCCTGGATCCTGCGGCTCTAACATCTTCGCTGGAGGGAGCCGCGTTTGTCTCGATCATGTCAGCCAACAACGAGACGGGAGTGATACAACCCGTGCGGGAGGTGGCGCAACTGGCGCGTGTGCGCGGTCTGCCGGTCCACTCGGATGCGGTGCAGGCCGTGGGCAAGATCCATGTGAAGGTGAAAGAGTTAGAAGTGGATCTGCTTTCCCTGTCAGCCCACAAGTTCCACGGTCCCAAGGGCGTGGGCGCGCTTTATGTGCGGTGCGGGCTCCGCTTCGAGCCGCTGTTGCGCGGCGGAGGACAGGAGGGCGGACGCCGCAGCGGCACGGAAAACACCGCGGGGATCGTCGGCATGGGTGCGGCGGCGGCATGTGCCGCGCGTTATCTAACAGAAAACGGCGGGGCCGCGCTGGCCACCATGCGGGATACCTTCGAGTCCCTGGTGCTGGCCGGCATCTCCGGTGTCACGGTGAATGGTGATGTCGCATGGCGTTTGCCTAACACGAGTCACCTGTCATTCGACCGCTGTGATGCGGCGGGGCTGTTGATCCTGCTCGATGAGGCTGGAGTGGCGTGTTCTGCGGGCTCCGCCTGCATGACGGGGAAACAAAAGCCGTCCCATGTGCAGCTTGCCATGGGCATCCCCGAGTCCCGTGCGAAGAGCAGCCTGCGCTTCGCTTTCTCCAGACTCAACACCATGGATGAGGTGAACACTGCGGCCGTGATTCTGAAAAACGCGGTGGAGAAACTCCGTAGCGTGCAGGGTCCGGGTGTCGGACCGGTGGTGGTTTATTCCCGGTGAACCGGGCGGCTCATTTGTTCTGGGCCTTGAGTTGTTCCGCGAGGCTCAAGAGGCGTTTCAGGCAGCGTTGGATTTCGGGTTTGAAATTGCTCTCGTGGGCGCTGGTGAGTTGCTTGTACATCTCGTCGAGTTTCGTGCTTTTGCGCATGATCTGTTCGATGATTCTTTCGGTGGCGTCGCGGATCCGATCATTGTTGGTTGCCATGATCAGTTGCAGGAATTTCGGGAAATAATCATCACCCACCATCGGGCGGATGGCCTGGAGGGCGGCCACCACCAATTCCGGGTCGTCGGTGGATTGGACGAATTCCAGCATTTTGGGAAGGATGACCGGATTGTTGCGCTTGCTCAGCACTTCACCAATCAGGATTTCCTTGGCGCGTGCGGAGATTTTCGGACTTGTTGCGACGAACTCGGCGATGCTGGTGTCCACATCCGTGCCATCGGTGGCTTTGGCTTGAGCCAGGGCAGCACCCAGCTTCTGGAGGGTGGTGTCGGATTCGGTGGTGCTGGTGGCTTTGAGGATCAGGAGAAGGGAGGTGCGGTTGATTTCCACGTCGGCGGAGGACTCCGCTTTTTCCATGAGTTCTTCCACGATTCGGGTTTCGCGGTTGGCCTTGTTGGATCGATTGAGCGCGACGCCTCCGAAGACTAACAGAACGCCCAGGATGACGGCGATGGCGATTTTGGCACCCTTGCCGAGTTTGAAAGGGGGTTTGGGAGCCTGGACGGGGAAGGGATCCTTTTGGGTGTTGGCAGTCGATGGATGTGCTGCCGCGGCGGATTGGGTTTTCCGTGCGGGAGGTTCCTCGGGTGTGGTGTGGACGCTGGGTTTGAATCCTTCTGGCGGGGCGAGCGGTTGTGGAGCGGTCTGGGTGATCGCGCGCTGGTTGCCGACGGTGGTGACCTGAGAGGTCTGCACCAATTTGGCCTTGGCAAGCGATTGGGTGGGAGGAACTCCTGCGGTGGCGGGCGCTCCTTGCAGTGCGGGTGATGATCCCGGAATGTGGATGCGCGGGCGCGGCGGACCGACGGGTTTCGGAGGAACGCCCGTGCTCATGGGGGCGTCAGGAATCCGGTCATTTTGGAGGAAAAGTGACAAGGCCTCGCGTGCGGATTCCGGGCGGTCCTGAGGATAACGATTGATCTGCCACATGATCCAATCACAGGCCCAAATCGGGATGCCACCGCGCACGTCCTTGATCGGGGGGACCTTGTGATGGAGGTGCCCTTCCATCACTTCGTTGCCCGTTGTCCCATCAAAGGGGTAATTGCCGGTCAGCGCCTGATAGTAAACGCAGCCCATCGAATACATGTCCGAGCGCGCGTCTAAGGGTTTTCGCTCGAACTGCTCGGGCGGCATGAAAAAAATTGATCCGAAGACGACGTCGATTGATTCCAGATCCTGTTTGGATTGGGATTGGGCCAGAGTTGCCAGGCCGAAGTCCACGATTTTGACCTGGAATTTTCCCGAAGGAAGCCAGGTGAGCATGAGATTGGAGGGTTTGAGATCGCTGTGGATCAGGTTGAGTTCCTGGGCGGCGATGAGGGCCTCCTGAGTCTGCATCGCCAGTTCCTTGAAGTCGTTCCAGGTGAGGGGTGCGCGTGCGATCAACTCATCGAGCGTCTTGCCATTGATCAACTCCATGACCACGTAGGGGCCGTCGCCATCCGCACCGACGTCATAGACCGTGACGATGTTCGGGTGTTGGAGCGAGGCGAGCGCGCCGGCTTCCTTGATGAGTTGTTTGGTGGATTCCTCCTGGAGCTCGCGGTCCTCACCGACTGAGGAAATCCTTTTGATGGCCACCTCGCGGCTCATGCGCTTGTCATAGCCCCGATAGACCGCGCCAAGTCCGCCTTGGCCGATCTTTCCCAGGATTTCGTAGCGGTCTTCCATGGATTCGAAGTTTCAGGATACGGTCCCCATACCGGTTAGCAATTATGAAAAGTGCGGCGGGTGGCGGTCATCAGGATGCCGCGCGCTCGAGACGTTCTCTCCGATAGAGTGTTGGGGACAGTCCCACGATGCGGGCAAAACTCCGGTTGAACTGGGACAGGGATTGGTAACCAATGAGGAAGGCGATTTCGGAGATCCGGGCCTCGGGTTTGAGCAACTCGCGCTTCGCCCAATCAATGCGGCAACGGTTGACGTAATCCGTAAGGGTCAGCCCCGCGGAATCCTTGAAGAGCCTGCAGAAATGCGACTCACTGAGGCCGGCCTCGCGCGCGACGTGACCTAGCGGCAGCGGTTGATCGAGGTTGGCGTGGATGAATTTGCGGGCCTTGGCGATGGCGGACGGTTCGCTGCCCTCTTCGATGATGGCCACTGATTCGGCGTGTTCGCTGAGTTGTTCGGCGAAGCTTTGCAGCAAGGTCACCATGCTCTGATAGCGCAGTGGTTCGACTGAGCGGGTTTGGAAATAGGCTTTTCTGAGGCCGGACCGCGAGGCTTTGTCCAAGGTCTTGCGACCAATGGCACCGAGGAGTTTTTCAAATTGCTCTTCGGATGGAACGGTGCTGAAGACCTGGCCGGTTTTCAGATAGGCGATCACGGAGGCTCCCAGCTTGACCGGAACCGCTGTGGCGCAAAGCCCGGCAAAACAGTGACAGGTGCTCGGACCACAGAATTCAGCTTCCTTCATCAGGCGCCGGTTGGTTTCGACACAAGCTCCACAGGTGTCCTGACAGAGGTTGATCGCCTCGCAAAACGGACTGCGGTTGATCTTCTGATCGTCGAGACACCAACCGTCTGGATCGGCGGAAACAATGCGCAAGGGCAAGCCTGTCGCGGTGCGGAACGCTTCTTGATACATCTTGTATCGATCCGAATTGGCGATTCGGCAGAGCAGTGAGGTTTCGAATTCCTGGTGGGGTTGAATGGCGGTTTGAATCATCACTTGTGAGGAAGACGGGAGCAGAATAATGAGCTTCCGCCAAGATTTCAACCTTTGTTCGGATATTTCCTTCGGGAAATTGTCGCGACGATCAGGATGGAGACAATTGAACTTAGGGGCATAAGGATTGCGGCCAATAGCGGGCTCATCTTTCCGGCCATGGAAAACGCCACGGTGGTGAGGTTGTAAAGCAGTGCGAAGCTGAAAGTGGCCCTCACGGCGAGGCTCCGGGCCGCCGCCATGTCGAGCAGGCGGGGTAGGAAGGCCAACCCGGACCCGAGCGTATAAAAGTCCGCCTTGGACTCTAACAGGCTCCGGTCCACCACCGGCGTGCCGGTCACCCAAGCCGCATCGAAGGCCAGGGAATCATTGGCTCCGTCGCCGAGATAAAGGGTGTCCTGGCGGTTGAGGGCCTGCACGCGTTCGGCTTTTTCTTCCGGGGACAGCCCGCCGATGGCTTGATTTGCGTTGATGCCCAAGGCGTCGGCCATGTGTTTCACCTTGGTTGGGTGATCCCCGGAGAGGATATGCAGAGACAATCCGCGTTTTTCGAGACTGCGCACCACCTCGAGGGCACCGGGACGCAGGGACTCGTTGAAACCGAAGCTTGCCCGCAGCACGCCGTCTTTGCGCAGTTCGCTGCCGGAGGTTTCAGCCGCAAGGCTATGCGGTCCATGGCCTGACCAACCGGATTTGCCGAGCGACCAATGGCCATCTGCAGATTGCAGACTCACACCGAGGCCGGGGAACTCGCGGGTTTCACTGGAGCCATGCTCGGTGAGCAACTTTTGGCCGCGGTTTCCCAGGGCCTCCAGTAGCGACCGGGTCACGGGATGAAGCGAGCCGCGCGTCAGGCGGGCCAGTGCGAGGGCCGCGTTGTCGTCGAGATCGGCAACGGCATCCGGGTTTTCCAAGACCGGTCGTTCAAGCGTCAATGTGCCGGTTTTGTCGAAAATCACCCGCCGCACGCGTTGCAGTCGTGGCCACAGCGTCGCCGTGCGCACGAAGACCCCGAGCCGTTCCATGGCCGAGGCCGCAATGTCGTCCGCCAAGGGAATGGCCACCCCCAACGCGCAGGGGCAGGAAACCACAAACACCGAAATCATCGCCTGCGCGCCAGTCAGCCAGTCGCCGTGCGCGCCCCATACCGCCAGCGCGGTGACACCTAACAGCAGCACAATGCCCAGATAAACGCGCAACAGCTTGTCGAGCCCCGGCGAACCGCGGTCGCCGCCCGCCGGTGCCGTCAATTTGGCTAACAGCGAGTCCTCCCATTTTTCTCCGGCTAACAACGAAGTCGGCAGGCGGCTCAATAAAACCGCACCCGCGGGCAGCCTTGATCCCGCAGTGAAGCGCACCGGGTCCGCCTCGCCGTGGATCCATTCGAGCGAAAAATCCGCCTCAGCATCGATCAGAACGCCGCTGACCGGCAGCGCTTGGCCGGGGCCGAGTCGGAATGCCAGTCCCGGCACGATGTCATCACGGCCCACGGTTTCCCCGCTGTCGTCCGCACGCGGCATGGCATCCGGCACCGGTTGTTGCCGCATCATCCGCTGCCGGTTGCGATCCACCGCCGCCGTTTGCAGATATCTTCCGGCCAGCATCAGGAAGACGAAAATCGAGACAAAATCAAAATACATCAGACGTTCGCGCGCCATTACCCAGCCGCTGATCGATCCGATATAGGCCGAGATCAGGCCCAGCGCGATCGGCAGGTCGATGTGCAGTGAGCCGGCTCTAACAGCCCGCCACGCGCGATCCATGAAATACCCGCCGCCCACCAGCATCGACATCGTGGCTGATAGAAATGCGATCAGGCGGAACAACCCTGCGAACTCGAAATCCGCGGGCATGCCGAGATAGATCGGCAGCGAGAATCCCATCGCATTCAGGGCGAAGGCCCCGCAAAGCCCGAGCCGAGCCGCCAGGCGGCGGCGCTCGTGGTCACCGCCGCCCGTTCCGGACGGGCCTGCGACATATCCGAACTGGCAGAGTTCCCTCAGGAACGGTTCGAGGTTGCATTTTTCCGGCACCCATTCGAGGTGCAGTCGTCCGCTCGATGGATTGGCCGCCGCCCGGATGCTTCCCGGGTGGCGCGCGAACAATTTTGCCACCAACCACACGCAGCCGACACAGGAAATCCCCTCCAAACCGAGTTCCATCCAGGCTTCCGTGCCACGGGCCTGCGCCTTGTTTTCGGCGTCTGTCACCTTCGGACCGAGCCACGAAAAATCGTGCTCCTCAAATGGCCTGCTGCGCACGGGGGTCACCGTGAGCCCTTGTTTCAAGTCGTAAAACTGGCCGAATCCCTGCTCGGAAATCAACTCGGACACATACTCGCAGCCGCGACAACAATAGCGATCTTGCGCGGATTTCGCGGAAAATTCGGTGCCACAATGTTCACAGCCCGCCATGGGCTGGAAAGCTGCAACGCCTTGTTAAAAACGCAAAGCGAAAAGCAATTGGCGCGGCAAACCTCGCGCTTGCCTCTGCGCCGATCCTCATCCATCATTTCCTTATGGAACCCGCCACCGAACGATTGAGGAACTTTCTCCAGTATGTCGCCGTCAAGTTGATCGACGACCCCTCGCAGGCGCAGTTGAAAGTGGCTGAACTCGCCCCCAAAAAGGTGCGTTTCAAGCTGGTCCTCGCCCAAGCCGATGTCGCCGTGCTCATCGGACGCAATGGTTTCACCGCCTCCGCCATCCGCAACGTGCTCAAAATCGCCGCCGAAAAAGAGGGCGTGCAGGTCAACCTGCAAATCCACTCCCACGAGGAGGAAGCCGAATTCCTCGCACGTGAAAACGCGGGCAACTAGCACCTGGTGTTCTCAGTCCTCCCGCCCTTCCTCGTGGACCTGGATGCTCTTGCGGAACAGATAGGCTCCGATCGGGGTGAGCAGCGCGATGCCACCGATGATCAACCACATCATGCCGGAATTGCGCGGCCCCTCCGCCGGACAGAAATGCGTGAGCAGCGGTCCGGATATGCCGCCAACTAACAACTTCGCGCCGAAAAACGGCAGCAGCGAGAGCGCCATGTAGGACGCCTCCTGGCCGCGCGGCGCGATCGCCGCCGAATATTCATACAGCCGCGGCGACCACAGCGCCTCGCCGATGGATAGAAACACCACGAACAGAAACACCGAGACATAGAGCGGATTGACCACCGTGCCGTCCACTCCGAGCCACAGGTGCGCGATGGTGTGCCCCATCCAACCGTCGGCCAGCGGCTTGAACCACTCCGGTGGCAACGCGATGAAGAATACCGACAACGCGGAAATGAAACTGCCGATGGTCACCATCCGGTATGCCGTGACTTTTTGTGTTAGAACCCCGCATATCGGCACCAGCACCAGGATCAGCAGCGAGTTGAGCATGCCTGTTAGCTTGGCGAACGGCGCACCGTCGCCCAGCTCGCGGATGGCGTATTTCGGGAAGGTGTAGTTGAGATGGAAGAAAATCATCTTCACCCCCACCACCAGGGTCATGAACAGCAGGAATCGATAGAACGCCGGCTGCCCCCACAGGCCGGAGAAGATTTGGGCGGTTTTGATTGCGGTGGTTCTGGCGTTTTCAACCAGCACGGCCAGCCAGTTTTTCCCTCGCGTGTCCACGGTTTCCCTCGGCGTGATTTTCACCCCGTCCTCGGTCATCTCCACGCCGTCACGCACCATGCCCCACACCAGCAGCAGCCCGGGTATGGTGAATACCACACCTAACAGAATTAGAACCCGGTAGGTGCTCAGTTCCATGCCCAGCCACGGCATGACCCATGAGCCATGTTCCCCGAGTCCCTTGGGCGGGGTGGAGCGCACCCGGTCCAGAATCCAATCCCCGCCAGCGAAGCCGAGGTTCATGAGCGCGTAATACAACGAGAAGGCCACAGTCCTCTGCGCCGCGTTGGTGTAGCGCTTCACCGCCGCGATCATCACCGGAACCATCAGCGCCAGACCGATGGCCTGCAGATAGAGCCCGCCCGGCAGCGCGATCCAGCGGCTCACGCTGGCGGTCATCACGATCCGTGAAAACAAACAGATGACAAACCCTATCAGAAACGTCCGGCGGATGCCCATCGCGTCGGTCAGGGAACCCACGAACACCGTGATCAACGTCATGATGGAGGACCAGCCGACCACCATTGCGCCCGCCTTCACGTCGTTGAATCCGAGGTCCGACGACAGCCAGAGCGTGAGCACGCTGGCGGACCCGGTCTTGTAGGCGAGGTTTTCCAGGATGTAGGCGATGTATATGATCCACAACTCGCGCGGTGCCGTGCGCAGGCAGAGAAACTTCTGCAGGAATGCGTGGAATCCTCTGGCAGTTGTGGGCGGATGCATGGGCGGGTGGCGAAAATGGCTGGCTGGCGCGGGCGCGTCTCAAGGCGTGGTATGAGCCGTGCCCGCCGGATTCGCGAGCCTTTTTTCGCCGCCCATAGGCACCTTGGGTGACACACTCTTGCGCTCCGCATTCGTAGTTGGGCATGGACGAATCCTTTGGCATGGTCCATGCTCCGCGCCGCCGAACGACTGCCCGCACCGCCATCATGAGCCCATCACCCGCCCCGCGCATTTCCGGACTGACAGCGACCTCGATCGTGGTTGCCAACATGATCGGCACAGGCATTTTCACCAGCCTCGGCTTCCAGGTGGGTGGGCTGCCCAGCGGCTTTGCAATCCTGATGTTATGGCTGGTCGGCGGGATCTGCGCGATGTGCGGCGCCTTGTGTTATGCGGAGCTTGCCACCGCTCTGCCGCGTTCAGGCGGGGAGTACCATTTTCTGAGCAGAATCTATCACCCGTCGCTAGGATTCATGGCCGGGTGGATTTCGGCCACTGCGGGTTTCGCGGCACCGGTGGCCTTGGCGGCGATGGCATTCGGGAAATACCTCACTGGCGTGTTCCCTGGGGTTGCGCCCGAGCATGCCTCGGTGGCGGTGGTGTGGTTGGCGACCCCATTGTTGTTAGGCGATGCCAAACTGGGCAGCGGGTTTCAAAACGGGACCACCGTGCTCAAGGTGGTGTCCATCCTCGGGGTGATTGTGGCGGGATGTTTCGCCGGGCACTCGCAGCCGGTGTCATTCCTGCCACGTCCGGGTGACGCATCCTTGATCGCGAGCGCGCCGTTTGCCATCAGCTTGGTTTATGTCATGTTCGCCTATTCGGGGTGGAACGCCTCGATCTACATTGCCGGTGAAATCCGCAAGCCCTCACGCATGATTTTGTTTTCAGTGGGCATTGGAACCTTGTTGGTGACCGGCTTGTATCTGGCGGTCAACGCGGCGTTCCTGCGCAGCACGCCAATGGCGGAAATGGACGGCAAGGTGGAGGTTGCTCTAACAGCCGGACCGTATCTGTTCGGCGCGGCGGGGACACGGACCATGGCGGGATTGATCTGCCTCGGGCTGGTATCGACTATCAGCGCGATGATGTGGATCGGCCCGCGGGTGATGGTGGTGATGGGTGAGGACCTGCGGGGCTTGCGCTGGCTTGCCGGCAAAAACCCTCACGGCACTCCGGTGCGCGCGACGCTGGCCCAGTTCGCTTTGGTCAACCTGTTTTTGCTGACGTCGAGTTTCGACCAGGTTCTGACCTGTTCAACCTTCGTGTTGTTGTTGTGTTCGTTTCTGACGGTATTCGGGGTGATCGTGCTACGCCGCACGCATCCGGATCTGGCGCGTCCTTACCGAGCCTGGGGTTATCCGGTCACCCCGCTGGTGTTTCTTGCCGTGACTGCCTGGATGTTGTGCCACCTTCTGGATTCCAAACTACGGGAATCGTTGATCGGAGTGGCCACCGCGGTGGTCGGACTCATCCTCTACTTGATTTCCACGAAATTTGCGGCAACGTCGTCGCCAACCCCTACAATAAATGAGCCGGACTAACAAATTCATCGCATTGGCCGGAGCCGCCTGCCTGGTGGCCTCACTTCTGCCGGCGGCGGATTCCTACACCCCGCCCGTAGCCAGCCCGGTCAACACGATCAACGATACCGCCCGCCTGCTGGCCGGTTTGCCGCCGCTCAGTGATCCGGCCATGGCCGAGCTGTCTCAGCAGAGTTCATGGCAACAGCACGCCAAATACTTCGACACCGCATGGGCACGTCTGGAAAAGAACCAACTCTCGAAAGTGCACTTGTGGGCCAAGACCCAGGTGCCGGATGCCTTCGCATCCAAGGACACCGCGTTCTATATGTTCAGCGGACCGGATTTTCTCTATGCCGACACCTTCTTTCCCCAGGCCGACACCTATGTGATGTGCGGCATGGAGCCGACCGGCCCGCTGCCGGATCTATCAAAATTGTCCCTGCAAGCGCTGGGCGGCGAGTTGCAGGCCTTGCAGGAATCTATCAACTCGGTGATGAACTTCAGCTTCTTCATCACCAAAAGCATGAAGAACGACCTCCAGAACCACACCCTGCGGGGCACGCTGCCGGTCTTATATCTGTTCATGGCCCGTTCCGGGAAAACCCTCATCGACGCGGGTTACGTGAGCCTGGATGAGCAGGGTGTGATCACACCCCGGCAGGAGGAGACTTTGCGCAGCTCCAAAGCCCCCGTCCCTGGCGTCCGGATCCGTTTCCTCTCGGAGGGCTCCAACACTCCGCGCACCCTGTATTATTTCAGCACCGATATCTCGGACTCCGGCCTCAAACAGAGCGGATTCATGAAATTCTGCAAGACCCTGGCCCCGGGCAACAGTTGTGTGAAATCCGCGTCCTATCTCATGCACGAGAGTTATTTCTCCGAAGTCCGCGCATTTCTGTTAGATAATGCGAAGATCGTGATCCAGGACGACTCGGGCATTCCATGTTCGTTCTTCACGCCCGATGCCTGGCAACTGCGTGTCTTCGGCCATTATCCGGGACCGATCCCGCTGTTCAAGGATTGCTATCAGAAAATGCTCGCCGAGATCTACCGGACGGGCAATCCCGAGCCACTGGATTTCGGGATTGGCTACCGCCACCGCGCGGGCGAGTCCACCCTGATGGTGGCCACCCGCAAGCCGCCGGGCGCAGCACCCGAGGAAGTGCCGCACGCGCTGCCCGTCTCGCCGGGGGATGAAAAACAACCCCTGCGCGCCCTGCCGGTGCAGCAGGGGGTGCCCATGCCGCAGCCTTGATAATCCTCACCTCCCCAGGACCCTGCGCAGGAATTCCGCGTCGGAGAATTTCGCGTTGTCACCCTGGCGCACGATGACGAGGCCGAGCGAGGGGATCACGAACAGGCGCTGGTAGCCCGAACCCACGGCGGCATAGAGATCCGCCGGGGCGCTGCGGCAGATGCAGCGCCGGTGCCAGTCCTGATCCTGCCACTTTTTCTCTAACAAACTCTCAATATCGGTCTCGCGGGCTCCGCCTTTTCCGGCCCCGCGGTTCAGCCAGAAGCCGAGGCCGAACATCGGATTGACGCGCGTGGACTCGAAACATTGGGCGAAGGCCTGCTGCCCCACGATGGTGCGCCGGCCATAGGTCCCGCGCTCTAACAACATGAGGCCGAACTTCGACCACTGCCGCGCGGTGAGCCGGAACCCGCTGGCCACCAAGGGCATGCCCTGTGCGTCCGAGCGGTATTCCACATCGCCGATGCCCAGCGGATCTAACACCTTTCGGCGCACATAGTCATAGGGTGAGAGGCCGCGCGGGGCGAGCTTGCGGCGCAGCACCTCGCACAAGACCTGCCCGTGACTGGGACCGTAGGTGAAGGCCGCGCCTCTCGGTGCCACCATGGGCGTGCGCAGCGCCAAGGCGTTGCGGTCGGCTACGGAATTGGAATGCAGGCGGAACGCCGGATCGAGACCGTCGCTGAAATTCATCAGTTCGCGCAGGGTGATTCTGGCGCGTGAGGTGCCGCGCCATTCGCCGAGGGTGTCGGAGGCGGCTTCATCCAGGCGCAGCAGGCCTTCCTGTTCCGCCACCAGTGCCGCCAGGGTGAAAAAGGTTTTGGTGCCGCTGTAGATCGGATGGGTCGCGCGCGGGTTGCCGCCGTTCGGATATTCTTCTAACAATATTCTGCCACCCTGGGTGACCAGCAACGAGGAGCCGCGGCGGCTGGCCGAATAATCGCCCGCGTTGCGCAGCGACTGCCGCGTCACCTCGGCATGCGCAAGCGGCACCACTGCGGCCATCGCAAGCAGCGGGAACACTCCACGCGCCCACTTCAGTGGTTTGGGGTAAAAACACATGCGCAAAGCATGGAGGCGGCCCCCATCCACGTCAACCCGCGAACCAGGGGTGCGCGGGCATCCTGCCCGCTTCAGAAGCAATTCAACCGCAGATGAACAGGATTGACGCAGATAGAGATGAAATTGAAACTGATCGCGATGAGTCGGGCCGGGATAATCCTCCATAGAAAAACTGAAACCACGAAAACCACAAAAAGGCACGAAAGTCCAATGGATTGGGGCTTGGTTCCTCTCACCTTGAGGATGCGGTGATGCAATGTCGCAACTCTCTGATTTTCCGTAAAGTTTCGCACCTTTCGTGGTTTTCATCTCGGAATTCAGGGTAATCCACCTCATCTGCGTTCATCTTGTTCATTTGCCGTTGGCTCCGCTGCGCACCGGCTGTGGTTGGCTTTCTCCCTGGTCCAGCGCCCGGCATCACCGGTGGAATTGCTGTCTTGCTTCCATGGCTGCAATGGGGTGTGATCACGAACATGCAATACCACCGATATCGATGGATGGGACTTTTCCTGGCCTGGGCGGCCGCTTCCACGGTGGTGACGGGTGCTGATGCGGTCTCGCCCTACGCGGCTTGGAACCACGGGCCTCCGACCGATCCTGCGTTTTTTCCCATTGCGGTGTGGTTGCAGAGTCCGGCCAATGCCAAACGCTATGCCGATGCGGGGATCAATACCTATGTGGGCTTGTGGAAGGGGCCGACCGACGCACATCTGGCGGACCTGAAGGCAGCTGGCATGAAACTCATCTGTGAACAGAATGAGGTGGCCTTGCGGAATCTAACGGAATCCACCATCATCGGTTGGATGCATGGGGACGAACCCGACAATGCCCAGCCGTCGGGACTGGGCTTTGGTCATGGCCCGCCGATCCAGCCCGATGTCATTGTGCGGGGTTACGAATCCATCCGTACCAAAGACCCCACACGGCCCGTCCTGTTGAACCTGGGGCAGGGTGTGGCTTGGGATCAATACCACGGTCGTGGGGTGCGGACCAACCATCCCGAGGACTACCCGCGCTACGTGCGGGGCGGGGACATCGTGTCGTTTGATATCTATCCGGTGGTGCACGATCATCCCGAGGTGGCCGGAAAACTCTGGTATGTCGGACAGGGCGTCGAGCGCCTGGTGGCATGGGCTGGTGACAAAAAGGTGGTTTGGAACTGCATCGAATGCACCCGCATCAAACATAAAAAGTCCAAGGCCACGCCGTCACAAGTCCGCTCGGAGGTGTGGATGTCGCTGGTTCACGGGTCCATGGGACTGATCTATTTCGTCCATGAATGGAAGCCCGTTTTCAACGAGGCCGCGCTGCTGGCAGATCCCGAAATGCTGAATGCTGTTAGAACCTTGAACCGACAAGTCACGCGCCTGGCGCCGGTGCTGAATCAACCGACGCTGCGGGGCTCCGCCACCGTGGAGTCGTCCGATCCACAGGCTCCCGTGGACGTGATGATGAAAAGGCACGAGGGCAAGATCTATCTCTTTGCAGCGGGCATGCGCGGCACCACCACCACGGCAACGTTCCATGTTCCGGGTCTTGCCGCTCATCAATCCGTTGAGGTGATCGATGAAAAGCGATCCTTGACCCCTTCAGGCGACGGGCGTTTTTCCGACACGTTCGAGCCCTATGCGGTGCATCTCTATCGCATGGACGCGAAGTAGTACCCGCGTGGGTGGCTCCGGATCACGCGCCTGCGGGCTTCCGCCATGCGCATCGATGCCTTCACCGGCCTGAGTATGTCATTTGTAAGACTTTGACAGTCAATGGGCGTCCTTCCGTGAAATCGGGCCGTTTTACCACAACCGGAGCGAAGCGGAACCGTAGCGCAGCGGAGATGGCCAACGGCAAATAGCCGAGCACACTCTCCTGAATAATGAGGCAAAGGCACTGAGCGCCACTGATTCCACTGAGAATCCGGAAAAATCAGTTCTCTCAGCGGTGCTCAGTGTTTCAGTGGTTAGTTTGCGCGCCTCACAGGGGTTCGTCGCTACCGGAACTTAATCTTCAATCCACACCCAGCGCAGCGGCCTTTGCCCTGCGGTAATATCTAACAATCTAGCAGGATATAATTTTACTCAACAAATGGAATGGAAACTGCTTCATACGAGCGCATGTTGACACGCAAGTTGTTGAAAATCAGTCATTGGGTGGCGGGATTCACCGCCTTGGGAAGCATGATGAGTCAGGCACAGGAGGCGGTTCCCGTGGTGGATTCCGGGCATACGGCGTGGATGCTGACGGCTACGGTGCTGGTGTTGTTCATGACGATGCCAGGGTTGGCGTTGTTTTACGGGGGTTTGGTGCGGTCGAGGAACCTGCTATCGGTGATGGCGCAATGCGCGGGCATCGCCTGCATGGCATCATTGATGTGGGTTGCGGGGCTCTACAGTCTGGCCTTCAAGGGTGGGTGCGGCTGGATCGGCAATCTGGATGCGGCCTTTCTGAAGGGTATCACGGTGGACAGCCTCGCGCCTGGGACCAAGCTGCCGGAGACCTTGTTTGTGATGTTTCAAATGACCTTCGCAATCATCACGCCGGGGCTGTATGTGGGAGCGGTGGTCGAGCGCATGAAATTCGGCGCGATGTTGATGTTGGCCGCGTTGTGGCTGGTGTTGGTTTACACGCCGGTGACGCACTGGGTCTGGGGGGGCAGCGGTTGGCTGCGCGTCATGGGAATCAAGGATCTGGCGGGTGGTATCGTGGTGCATGCCACGGCCGGGGTGACGGCACTGGCGCTGGCGATTCTGTTAGGTAGGCGGCGCGGGTTTCCCGAGCATCCGCATGTGCCGCACAATCCGGGCATGGTTTTCGTGGGCGCGGCGATGTTGTGGGTGGGGTGGTTCGGTTTCAACGCGGGCAGCCAGCTCACGGCGGGCGGCGGCGCGGGGATGACGATGCTGGTGACGCACCTGTCCGCTTGTTCGGCGGCGCTGGTCTGGAGTTTGTTAGAGCGGGTCCGCAACCGCAAGGTCAGCTTGATTGGCATGGTCACGGGTCTGGTCGCGGGTCTGGCAACGATCACGCCGGCATCAGGGGATGTCGGCCCGTTAGGGGCGATCCTCATCGGTTCGTTGTCCGCGGTGATCTGTTATTTCTCAGTGAAGCTGATCCGCGAGAAACTACAAATTGATGATTCTCTTGATGTGTTTGCGGTCCACGGTGTGGGCGGCATCATGGGCACCTTGTTGCTGGCGTTTTTCGGTCAGAAATGTCTTGGCGGTTTGGGTGATGTGAAAGGAATCGCCACCCAACTTGGCATTCAGGCGACGGGACTCGGCGTGGTCATCGTCTGGACGGCGCTGGCCACGGTGGGTATCACGTTGCTGGTCAAGGCAACCCTCGGCCTGCGGGTCACTCAGGAACAGGAATACGAAGGTCTCGACCTCGCGGAACATGGCGAGGACGCCTACCCGCCACCGTGAGGTGAGCGACTTCCCACTTCTTTTGCTTTCACCGGGGCGGAGGATTTGCCAGCATGTGCGGATGAAACCCTTGGACAAACAGGATTGGCCGCGCCTGATCCGGCCGGGCAGCCGTGTTTTCATCGGTGGCGGGGCCTCGGTGCCTTTCGCGCTGGTGACGTCCATGTTGGAATATGCGGATTCATTCAAGGATGTGGAACTGACCCACATCCACGGGCTTGGCGCAACGCCATGGACGGACCCGTGTTATGACCAGGTGCTGCGGACCAATTCGTTTTTCCTCACGCCCGCGTTGCGCGAGGCGGTCGAGCGCGGGCAGGCGGATTACACGCCCTGCCCGATGTCGGAGGTGGCGTCGTTGTTCGAGGATGGCCCGCTTCCGTTAGATGTGGCCTTGATCCAGGTGAGCCCGCCGGATGAGGACGGCGGGTGTTCATTCGGCGTGAGTGTGGATGTGGTTAAATCCGCCGCCCGCTGCGCGCGCACGGTCATTGCCCAGATCAATCCCAAAATGCCCCGCACCTGCGGAGATACCCGGATCTCGGTGAAGCAAATCGACTATTTTCTCAATCACACGGCGGCCCTGCCGGAGGCGGCTCGGCCGGTTCTGGACGCACGCCACGCGCGCATCGGCCTCTATGCGGCGCAACTCATCGAGGATGGAGCCACCATCCAAATGGGCTTGGGCAACTCCCCGGAAGCGGTCGCCAGGGCCTTGAAAAATCACCTTCATCTCGGCATCCACACCGGCGTGTTCAACAACGCCTTGATGGATCTCGTGCGCTGCGGCGCGGTGGATGGTTCGATGAAAAACCAACACCCGGGAAAAATCATCGCCAGCCATGTGATGGGCGGCCGCAGGCTCTATCAGTTCGTCGATGGCAACACCGACATCGAGATGCACCCGAGCGACTGGGTCAACAATCCGGCGCGCATCGCCCGCAACAAGCGCATGGTGGCCATCAACGGCGCGCGCGAGATCGACCTAACAGGTCAAGTGGTCAGGGACTCCAGCGGTCACCGGTTTTACGGCGGCATCGGTGCCTTGCAGGATTTCATCCGCGGGGCGGGTGCCAGCAAGGGCGGGTGCCCGATCATCGCGCTGACCTCGACGTCCGACGAGGACGGGCGTTCGCGGATTGTCGCGGGCCTGGAGGCGGGCAGCGGCGTTTGCACCGGGCGCGGGGACGTGCATCACGTGGTGACCGAGTTCGGCGTGGCGAGCCTGCATGGCCGCAGCATCCGCGAGCGGGTGGCGCGCCTGGTGGAGATCGCACACCCGGATCATCGCGAATTTTTGTTAGAAGGCGCGCGCTCCCGCGGCTGGCTGCCGAAGTTTTTCACCATGCCGTCCACCGAGCCGCAGGTTTCCGATGACGGAGTGGAGAGTTCCTGGGTTCGTTTCCAATCCCGGCGTTACCTGCTGCGTCCGCTGCACCCTAGCGACATGCGCATCCTGCAGGAGTTTTTCTATTCGCACGACGAGGAAACGGTGCGCCTGCGCTATGGCTACCAGCGCGACCGCATGACCGGCGAATCCGCCTACAAACTGGTTGCCGTGGACCAGCGCAAGGACCTCGCCCTGGCGATCTTTGCCGAGCGGCACGGCCGCCAGGAACTCAGGGCGGTCGGGCGCTACTATCTGGATGACGATGGCAAGCGCGCCGAGGTTGCGTTTGTCGTGCATGAATCAACCCGGCACGCGGGCATGGCAGGTTATTTGTTAGGTGAGATGGCGGCCATCGCCAAACGCCGCGGGATTGAGAGTTTCTGGGCCAACGTGCTGCCGGAGAACCGTGCGATGGCGGGGCTGTTCCTTGCGGCGGGCGGCAGCGAGGCGAAGGCGGTGATCGACGAGGAACGCACCTTCACCATGCCGGTGGACCAGATTCTGCGCGCTCGCAGGAGGTTTCTGGAGCGGAAAAACATCCAACGCGTTGAACGATGAGGAGTTCTGATAGATCAGCGGGGGTTCACTACGATGCATGTTACGAGCGTCACGATACCGGGCCGCACCATCCGGAATCGGCCGTACGGTACCGGGCGCTGGTGGCGGCGCTGGAGGATCTGCCGCCGGACATCGTGAGGCTGCCCGGTCGCCGCGCCTTGGTTTCGGAGATCCTGCTGGCGCACGAACATTACTATCACGATCTCGTCTATCGGGATGTCGAGGGCTTTGCCGACCGACTGCGCACGGGTGACACGGCCATCTGCGAGGAAAGTTATGAGGTGGCGCTGGAGGCTGCCGGAGCGGTGCTGGAAGCCGTGGATGCGGTGATGCGCGGCGAGGTGTCATCAATATTCTGCGCGGTGCGTCCGCCCGGCCATCACGCCAACTCCGCGCGAGGCATGGGCTTTTGCATCTTCAACAACGTGGCCATCGCCGCCCGTTACCTCCAGTCCCACCATGGCCTGCAACGCGTGGCGATCATCGATTGGGACGTGCATCATGGCAATGGCACGGAGGAGATATTCATCGAGGATCCCTCGGTGTTGTACATCTCTTTGCATGAGAACGGAATCTATCCACACACCGGTCCGGCATGCGAGCGGGGCCGCAGTGAAGGAGAGGGAACCACCCTCAACATCCCATTGCCAGCCAACTCCGACGGGGTGCTGGCCCTGCACGAGTGGGACGCGCGGATCACTCCAGCCATCGACGCATTCCAACCGGAATTCCTGTTAGTTTCTGCGGGGTTCGATGCCCGCGTGGATGACCCGGTGGGCGGCCTGCGGTGGGGCGATGAAACCTTCGCCGAAATGACCCGACGCTGCGTCGCACTCGCGGAAAAATGGTGTGATGGAAGGATCGTCTCGGTGCTTGAAGGGGGATACAATCCGGCGGGTTTGGCCGCTGCGGCCGTCGCTCACGTTAGGGCGCTGGGGGGATGATGGGCCAGCACCGCTGCTGATCTAACGGAATTCTGGAAATAGGAACCACAAAAGACACGAAATATCACGAAGGAAGAGAGGATTTTCATCTGCAATCCACGATCTCTGGTCCACGATCCATCTTCCTCGGCGAGTGCGACCGAGACGAGGAAGGGGCTTCGCCAGCGGCCAGGTGGCCAGTCCCACAGACTACTCCATCGCCCTGCGGCAGACCGACCCCACGATGGGCCTGGGCAAGAAGGTGGCACTGGCGGGCACCGCAATGTCGGCAAGGGGGGTGCTGGCCTGGTGGCGGGTATGGCGCGGTAAAAAACTACGATAGCGTTGCTGTTTCTATCGCCCACCTGATACGGCACTTTTCTGCAAAGCCAAAGGGACTTGGGCAGCTTGGACAGATCCACCGATGATATGCTTGAAAGAATCCTGCAATCATCCTAGCGTCCCGTGTGCCCCACCTCCATGCTCTCATCGCTGAAGAAGTCGCCGCTTGGAAGAAAGCCGACTATCCCTGCGAAGAGTTCCCGGTCATTTCGGAAATTCTCGAACACCAAACGACCCAGTCCGAGCCCGGCGCGCCTATCGAGAGCCGTTACCTTCGCTCCGCTCAAATCGATGCTCTCACGACCTACTGGTATCTCCGGCTCGTTAAGAAGACGCCGACGATGCTGGATCTCTATAAATCGGTTTACCCAAAACCTTCCGAACTACGCAAAGCCCTTGGTCTGACTTCCGACGCCATCCGTGACATCATCGACGACATTACCCTCGAAGGTCTAATCGAAATGATTCGCGATGACGATGAATTTGTCGCCACCCACAAGCTCGACAGCCTCCGCGAAACCGTCGCGCTCGATTACCCGAGTTATATTCTCGCCCTCACCATGGGCGCTGGCAAAACAGCGCTCATCGGTTCCATCATCGCCACCGAGTTCGCAATGGCACTCGAATACACCGACGGCCCCTTCGTTCAGAATGCCCTCGTCTTCGCTCCTGGTCTCACGATTATGCGCTCGCTGCGCCAGATCGCCGGCATGCCCTTCGACCGCATCCTGCCTCCCCACTACTTCAAGACCTTCGCCGCCACGGTGAAACTCATCTTCACCCGAGATGGCGATCCGGACATCCCCGTCATCCGTGGCGATTCCTTCAACATCGTCGTCACCAATACGGAGAAGATCCGCATCACCAAGGAAACCGTCCGCAAAGGCGAGCTCAAAGGACTCTTCTCCGAAGCCAAAGCCGACGAAGCCCGCAACGACCTTGCCAACCGCCGGCTCCAAGCCATCGCCAGCCTACCCCACCTTGCCGTCTTCTCGGACGAAGCCCACCACACTTACGGCGCGGGCATGGAAAAGAGCCTCAAGCGTGTCCGGGAAACCATCAACTACCTCCACCGCCAGACCAATCTCATCACCGTCGTCAACACCACCGGCACTCCCTATCTGAAACGCCAGCCGCTACTCGACGTGGTCTTCTGGTATGGCCTCTCAGCAGGCATCAAGGACGGAATCCTCAAGTCCGTCGCCGGAAACATCCACGCCTACACTTTTGACAATCAGAGCCTCGACGATTTCCTCGCCGCCGTTCTAGCCGATTTCATCGGAAAATACGGCACTGTCGCCCTGCCCACCGGCCATCCGGCCAAGCTCGCGCTTTATTTCCCCCAAGTTGCCGATCTCAAGGAAGCCCGACCTCTCATTGAGGAGAAGCTCATGGCTCTCGGCTATCCGTCGGATTGCGTGCTTTCCATGACCAATGAATCCAGCGCCGCCGAGAAAGCCGCCTTTGATCGCTTGAACGACCCTGACTCCCGCCACCGCATCATCCTGCTGGTGAATATCGGCACCGAAGGATGGGACTGCCCCAGCCTCTTTGCCACCGCACTTGCCCGCCAGCTTCGCACAAGTAACAACTTCGTCCTCCAAGCCGCCTGCCGCTGTCTGCGGGAAGTTCCGGGCAATATCCATCCTGCTAGCATCTATCTCACCGAAGACAACCGGAAGACCCTCGATAAGGAACTCCAGGAAACCTACAACGAATCCCTCAACGATCTCAACATTGCGGGCAGCAACAGCAAACTCGCCACCATCCGCTTACGGAAAGTGAAGATACCGCCGCTGGTCGTGAAACAAACCATTCGCCGCGTGCAGCGCAGCACCACTCTTCCCGCACCACTTGCCCTAACGGTACCTGACATCACCGGAGATGGCTCGCTCATCCGCCAGTCGTTCGATCTCTCTGCTTCTTCATCCCGTGGGGAAATCCTCACCGCCAGCGCCCCCACTGAGGAAATCACTACCGCGGCGGAAACCGTCGATCTTTACACCGCCTCCACCAAACTCGCCGCCGTCTATCGTGCCGACTTCTGGGTCATCAAATCCCAACTCACTGCTCTCTATCCGGATGGCGACTTGCCGGAAAATCATCTCCCCGCGCTCGCCGCGCAAGTCGAGGCCGCCACCAGCTCCTATGACATCATCGAGGAGCAAATCGACGTAGCCCTCGCCCTCGTCAAACCTGAAGGCTTCACCCGCGAAATCGACGCCGAGGGCACCGAAACCTACACCGCCGAGATCAGCTATCCCGTCACCAAGTCCCACCTGCTGCTCTCGTGGGAGAAATACACCAACTCTAACAACTTCGGTTTCCACTACCATCCCTACAACTTCGATTCCCAGCCGGAAGCCGATTTCTTCACCACACTCCTCCACCAACTCGGAATCAAACCCGCGGATGTCGAGGATCTCTATTTCACCGGCGCACTCACTAGTTCCTCCAAGACCGACTTCGCCATCGAATACAAGGACGCCGACGGCAAGTGGCGTTCCTACACGCCGGACTTCATTCTGCGACGC
The DNA here is from genome assembly GCA_964458895.1 of uncultured Luteolibacter sp. Taxonomy (GTDB): domain Bacteria; phylum Verrucomicrobiota; class Verrucomicrobiia; order Verrucomicrobiales; family Akkermansiaceae; genus Luteolibacter. The sequence goes on along the minus strand of CAYWLC010000011.1, from coordinate 11,947 downwards.
AAGGACGGCCGCTGCCTCATCATCGAGATCAAGAGCGAGCAACATGAAGCCGGAATCCTCGAAGACCTGAGACGCGACGATGCCAATCAGGCACCTATCACCCACGAAGGCACCAAAGCCGTCGCCCTCAAGCGCTGGACCGGCCTGAACCCGGATCGTCTGAAATACGAACTTGTTTTCGCCGGATCAAACCCGGGCCCCGGTGCCACCGACAAAGCCCAAGCCTTCATTTCCTGACCCCCATGCTCACTCAAGCCCAAGCGGATCGTTTGATCGACGCCATGAAGGAGGCCGCACGCAAGGACGTGCTCGTTTGGCAAAGCAACCTGCGGCAGGAGGAATTGATCGTGGCGGTCGAGGATCAAAAGCTCCAATTTGTCCTGAACATGAAACGAGGCCCGTTCGAAATCCGGCTCCATCTTCGCACCCGCGACCGGAATATCGGGCTCGTCCGCCTAGACGCCGCACCCTACCACACCAACCCCGACGGCACCGAACTGAGCAACCAACCGCACCTTCACATTTACCGCGAGGGTTACGAATTGGCTTTTGCCGAACCTGTGGATTGGTATGATGCCGACAAGCCACTCCAAACGTTTGAGCGCTTCCTCTCGATCATCCGGACGAAATTTCCGGCTGGTCACACACTCGATTTGATTTAACATGGTCTCCCTCGCCACACCCGATCTAGCCCGTGAATACTCCGCTTGGCTGCGCGAGCGTATCAGCTCCCGCGAACAAGGCGGCACGCAGATACTCAGCACGCCTTTCCTGGATCCATTCAACGATGGCATTCGTGTTTTTCTGGAACTTTCCGGCGGGGAATTCCTCCTGCATGACGACGGCAACACCTTCGACAACCTCAGTGATTTGGGTGTGAAAATCGAAGACTCCGACCGCAAGCAAACCCTGATCCAGCGCGCCGTCGCCGGTTGCGGCGTGCGCTTTCAGAATAGCCGCCTGGAAATCACCGCCACCCACGCCAATCTCGCCCAGCGTCTCCATTTCCTCATCACTTCCATCCTCCGGCTCAATGACCTCTGGATGAGCTCCGTCTCGCATCGCTGGGTGGATTTCTTCGAACTCGTCGCCGAGTTCCTGGACCAGCACAACGTGCTTTACACGTCAAATGTCAGTATCCCAGGGCGCACCGTGGAGCACCAGATGGATTTCGTGATTCCCCTGCCCAAGCGGAAAGAGCGCCTCATCAAGCTCATCGGCGCGCCAACACCCCAGACCGCCAAGATCATCTCCTTCAGTTGGATGGAACTCCGCGATGCCAGGCCCGATGCCGAGCGCGTCGTCATCCTCAACGACGTCCGCTCCCCTGATCCACTGGAAACCGACGACGACGAAGAGCAACGCCGAGTCAGCGAGCAAACCGTCTCCATCCTCCGCGGTTACAGCTCGGCCGTCTATCGCTGGAGCGAGCGCGATGCCGCATCCTTCTCCCGCCTCTGGCTCCCCAGTTGATCCCATTCTCATGCCCGCCAAAAAGAAACCCGCCGCCAAGGCCGCCAAGTCTGCCGCAGAAACTCCGGCCGAATCGCCCGCACCCAAACCCACCGAGGTGAAACTTGGCGCCGCCAAGGGACGGCCGATGCTGCAATGGGTTGGAAAAAAACCGCTCTCCCGCGTCACCGCGTTCCCCGCGCAACTCGTGGAAACCTTTGATCCCGCCGGCGAACAGGGAACAGGGAACAGGGAACAGGGAACAGGGAACAGGGAACAGGGAATCTCTATTATGGCGACAACAAAGAAGTTCTCGCTCACCTGCTCGCTAATGGCTACCGCGGTAAAGTCGATCTCATATATATCGACCCTCCCTTTGACTCCGCCGCCGACTATGTCCGCAAGGTGACGCTGCGTGGCAAAAGCGCTCTGAAAGACCGAGAGTTGGAAGGCGAAGGGCAAAGCATCGGGGAGCAGGTTCAATATTCTGACATTTGGGCGAACGATAGTTACCTCCAGTTCATGTATGAGCGGTTGATTCTCATGAAAGAATTGTTGTCTGACTCTGGTGGAATTTATCTTCATTGCGATTATCGAAAAGTTCATCACCTTCGCTGTCTTTTAGATGAAGTTTTTGGCTCCGATTCTCAGCTTGCAGAGCTTTGCTGGATGTTTTCTACCCGCAGCGCGACCAAATCTAATTGGAAGCGAACACATCACACGATCCTATACTACAAAAAACAGGATAATCCGGTCTTCAACTGGGATGATCCGTTGGTCCTCGAACCATTGTCAGAAAATACTATAGCCAAGTATCGCCTGACTGACGAAAATGGTGAGATGTATCGATTGAGTGGGCGAAATGTAAAAGGAAGTCCAATACGAAGCGCCAAAGACGTTGATCCAAATTATGAGAAAACGAACCCTGAGTGGGTTGTTCGCGATTATCTTCGAGAAGGCAAATCCGCAAGCGATCACTTTTTTATCGATATCGAAAATCAGTCTTCGAAAGCCCGAACGGATTATCCTACACAGAAGCCCGGAGAACTCCTTGAAAAGTTGATATCTGCTTCGACACGTCCAGGAGGTCTAGTTCTTGATTGCTTCAATGGTTCCGGCACGACCGCCGCTGTTGCGCAGAAACTCGGGCGCCGTTGGATCGCCTGCGACATCAACAAGGGTGCAATCCAAACCACCAGCAAGCGTCTGCAAGGAATCATTCGCGATCAACTTGCGGAGCAAAATAATGCAGCGGAAAAGGCCAAGGGCGATTTGTTCGGCGGTGAGGCGACGGAGTCCCTCGCACCCGCCGCACTGTCATTCCGCGTCCACCGCGTGAACGATTACGATCTCGCCATCCAGCACAACGAGGCCGTGGCGCTGGCCTGCGAGCACATCGGCGTCGCCCGCACCAAGACGGACGCGTATTTCGACGGCGTCCAAGGCAAACGACTCGTCAAAATCATTCCTTTCAACCACCCGCTCAGTCCCACCGATCTGGAGCAACTCAAGGGAGAACTCGCCGCCCGCGCCAATGAGGAGCGTGACATCCTGCTCGTCTGCCTCGGCAAGGAACTCGCCTGCGAAACATGGCTCACCGAATGGGGCCGCCTCCGCAAGCGCGGCGACGTGCCCAACAAGATCGAAATCATCGAACTCCGCACCGATCCGAAGTACGGCAAGTTCATGACCCACACGCCCGCCAGCGCCAAGGTCAGCGTGAAGCGCAAGAAAGACGAACTGCACGTCACCATCGAGGATTTCACCAGCCCCACCATCATCGAGCGCCTCGACACTCAGGACAGCCGCCTTTTCAAAGCACAGGTCACCGATTGGCGCTTCATGGTCGATTGCGTCATGATCGATTCTGCTTACAACGGCCAGGTTTTTAACATCACCCTCACCGACCTCCCGGAAAAGAAAACCGACCTCGTCAACGGCAGCTACACGCTACCCGCACCGAAAGGGAAATCCACGGTGGGTGTGAAGATCATCGACATGCTGGGTGAGGAAGTCTTTGTGGTACTGGAAGTTGATTAAAGAACTGTTACTCTGTCATATTATGAAAGGACAACTGGGGGCATGATCGGATCACCCTGCCGCCGGGCGCAGGATCTTCCGGAACGACCCTAACAGAAGTGGGGCGCCGGCGAGGGCTATAGGCCAGAGTGCGGTGAGCGGAGTGATGGCGGCACCGGCCTTGAGGTGGTCGATCAGCCCGCCGATCAGAGGTGCCCAGATGGCTGCGGCCAGCGTGCTGGCCTGAGACTCGATGCTGAGCAGGGTGGCGGCGCGCTTTTCCTCGCCATCGCGGTCGAAGCGACCGATATGAATGGGACGCCAGGCATTCTGCAGGACGCCCAGCATGATGAGCATCGTGGCCGCCAGCCAGCCGAATCCACATGTTAGAAAAACCGCCAGCAGGACCATGGCGAGAGCGGAGAGTTGATAGATGCGGTCCACGGCCGGCTCGGTGCCACCGCAGAATCTTTCGAAACGATGTGCTTCGCGGGATGCGCGGCTGGACAAGCCATGCAGCACCGCATAGGCGACGCCCCCGAACACCGCAGTCCGTTGGTCGCCATTCATCGCAAGGTGCAGCGGCATGGCCACCGCCAGGGTCTGGATGACCACCTGCAGATAGTCCTTCACCACGGTGTAACTGCCCTCGACGGCCACGCTGTCCGCCACCAGGCGGCGCATGGATGATTTCCCGGCGACCTCACGAAAAGCGTCTAACAACGTTTGCCAGGCATGGCGCAGTCCGCCGCTGTGGCGGGTTTCATCGTCCAGATCGGCGGGGTAGGTGGCAAGGTTGATGAGATTGAGCGCGGCGGGAATCGCGCTGAACAGAAAAATGGTCGAGAAATTTCCCGCCAGCAGGACCAGTGCGGCGGCGATCAATGATGACAGGGCCGAGCCCATCTTCGACCACGAGCGGGTGTAGCCATAGACCATGGTGCGTTCGTTTTCCCGGCCCTGCTGGCGCAGCCACGAGTAGATCAGCGCCTTGTGGGTGCCGTCCCGGAAGGAATCCGCAGTGCCATACATCACCATCGCCATGACTAACAGCCAGGTGTTCGACGCCATGCCGAGCGCCAGGTAGGAGACAAGATAGGCTGCCATGCTAACCACCATGCATCGGCGTCGCCCCATGGCGTCAGCCAATGCGCCGGACGGGATCTGGCAGAGGTTGCTGGCGATTTCGCGCACGGCGATCAGCCCGCCGATGCCGAGAAAATCCATCCCACGCTCGCGCAGGGCGAGAATCAGGAAGGCCTCGAAAAACCGAAGGTTCTTGAGAAAGCCATAGAGTGAGAAACGAAAGATCACACAACCTGGGGAATGAATCGTTGCAGATGCGGGTTTTCCGCGTGACCGGGCGCGGATCACCGGGCAATTTTGTGCTGCCAACCGATTCACGCTATGGGAAATTTTACCGCATTCGAACAAAAAATGACCGCCGCCGGGATGGGCGATGCGGCGATCCGCGCCTTCCGCCGGAATTACGAGGCGCTCTTGCGCAATGAATCCGGATTGATTGCCGAAGACAGCATCAGGCCAGCGGATAATCTCGCGTCGCTGGAAGGCATCGCCAGCGGGGTTCCGGCGGACGCCTCCCTACTCTCGCAGGCGGTGATCATCAAACTCAATGGCGGCCTTGGCACCAGCATGGGCTTGCAGGGCCCCAAGAGTCTGTTAGATGTGCGCGAGGGCGTGACCTTTCTCGATCTGATCGTGCGGCAGATCCTCGACCTCCGCCAACGCTGCGGCACACCGGTCCGCTTGTTGTTGATGAACAGTTTCAGCACCAGCGGGGACACGCTTGCGCACTTGCGCAAGGATCGGTCTGCCGGCCTGGCCGAGGCGTCCGAAGTCGAGTTGATGCAAAACCAGATTCCCAAGATCGATGCAGCCACGATGGAGCCGGTCGTCTGGCCGACGGATCCCGAATTGGAATGGTGTCCCCCGGGCCACGGCGATCTTTTTCCCGCGCTGGTCGGCAGTGGCTGGCTCGATCGGTTGTTAGATGAGGGGGTGATCTACGCTTTTGTTTCCAATTCCGACAACCTGGGTGCCATTCTCGACCCGGTGATCCTGCAGCACTTCGCGGATTCAGGCGCGCCATTTCTGATGGAAGTCACGCGCCGCACCGCGGCAGACCGCAAGGGTGGCCATCTTGCACGACGCAAGACCGATGGACGACTGCTGCTGCGCGAGGTGGCCCAGTGCCCGGAGTCTGATCTCGAGGCATTCCAGGACATCGAGCGCCATCAGTATTTCAACACCAACAGCCTGTGGCTGCGACTGGATCTGCTCAAAGCGCAACTCGCCGCAGATGCCAGCGTGCTCCCCCTGCCGATGATCCGCAACAACAAAACCGTGGATCCCCGTGATAAAAAATCCGCGGCGGTCATCCAGTTGGAGAGCGCCATGGGGGCGGCCATCGAGTGTTTCGCAGGATCGGTGGCCATCGAGGTGCCACGCAGCCGTTTTGCGCCGGTCAAGTCCACAGGCGATCTGTTAGCCCTCAGGTCGGATGCCTACGAAATCCTCGCAAACGGCCAGGTTCGCTTGCATCGCTCACGCCAAGGCGAGCCCCCCGTCATCTGCCTTTCCGACGAATACAAGCTGGTGGATTCCCTGCAATCCCTAGGTGTGCCGAGCCTGATCGATTGCAAGTCACTCACTCTCAGTGGACCACTGCGCTTTGCCCCAGGAGTGCGGGTCCTTGGGAACGTGGCGTTTGAAAACCCGGCCCCACAGCCCAAACTCATCCCTCCCGGCACCTACGCGGACCAGGTGGTGGTGCTTTGAGGTCATCCATCGTGACCCGGTAGACCGCCTGCTCATCGCCAGCGCAAGGGTGTAGTGCATGACTGTGGTGACCACGGACTCTCTGATCCTCGACGATCCCCACGTCCATGCACTGACGTGATTTTTTTCAACCCAACACTTGCCAAGGACCGGGGATGCCTCTAATGCCTCCGCCGCCATGGCCAGTATCGGTTCCTTTCCCTTTCCCTTGAACGGTTTCAGTGCCGTGATTTTCGATTGCGACGGCACCTTGGTGGACTCCATGCCCGCGCACTTCGAGGCCTGGTGCGAGGCGCTCGCGATCTACGGAGCCGGCGGCGTGATGAGGGAGGATGTCTTCATGGCCATGGGCGGTCGCCCGACCCGCGACATCGTCGTTGAGCTCAACGACGAATATGACCTGCACCTGGACCCCGAAGCGGTGGCCTTCGCAAAACGCGAGGCTTTCCTCAAACGCCTGAAAACCATCACTCTCATCGACGAGGTGGCCGATTTTGCCAGCTCCCTGCGCGGCAAAGTCCCGATGGCCATCGCCACCGGCAGCCAGCGCATGGTGGTGGAAAAAATCCTCCGCGCCGTGGGAATCTCCGACTGGTTCGATGAGGTGGTGACCTCCGACGACGTGAAGGAGGGAAAACCCGCGCCGGATGTGTTCCTCAGGGCTTCGAAGTTGTTAGGAGTGGCCCCGATGAAATGTCTGGCGCTTGATGACGCCCCCGCCGGCATCATCGCGGCGCAAACGGCTGGCATGCAGGTCATCACCATCCCACCGCCCCTGGCGGAGTGCGCGAACTCGCGGTGAATCCGGAATCTGCGGATTTTGGCGGTTATTGGTTCAATAACCTATAACTTATATCATCCTAGAATAGGAAGATGGAAACCACTGATTTCACTGATTGAACTGATTTTGAAGAGGTTAGAAAGTAAGATCCGTCCACCCCAAAGGTGAGTGAAATTCCAGCCAATTCTTTCAGAGGAATCAGTTTAAATCAGTGTAATCAGTGGTAAAAATGGTCGGTGTTACCTTTGGCATTTTCCTATCTAGCATCTATCCGGCAGCTCCGAGTGCCAGCGTTCCAGCGCCTTGCGGATCTCCCCGGCGTCACGCGTGGGACTCAACTCCCATACCAATGGACAGCCCGCCGGGAAATACCCCAGCAACGCGGTGTAGTCGAGGGTGCCGCTGAATGGCACCCGGTGGTCGCGCGACGGCCACTCGACATCATGCACGTGCCCGCCCATGAGGTGCGGCGATATGCTTTCCAGCCATTCCATGTGGTCTAACAACCCAAGGTTGTGCTTGAGCTGGACGTGGCCGAAGTCATGCCAGTAGCCGACCCACGGGTTGTCGGCAAAGTGTGTTTGCAGTTCCAGCATCTCGCGCTCGGTGGGCATGTCCTCATAGCGCGAGCGCGACTCGATGGCGAGTTTCACGCCCAGCTCCGCCGCGCGTGTGGCCAAGGTTTCCAAGGCCTCGAGCGCGCGGTGGTAATAGAGGGGGGCGATCTTCTCGCGTTTCCTAACAAAAGCAATCTTGTGGTTGATGAAGCCCGGTTCGTGACTGCCGCCGGCGGCGACAGCCTCGGTGAGCGGGCGGGTCCATTTGTTGGGATTCATCGGCACCGACCCCATGTGCAGCACCAGATAGGCCGCGTGGAATTCGGCGGCAAGATCGAGCGTGCGCAGCGTCATGTCCATTGCCCGCTGGCGGTCGGACGAGCGGTGCGAGGTGAACTCATAGGCATCCGGCGCGTCGATCATCACCTCCACGGGTGAGGGAAAATAGTTATGTACTCCCGCACATTTGAAAATCCCACGCTGGAACGCCTTGCGGATGCCGGGAAGTTTGGCGATGGTCATCCCGTGGGACAACTCAATGTGGGAAAACCCGAGGTCCACGATCTCCTCAATCATCGGCTCGCCATCGGTATGGCGGCTGTTGTTCCAGCAGGTGGAAAAGGCAAGCATGGGATTACGAATGCTTGCCATCAAGTGCTGGAAATGCCGGGGACAGCGGATCGAGTTCCGGCACGGCCAGCGCAGGATTGGCTTCCAATGTTTTGAGGCCCAGCTTGGCCAGCAGGGCCTGGTCTTTCTCCGCCTCGGGGTTGTCCGTGGTCAGCAGTCTTTCCCCGTAGAATATCGAGTTGGCTCCCGCATAGAAACACAGCGCCTGGATCTCATCGGAGAGACGCGTGCGCCCGGCCGACAGTCGCACCTTGGCCCCGGGCACCGCGATCCGCGCACACGCAATCATGCGCACCAGATCGAAGGAATCAACCTGCGGGTTTTCCGCCAGCGGCGTGCCGGGCATCGGCATGAGCGAGTTGATCGGCACGCTCTCGGGCGCGGGATTGAAATTGGAGATGATTTCTAACAAGCGAAGCCGGTCGGCGATGGTTTCGCTGAGTCCCAGAATGCCGCCGCAGCAAACCGCGATCCCCGCGTCCTGGACGTTGCGGATGGTGCGCAGGCGGTCCTCGTAGGTGTGGGAGGTGACTATGTTAGGATAGTGTTCCGGCGAGGTGTCGAGGTTGTGGTTGTATGCGGTGACTCCGGCGGCGCGCAGTTGTGCGGCTTCGGCGGGACCGAGTTCGCCAAGGGTCACGCAGACTTCCATGTTGAGCGACGCCACATCGCGCACGATGTCGAGCACTTGATCAAAACGTTCGGTTCCGCCGCGCACGCCTTTCCATGCGGCACCCATGCAGAATCGCGTGGAGCCGGATTCCTTGGCCGCGCGGGCGTGTGCCATCACCTCCCCGCGCTCTAACAAAACATGGCTTTCCAATTCCGTTTTGTAGCGCGCGGACTGGGCGCAATACGCGCAGTCCTCGGAGCAGCCGCCGGTTTTGATCGACAGCAGCGTGCAAAGCTGGATTTTGCCCTCCGGCCAGAATTTCTCATGCACCTGGTGGGCGCGCTTGAGGAGGTCGAAAAATGGCAGGGAATGGAGTTCTTGGAGTTCGGCGAAGGTCATGGACTTGGGGACGGCGGATGAGTAACCCGAATCCTCGCCCCATGGGAAGAAGATAGCAAGATGTGAGAAGCGAAAAGCGGAAATAGTTGCCGGAAAACACGGCCCAATGCCGCTCTTTCAGCACCCGGAGCTTGACCCGGCCATCAAGCTGCGGCCATTCTCCGCTGTCGCCATTCGCATGGCTGGAGTCTCCCAATGATTGGGTTCCCTGCTCCATGCCCACCGCAATATCGCCCATCCTTGCATGAACCACCGCCTTGCCGGAAGCCGCCCGCATCCTGCGTTCACCCTTTGGAAGGGCGACACCCGCTGACTGAACATCCCCATGCGCGTCCTCGCCATCGACCCAGCTGTTAGAAACACCGGTTATGCCGTGTTGGAGGGCGATCCGCGCAAGCCGTCCGTGATGGGCTATGACGTGATCTCTATTCCGCAGGCTCTCATCCAATCCGCCGCGCTCGCCGCCGTGCGGACACATCTGGCCAACCTCATTCAAAAATTCCAACCCGACGAGGTTGCCGTGGAAGGCATCATCTATGTGCAATCCCACCGCACGGCCATCACCATGGGCGCCGCGCGCGCCGCCGCTCTAATCGCCGCCGCCGACCACGGACTGCCGGTTTACGAATACGCCCCGCGCAAGGTCAAAATGGCCGTCGTCGGCAATGGCAACGCTGACAAATCCCAGGTCGCGTTCATGGTGCGCGCATTGTTAGGCCTGGCCGAAACCCCGCCCCCGGACGCCGCAGACGCACTCGCCATCGCGCTGGCCCACCTCCAGGCGTCAGATCCCCGCAAGGCGAAACTGCTCGCCCGCCGCCTCGTCTGACTCCGTGTGCTGGCAGGGCCAATCCCACCATCAACCATGTTAGAAATTTTCCATCTCCCGAAACCGCTCTCCTACGAAGCCGGCCTGCGCCTCCAGGAAAACCACGTGGACGCGATCCTCGCAGGAACCTCCGGCGACACGGTCATTTTGTTAGAACACGAGCCGGTTTACACCATCGGCCGCCTGCGCGACCAATCATCGCTGCGGGATTCCTCGCTGCTGCCGTTTCCGGTGTTTGAGACCAACCGTGGTGGCCAGGCGACCTATCATGGTCCCGGCCAGTTGGTCGGTTATCCGATTTTGGATCTCACCCCGCGCGGTCGGGACCTGCATGTGCATCTGCGCGACATCGAGAAGGCCTTGATCCGCACCTGCGCCGCGTTCGGCGTGTCGGCGGACCGCCGCGATGGCCTCACCGGCGTCTGGGTGGAAAACCGCAAACTCGCATCCATCGGGGTGGGCGTGCGCAAGTGGATCAGCATGCACGGCTTCGCCCTGAACGTCACCTCTGCCTGCCTGCCGCCGTTTTTTGCGATCACCCCCTGTGGACTCGACGGCGTATGCATGACCAGCCTTGAAACCGAATCCGGTCGGGAAATCACCGTGCCGGATGCCGCCGCAGTCGTGGATCGCGAATTGCGGCGGATTTTTTCCCGATCATAGCTCTTGGCAGGGTGCCCCGGCTGGACCACGCTTCCGGCTCTTCCCCATGAGCACGGTGTTGGAAACCATCGATGGCGGCACACGCTATCTCGAAAAACGCGGCATCGAGGACGCCCGCCGCAACATGCAGATGCTGGTGGCCAGGCAACTCGGGTGCTCGCGCATGGACTTATACCTGCAATTCGACCGCCCTCTCGACGAGGCGGATCTGGCCCCTCTGCGCGAGTCGCTCATATCACGCGGTGAGGGCATCCCGCTCCAATATCTGTTAGGCAAGGTGCTGTTTCACAACCGCGAATTCAAAACCGACTCCCGCGCTCTGATCCCGCGGCCAGAAACCGAGGAACTCGCCGAGTGGATACTCTCGTGGGAACTGCCGACTTGCCAGCGCGTCCTGGACATGGGCTGCGGCTCAGGAGTGTTAGGCCTCACCCTCGCCGCCGAACGTCCGGCATGGATTGTCACCCTCGCCGATGTCTCGCCCCAGGCACTCGCGCTCGCCGAGGAAAACGCCGCGTTGCTAGAAATTAAGGGGGCCCGTTTCATCCCAAGCGATCTCTTCAACGCGGTGGACGGCTCGTTCGACGGCATCGTGGCCAATCTCCCCTATGTGCCGGAATCCGAGCGCGCTTCCCTGTCCCGCGAGGTCTCGCACGATCCGCCACTCGCCTTGTTCGGCGGCACCGACGGGCTGGACCTGATCCGGCGCTTCATCCCGCATGCCTACAAACACCTGAACCCCGGCGCCTGGCTGGTCCTGGAAATCGGCCATGATCAGGCTTCACAGGTCGCCGGTTTTCTCCAAACTTCCTCCTTCACCGCCATCGATGTGAAAACCGACCTCTCCGGAGTCGCCCGCTTCCCCTTCGCCAGGCGTCCGGCTCTTTAAATTTCAAATCTCAAATTTCTCTCTCTCCAATGGACAAACTTCTCGTTCACGGCGGTGCCACCCTGCGGGGCTCTATCAACATTTCAGGCTCCAAAAACGCCTCGCTGCCCATTCTCGCGGCCTCGATTCTAACGGACGAGCCGTGCATTATCCGCCGCGTGCCCGATGTCTCGGATACGAATTACATGCTGCAAATCCTCAGCGCGATGGGTGCCGACGTGGAACGATCCTCCGGCACCGTGCGCATCACCTGCGAGCAAATCGCCGACGAGGCCCCCTACGAACTGGTCCGCCGCATGCGCGCCTCGATCTGTGT
>CAYWLC010000010.1:0-35881 GCA_964458895.1 uncultured Luteolibacter sp. | reverse complement strand
AACACCACCGCCGCCGACCTCGCGAAATACCTCGAAACCAACAAATACAATCTAACCGTCATCGGACTGCCCAAGACGATCGACAACGATGTCTATCCGATCCGCCAGAGCCTCGGCGCGTGGACGGCTGCCGAGCACGGTGCCCGCAACTTCGCCAACGTCGTCGCCGAACACAATGCCAACCCGCGCATGCTCATCGTTCACGAGGTGATGGGCCGCAACTGCGGCTGGCTCACCGCCGCCACCGCCCGGCAATATCAGGATTCGCTGGAATCCCAGTCATGGGTGCCGGAACTCGGTCTGACCAAGGAACGCTTCTCGGTCCATGCGGTGTACATCCCCGAAATGGCGGTGGACTTCGATGCCGAAGCCGCCCGCCTGACCCAGATCATGGACCAGCACGACAACGTGAACATCTTCATTTCAGAAGGTGCCGGCGTCGAGGACATCGTGCGCGCCATGGAGGCCGCCGGACAAAGTGTGGTTAGAGACGCGTTCGGCCACCTCAAGCTCGACACCATCAACCCCGGCGCCTACTTCGCCAAGGAATTCGCCGCCAAAATCGGCGCGGAAAAAACCCTCGTCCAGAAAAGTGGATATTACAGCCGCGCCGCCGCCGCCAACCTCGCCGACCAACGCCTCATCAAGAGCTGCGCGGACCTCGCCGTGGAATGCGCCCTGCGCCGCGAAGGTGGCGTCATCGGCCACGACGAAGGCAATGACAACCGCCTCCGCGCCATCGAGTTTGAACGCATCGCCGGCGGCAAACCGTTTGACATCGACACCCCGTGGTTTGGCTCTCTGTTAGATAGCATGGGCCAGACCAAGGGCGCGCGCACCGCCACGGCCCACTGAGCTTGCCGTTTGTTAGATCTCGCACACCGGCAGGTTGACCACCTCCTCGCGGACTTTTTCGGCGAGCGGGGTCGAGAGGTAGCGTTCGGTCGACGAGCAACCGACCGTGACGATGCGCTTGCCCTTGAATTCCGGGCGTTTGGCCACTTCGATCGCGGCCCAGACGTTGGCACCAGTGGAAATGCCGGCTGGCAGTCCCTCCTGCTGAGCCAAAGCCTGGGCAGTCGCGAAGGCATTGTCATTGCTCACCTGAATCACCTCGTCGAGGATGCTGACGTTAAGGTTTTTCGGGATGAACCCGGCGCCGATGCCCTGGATCATGTGCGGTCCCGGCTGGCCACCGGAAATGACAGGACTGTTCGCGGGTTCCACGGCGATGATTTTGGCCGAGCCTCGGGCTTTGAGCACCTCACCCACGCCGGTGATCGTGCCCCCTGTGCCGACCCCGGCGACAAACGCGTCGATCTTGCCCTCGGTATCGCGCCAGATTTCCTCGGCGGTGGTCTCGCGGTGGACCTGCGGGTTGGCGGGGTTTTCAAACTGGCCGGGGCCGAATGCGCCCGGGGTTTCTTCTATCAGTTTTTTGGCCATGGCGATGGCGCCATTCATGCCGCGGGTGCGCGGAGTGAGCACAATCTCCGCGCCTAACAGACGCAGCAGGACACGGCGCTCGATGGACATGCTTTCGGGCATGGTCAGGATGATGCGGTATCCCTTGGAGCGTGCGATGAAGGCGAGGGCGATGCCGGTGTTGCCTGAGGTCGGTTCGATGATGAGGCCACCGGGCTTGAGTGCACCGTCACGTTCGGCGGCTTCGATCATCGATTTTCCGATGCGGTCTTTCACACTGAAGAGCGGGTTGAAGAATTCCGCCTTCACGCAGATCTCGGCATCAAGACCGGCGGTGATGTGGTTGATGCGGATGGGCGGGGTGTTGCCAACGGTGGCAACCATGTTTGGGGCGATAGGCATGGACGTGTTGTGGTTTGTGTTCAGGAAATGCGAAATCTTTGAGACAGAAGCTTAGAAGTCCGAAAACGGAAAACAAGAATCCTTATCGGGTGCATGCTGTTTTGTTCTGACTTTCTCATATCTGGAAATCCGGGGTCATGGAATCGAGGTGGAGCCCGCATTCGTATTTTTCACCGTTGAAACGGGTGGCTTCGGGCGAGTTGCCGGTCGCGGGACGGGTGCTGTGCCAATCGCCCATGGTGACGTAGCCTTCCTTGGCCAGAGGATGGCGGGGCAGGTTATGTTGTTGATAGTAGAATTCCACCTGGGCGTCCGCCCAGTCAAGAATCGGATAGGCCTTGATCGTGTTTTTCTGGCGTTCGACCAACGCGCGGTTCTCGCGGGTTTTCGATTGCGAGCGGCGCAATCCGCTGAGCCACACATCGGCACCGGTCTCGCGCAGGGCGCGGTTCATGGGTTCGATCTTGGTGAGCATGGCATAGCGGTCGGCACCTTCCCTGCCCTGCTCCCACAGGTCGCCCCAGACCGCCCGCATGCGCGCCGCGGAATAATGCGGCTGATAGACCCGCAGGTCGATGTCCAGACTGCTGACGAGTTCCTCGGCATATCGATAGGTTTCGGGAAACAGGAAACCGGTGTCGATGAAGATCACCGGAATCTCCGGCGCGTGTTCGTGAATCAGGTGAAGCATCGCCGCAGCCTGGATGCCGAAACTGGTGGTCGCCATGAGCCGCTTGCCCAGCCGCTTGTGAAGCAGGCGGATCCGGTCGCCCGCAGACAGATGGGCGGACTCAACGGCGAGATCTTCTGATAGAGAATCGAGGGTCATTGGGGGGCTGGTTCGACTGTTAGAAAATGGGTTGGTCCTTGGTGTGGGCCTCGGGTTTGACGTTGTGGTGGAAGTCCGCGCCCTGCACGGTGGCGGCCACGTAGCCCGCCCGGATGCAGAAGTCCCCGAAGCGTTCGCCCGCACCGCGCTCCCTGGCATATCGCGCGATGATCGGAGCGAACAAGGACTTGAGTTCCGTGTCCCTGACGCTATCCCGATAGAGTTTGGATAGACGCTGGCCGGCGAAGCCACCGCCCAGATAAACATTGTAGCGCCCGGGCGCGCGGCCGACCAGGCCGATTTCCGAGATATACGGGCGGGCGCAGCCGTTCGGGCAGCCGGTCATGCGGATGGTGATGGCGTCATGGCGCAGGCCGTTTTGCTCGAGAACCTCCTCCAGTTCTGTTAGAATATCCGGCAGGCGGCGTTCCGCCTCCGCCAGGGCGAGTCCGCAGGTCGGCAGCGCCACGCAGGCCAGCGAGTTGAGGCGCAGCGCGCTTTTCAGGTGGCTGTCACGGATGCCATATTGCTCTAACAACCGTTCGATGCGCGGTCGGTTCTCAGGAGAAACATTGGCGATGATGAGGTTCTGGTTGGCCGTGAGGCGGAAGTCGCCATCGTGGATACGGGCGATCTCGCGCAGGCCGGTGCGCAGCGGATAGGCCGGGGTGTCGGTCACGCGTCCGCCCTGGATGAAGACGGTGAGGTGGGAGTTGCCGTTGGCATCGTCCACCCAGCCGAAGCGGTCGCCGTTGTCCTCAAACACATACGGGCGCGCCGGGGCCAACTGCCAGCCGAGGTATTCGTTGATTTTCGCGAGGATCCAGTCCACGCCATGGTCGTCCACGGTGTATTTGAGGCGCGCGTGTTTGCGGTTCGTGCGGTCGCCGAAGTCGCGCTGGACGAGCACGGTTTTTTCGGCCACCTCCACGACCTGTGCGGGCGTGCAGAACCCGATCACATCGGCGAGGCGCGGATAGGTGTCCTCGCCGCCGCCAGCGGCTCCCATGCCGCCGCCGACGGCCACGTTGAATCCGGTGAGTTGCCCATCCTCGATGATGGCGATGAAGGCAAGGCAGTTGGCAAAAACATCGACATCGTTAGAAGGCGGCACGGCGATGGCGATCTTGAACTTGCGCGGCAGATAAGTCTTGCCGTAGATCGGTTCCACATCCTTCTCGCTTGAGTGGACTTTCTCCTCATCCAACCAGATTTCATGATAGGCGCGGGTCCGCGGTGTGAGGTGGTCGGAAACAGCGCGCGCGATCTCCAACACCTGCGCGTGGATTTCTGATAGATGGGGGTTCGGATTGCACATCACGTTGCGGTTCACATCACCGCAGGCGGCGATGGTGTCCATGGCAGCCTGATTGATCTCGCGGATCGTCCGTTTGAGGTTGCTCTTGATCACGCCGTGCAGTTGGAAGGCCTGGCGCGTGGTCAGCTTGATGGTGCCGTTGGCATGGGTGCTGGCGATCCGGTCGGTCTCGAGCCACTGCGCGGGCGTAGCCACCCCGCCCGGCACCCGGATGCGAACCATGAACGAGTAGGCTTTTTCGAGTTTGAGTTTGCGGCGCTCGGCACGCAGGTCGCGGTTATCCTGCTGATAGGTCCCGTGAAACTTGAGCAACTGCTGGTCACCCTCGGGCATCGCCCGGGTCGTGGCATCCGCCAGTCCTTCCTCAATGGTGCCGCGCAGAAACCTGCTGGCGGCTTTGATGGCTTCGTTGGCAGAGAGTTTTGGATCTTCGGAATGAATCATTAGTTAATTACCTTGTTTTATCATGTTTCCGTGCAACCTTGGCTTTGTTTGTGGCCGGATGCAACCTATTTCTGAAAAAAAATATCTCAATCCGCCAAGCGCTTGCGGTAATCCCGGGGGCTGACACCCACCCATTTCTTGAAGCGCAGGGTAAAATAGAAGGGATTATCAAATCCGACCTCTGCCGCGACCTCGGCAATCGTCTGGTGGGCATGGGAGAGCAATCCGAGTGCCCTGTGGATGCGCTGATTTTCCTGAAAATTCCGTGGTGATTGGCCCGCGTGCCGCACGAAGAGGTGCGACAATCGGGAGTTGGAAATCCCGCAATGCCGGGCCAAGAGTTCGGCTTCAAATGGCTCGGCGCTGTGCTCACAGAGGTAATCCATGGCTTCTTTCACTCGGGCATCCATGCGGGACGCTCGGCGCCTTGGGTTCACGCCCTGGGCATCCAGCAGCACCCGCTCCAAGCGGTTCATTCCCAAGGCTTCGCGGAATTCATCCGCCCCCCGGTTCAAGCGGTGCATCTCGGCCAATCCGCGCTCCACCGCGAGTCGGCTTTTCCCCGGCGGAAAAAACAAGCGCCTCACCCCGGGAATCACCTCAGGCCAATCCAACCATGGCAGCACCTCCTTGCGCGGGGAAAAATGGGCCCAGAGAATCTCCCAGCGCTCGCTTTCCGCCGCGGTCGAGTAATCGTGAACGACACCCGGCCTTAGCAGGATCATATCGCCTTTTTGCGAAATGAAATGGTCCGCCCCTCCGGCAATCACACCACTGCCATGAACCGTGTGGATCAACAGCCAGTCGCGCGTACCATGGCGACGATAGCCCTGAAAGGACAATCCCTTGCGGAAATGCCCGGTGGTCAGAACCGCTGGCGGTGGCGGCTTGGTTTCCTTCTTCATGACAGGATCTTATAGGTTTTCAGCCAGCGAATCCATTCCAATTTTTTCTTATGGTGGTATTTTTCCCATTATGGAAACCACCCATTTGCCCGAGTCCGCCATCCAAGCGCAAGCCTGGAAGGATCAATTTGATCGAGATGGATTTCTTCACGTCAAGGCACTCTTCAGTCCTGCCGAGGTGGAGGAAATCAAGGAATGCTATCAACAAATCCACGCCAAGGGCGTCCCCGGGTTCTATGAAGCGATGACCGAAGAAGCCGCCGGAAACGATCCCCTCAAGCGCTATCCGCGCGTCCTGCAATCCCATCGCTTCAGCCCGACGGCACGCCGCGCCATGCTTCACCCCGGCGTGCGCGACATCCTGCACGCGATTTTCGGCATGGAACCGCTCGCCGCCCAATGCATGTATTATTTCAAGCCGCCCGGCGCGCGCGGCCAAGCCCTGCACCAGGACAATTTCTATCTGATGGTGAGTCCCGGCACCTGTGTGGCCGCATGGACGGCCATCGATGATGTGGACGGCGAGAACGGTGGCATGCACGTGGTCCCTCAAACCCAGCACATGGAGATCGTTTGTCCCGACAAGGCGGACGAAAGCAAATCCTTCACCGAACATCTCGTCCGTGTGCCCAAGGGAATGAAGGCGCAACTCGTGCCCATGAAGGCCGGTGACACCCTGTTTTTCAACGGCAGTCTGATCCATGGTTCGGGTCCCAACCGCAGCAAGGAGCGCTTCCGCCGCTCGTTCATCTCCCACTACGTTTCTCAGGCCACCGAGAAAATCGCCAAATTCTACAACCCCCTGGTCACCATGGATGGAGAAGATCTGTTAGTCACGGAAAACACGGCGGGCGGCCCCTGTGGCACGCAGTGGAATGGTGGCACTCACTAACAGATTCCATCACTTGATGTCGGCCGCCGGAGCGGAAATCGAGGCCAGCGCCTGCTCGATGCGGGCGTTGACCCGGTTTTCGAGGGTTTCCATGCCCACGCGGATCGCATTGCGCACGGCCAGCGCGGTGGATGATCCATGGGCGATGATGACCACGCCATTCACGCCTAACAACGGACTGCCGCCATACGTTTCATAACTGCTTTTTTCCTTGAGCGCCTTGAACGCACCCTGGGCGAGCACCGCGCCGCAGAGTCGCAGCGGGTTGCCCTTGATCTCGGCCTTCAACCACTTGGAGACAGCCTTGGCCGTGGCCTCGACGGTCTTGAGCATGATGTTGCCGACAAAGCCGTCGCACAGCACCACGTCCAGATCGGTCTCGAACAAATCACGCCCTTCGACGTTGCCCACAAAATGAATTCCCGGCGTTTGTTTCAACAAGCGGAAGGTTTCCTTGGTGAAGGCCGTGCCCTTTTCCTCCTCTTCTCCGTTAGACATCAGGCCGACCTTCGGGTCCTTGATGCCCAGCACATTGCGCGAGAACGCCGTGCCCATGATCGCATAGGCGACGAGGTGTTCGGGCTTGGCGTCCGGGTTGGCACCGGAGTCCAGGATGTGGCAGAGACCGTGTTCGTTAGGGATGGCGGTTGCAATGCCGGCGCGGTCCACTCCGGGCAGCGTGCGCAGTTTCAACGTGGCCGATGCCACGGCGGCACCGGTATTGCCGGCCGACACAAACGCAGCCGCATGGCCGTCCCTCACCATTTCCATCGCCACGTTGATGGATGAGAATTTTTTCCGCCGCACGGATTTGGCTCCGGGTTCACCCATGCTGATGACCTCCGGAGCATGCACGATGCTCACCCGCGGGTCGCCCAGATCGAGGCCTTGTTTCGCGCATTCCGCCGTCAAAATGACCTGGTCTCCCACCAAATACAGGTGCTGGAGTTTCGGGTAATACCGGAGCGCGTCGATGGCTCCTCCGATATTGACGGCGGGGGCTTGGTCCCCGCCCATGGCGTCAAGGGCGACTTTCATGTGGCGTTGAAAAACGAATTCGCGGGTGGGTGCTGCTGAAAAACGGATGCGACGCATCGCCAATCGGGAATGCCCCGGGCGACCCTACGCCGAAAATCACGCGGCTGGATCAACTGACTTCGACCTCGAACACCTGACGGTCGCGATAGTTACCGCAGGACGGGCAGGCGATGTGGGAAGGCACCTTGCTGCCGCACTCGGGGCAACTCTTGAAGATGGGTGCACGCCAACGTTTGGCGCCACGGCGCATTTTCTGACGGCTTTTGGATTGGCGGCGCTTTGGAACGGCCATGGTCTTGAGGTGGTTTAAGGTTGATCCTTGAGGTTCTTAAGAGTGTCGAGAGCAGACCAACGGTCATCACCCTCGGCGCGGGGCGGAGTGGGTAGCGCATCATCCCCCGGCTTGTCCACTGCTAAATATCGGGGATCGATATTACATTCCTGTGGCACGTCGCCCTCCTCACATCGCGGGTCCACCGGGAAGTTGATCAAGACCTCCTCGCGCACGGCTTCCGTGGCGTCGATTGCACTCTCCTGGCCGACTTCCACAGACACCGCAGCCCCCTGCAAGCGGATCGTCTGGATGAACGGATGCAAGGTTCTCACGCAGGTGAATTCAAAAGGTGCGGACAAGGACCCGGTCAGCAGCAACTCGGAACCAAAACGCTGGACCCACACCTCGTATTCCAAGGGTCCCACCGCCTTGGCATCCCCCTCCGGCAGGTCGAAAATTTCCTTCGGCAGCTCGCCGGCATACCATTTCCCCTCGTCGGGAAGTGCGGCCAAATCAATCATCAAGTGTCCTTTCATGCCCGGAATGTATCGCCGCCGCGCCATGCGCCAAGCCGGAATTCATCGGATTTCCACTCGTCAGCCGCCCGACCGCCCCGCTAGCGTCGCCCCATGCCAATCGACGTCGCCCTCCTCGCCCGCATCTGTGAAGCCCCCGGCGCACCCGGCTCCGAAAAGAAAATCCGCTAACTCATCCTCGCCGAACTCCACGGCCTCGCCGATGAAATCCACACCGACAACCTGGGCAATGTGATCGCCTTGAAAAAGGGCCGTTCGTCTGATAGAAAAACCCGCCCATGAACCCACCTTCCGAATACTGCGTGGTGCTGACCACCACCGACAGCGCCGAGATCGCGTCGCAACTGGCAAATATATTGTTAGAATCAAAACTGGCTGCCTGCGTGCAGATGCAGCAGATCAACAGCCATTATGTCTGGAATGGCGAAACCTGCAAAGCCGACGAGGTGTTGTTGCAGATCAAGACCCGTTCGGTCCTTTTCGGCCAGGTGTGCGGATTGATTCTAGCCAATCACAACTACCAAACCCCCGAGATCATCCAACTGCCCATCACCGCAGGCTTCACCGGATACCTCAACTGGATCGACGCGATGACGGGCGGCTGACATACGCCTGATCATTCCTGACGGAGATGAGTTTTTTTCATGCCTCTTCGCGGACCATGGCCATAAACCTCTCCTTGGATTCCACCTGAACGGTTTGGCCGGATTCCAGTTGTGCGAAGCCGATTGCCGCCTCCCGCGATAACCATTGGTTCTCCTAACGTTGTTTCCACTGCAGAGCGGTGCCCGCGGGCATGAGGCGCACGGCGCGAGCGATGTCCCAGTTCGTGAGGCGCAGGCCACCTATGCCCTGCAGTTTGCGCATTTGCGCGGGGATGCCGGTGCCGTGCAATCCGTAGGGCAAGGGATCGGTGCTGCGGGATTTCGCCAGGTTGATCCAGAGAATGCCGACTGGATTGTTAGGCCCGGGTGCGAGATATTGTTCCTTCTCGAGCGGTGGATCCATCACGGGGGCGGCAGATGGGATGGCATCGCCGGCGGGCGCGGGGTTTTCTTTCGGAATCTCACGCAATTCGCGTTTCGAGGCCATGCGCGGTTGTGGGATGGCGTCGAGCACGGTCCATGCACCGCGTCCGCGCAAACCGGGGCGCGCGGATGCGAGTGGCATGACGGCGATGAGCTTACCCGTGCGGGAAATTTCCAGGCGGGACAACTCCACGACAGCGGCGGTGATGGGTTCTAGTGGATCGGAGGTGGGCTGCAGCGGAGCGTCGAGCGCCTTTTCGATTTCGAACGGAATGACATTCGGCACTTGGAAGGTCGTGCCGGTGGCAGGTGGGGTCTTGATGTCGGGATTGAGGCGATGAAGGAAGGCCTCGTCGCAATGATACCTCTCAGCGACAAATTCCCATGGATTCGCATAGCCGAGGAATGTTGCGGCGGTGAGTTCATCAAGAGTGGGCGGTGGCGGGAGTGGCGGGGGAGGAAGGCTTGCCGGTTTTTTCGTGATTTTCTTTTTGGCCGGTCCGGGGTCAGCCCCGCCGGGCGCGGCCGGGTCGGGTTTGGGCGGCAGGATGAAACGAAAATCCTCACGCCGCAGCGTGTAGCGAATGTAAGGCTCCGGCACCGCAGCCTCGGCCTTCGTTTTGATGGCGTCGGGACTTCTGACGTCCTCATGCGTGTTTTGATAGAGCTGTAGCATCTTCTGATAGGTCTCGCCGGATTTCCCGTCGATAGGACCTGGAGAAAACATCTCCCGGTCCAGAAACACTTGCAGCGTCACATTCTCTACCTCGCTCCTCACCCCGAATTCGGCATCGATATTGACGGGTTCCGCATGCTTGTTGCTTTTCTTTTTATCGACGGCTTCCTTCTTCGGTTCCGGCGGCGGAGGGGCCATCGCACGCACTTGCTCCTCCGTCGGGATGCGCAGCACCTGGCCGACACGGATGAGGTTGTCCTTGAGAGCGTTGAACTGTTTCAACTGATCCGCAGTCATGCCGAACTTCCTTGCGATGATGATGATGGCGTCGCCTTTTTTCACCTCGTAGGTTTCCGGGCGCACGGCGGGTTGGCCCGCCAATCCTGTTAGATCCGGTGCGGGCGCATCAGGCAGTGGCAGGCCCCATTGCTTCGAATCGGACGGAAGCACCCACCATTTCCATTTCACCGCGAGATCGAGACCGGGTTCGATTTTCGACGGTGCCTGCGGCTTGGTGGTTTGGGAATGTAATGTGGCGCATGCGCAGCAGGCGACCACGATCCGCGACAGAGGACGCACGAGTGGAATACGCATGGGCTTGATGATAGCGTGTGCGGAAATATGCGCAACGTGGAATGCCTCAGCGGTCCAAAAGTGCATAATACGCTTGATTTGCGGCAATTGCCGCGCCATAATCGCAAGGTCCTTTTTGTCCTCCGCCCGCGCTGCCCCGCCATGGCGTCACCCGCAGGGATTTGCGGGTTGACGGGGTTTTCCCGGATTCTTCTCCGAAACAGGCTATATTGGCTCCGGTCTGTTTAGACCTTCCCCCATACCAAGCACCCAACACCCCACCTCATGAAACTTTTTGGAACCGACGGCATTCGAGGCCGTGTGAACGAATTCCCGATCACCGCGGAAGTCGCCCTGCGCATGGGCAAGGCGGTGGCCAACGTGCTGCGCTCGTCCGGACCTAACAAAAATCGGGTGCTGGTGGGAAAGGACACCCGCATCTCCGGATACATGCTGGAAACGGCGCTCACCAGCGGTTTGGTATCCATGGGCATGGACGTGTTCATGGTCGGTCCGCTGCCGACCCCGGCGGTGGCCCACCTGACAAAATCGATGGGTGCCGCAGCGGGCATCATGATCACCGCGTCGCACAATCCCTACGAGGACAACGGGATGAAGATCTTCGGACCTGACGGATACAAGTTGTCAGATGAGCTGGAGGAGCGGATAGAGCGCCACATCCTCGGCGAGGAACCGGAGGCCGCCCCGCTGCCGCCACGCCAGATCGGCAAGGCCCATCGGATCGACGACGCGCGCGGCCGTTACATCGAGTTCGCCAAGCACACGGCGGACAACGTGCCACTGCACGGCCTGAAGGTGGTGGTCGATTGCGGGCATGGGGCCGCCTATTTCATCGCTCCCCTGATTTTCAAGGAACTCGGAGCGGAAGTCATCACCACCGGCATCCAGCCGGACGGGTTGAACATCAACAGCAACTGCGGAGCGCTGCATCCTGAAAACGCCGGAGATCTTGTTAGAAGATTCAACGCCGACCTTGGAATCTCATTTGATGGCGATGCCGACCGGGTGATATTCACCGACGCCAACGGACAGGTTGTCAGTGGCGACCGCATTCTAGCACTATGTGCCGTCAGCCTCAAGGAACAGGGGAAGCTCCGGCGTGACACCCTGGTCACCACCGTCATGAGCAACCTCGGTCTCAACGAGTCGATGAAACAACAGGGCATCAGGGTGGAAACCACGCCCGTGGGCGACCGCAACGTCATCGAGTGCATCCGCAAGCACGGTTACTCCTTCGGCGGCGAAAACTCCGGGCATTTGATTTTTGCGGACCATGCGACCACTGGTGATGGCATCCTCAGCGCGCTCCAGGTGCTGCGCATGATGCGCGACCACAACGCGACACTGGCCCAGCTCTCGACCGTGATGAACGAGTATCCGTCGCAGCTTGCCAACATGCCGGTGGCCTCCAAGCCCATGTTGGATTCCCTGCCGAAACTCGGCAAGCTGATGAAAAAAGCGACCACGGAATTCGGCAACAACGGACGCCATCTGATCCGTTATTCCGGCACCGAAAACAAAATCCGCGTGCTCGTCGAACACCGCGACATCGAGGAATGCCGCGCCTGGGTCAGCAAATTCGCGGCCGCCATCCGCGAGGAGATCGGCTGATAGAA
The DNA here is from genome assembly GCA_964458895.1 of uncultured Luteolibacter sp. GTDB lineage: Bacteria > Verrucomicrobiota > Verrucomicrobiia > Verrucomicrobiales > Akkermansiaceae > Luteolibacter. The sequence continues at coordinate 23,904 of CAYWLC010000010.1, read as the reverse complement.
CCCCGCCATGACTGCCGAACCATCCGTCATCCCCGCGCTCTCGCCTTCGCGCGCCATTCAGGACACGCCGATCGCGAACCTCCCTCTGGCGGAACACCAGCGCCGCGTGATCGGCGCGCCGGGACTCTCCGCGCACCCCCACGCGTGGCTGGACCCGGATGATCTAACTGAATTTCTGGCGGAAGGGAAGTCCATGCTGGTTGACGCCGCGGGCACGGCGCTGGCATGGCATGGATCCACGCCGCATTCCGGCGGGGTTTTCACCGCCAAGGCGTCCTTTGTCATCCGGCATCCATGGGATCTTCTCCGCGCCAACGAGCAGCACGTCGCGCATCTAACAGATAGCTCCGTCGAAGGCGACGTCCATCCCCTGGCCGTCATCGAGGGTTTGATCCATCTGGGTGCGGACAGCCGCATACTGCCGGGGGTTTTCATCGAGGGCAATGTGGTGATCGGCGCCCATTGCAAGATCGGGCCGAATTGTTATCTCCGCGGCAACACCAGCATTGGCGACGGCTGCCACATCGGCCAATCCGTCGAGATCAAGAACTGCCTCATTCTGGCAAAAACCAGCATCGGCCACCTGTCCTATGTCGGCGACTCCGTGCTCGGTGAGAAGGTGAACTTCGGCGCGGGGACGACCACCTCCAATCTCCGCCATGACGGACGAAACCACCGCGCGTCGGTCGATGGAGCGTTGATCGACACCGGGCGCCGCAAATTCGGTGCCATTGTGGGGGACGGTGTGCACACCGGCATCAACACCTCCATCTATCCGGGCCGCCAGCTGTGGCCGGGAACCACCACCCTGCCCGGAGAGATCGTCCGGCACAATCTGTTATCTCAAATCTGATAGATCATATCTCAAATTTCAAATCTGATATTTCAAATCTTAAATCTCAAATCATACAAGCCCATGTGCGGAATCGTCGGATACATAGGAAAAGCGGATGCGCCGACCGTGCTCATCAACGGGCTGCGTCGGTTGGAATACCGGGGTTATGACTCTGCGGGCATTGCCATCATTGACAACGAGCGGATAGTTGTGTCGAAAGCGCCGGGCAAGGTATCGGCGCTCAATGACCGGGCCCGCGCGGATTGGCCGGCGGAGCGGTTTTCGCGTCCGACCATGGGCATCGCGCACACGCGTTGGGCCACACACGGGCCGCCGACCGAGGTCAACGCCCACCCGCATCTCGACCAATCCGGCGAGATCGCACTGGTCCACAACGGCATCATCGAAAACTACCGCAATCTGCGCGCCAGACTGGAAGGCAGGGGACACCATTTCTATTCGGAAACCGACACCGAAGTTCTGGCCCATCTGATAGGTGATTGCAACAAGGGGGATCTCTTTCAGGCGGTATGCGATGCGCTGCATCAGGTGGAAGGCACCTTCGGCATCGCCGTGCTCTCGGCGCGCGAGCCGGAGAAAATCATCACCGCACGCCGTGGCAGCCCGATCGTCATCGGCATTGGCGACGGGGAAACGATCATTGCCTCGGACGCCGCGGCCATTCTCGCCCACACCCAGCGGGTGATCTATCTGGATGACGATGACATTGCCATTGTCACCGCGGAGTCTGTCGATGTCAGGGATTTGCATAACATTGCCGTGACCCGTGAGATTGCCGAGCTGGGGGTGGATGCGGCGGCTGCGGAGAAGGGTGGTTACGAGCACTTCATGCTCAAGGAAATCCATGAGCAGCCGGATTCCCTAGCCAACGCAATCCGCGGGCGCCTGGATTTCAATCTCGGCACCTCGGTGCTGGCCGGCATGGGCACGTCGCCGCGCGAACTGGCGGAACTCACCCGGGTGGTTCTGATCGGTTGCGGCACGTCCTATCATGCCGGGCTTGTCGGCGAATATGCGTTCGAGGATCTGGCGGATGTGCATTCCGAAGTCCAACAGGCCGCGGAGTTCCGCTACCGCAACCCGATTCTGGGCAGCCGTGACCTGGTGGTGGCGATATCCCAATCCGGAGAAACGGCCGACACCTTGGCGGCCGTGCGCGAGGCCAGGCAAAAAGGCGCCTTTGTCATGAGCTTGTGCAATGTGGTGGGCTCCACCATCGCGCGCGAGACCGGGCGCGGAGTCTATCTGCATGCGGGGCCAGAGATTTCGGTGGCGTCCACCAAGGCCTTCACCTGCCAGGTGGTGGTGCTCCTGATGATGGCGCTGAAACTCGGTCGCGGCCGGCGGTTTTCCCGCGAGGAGGGCATCCGTTTTGCCAGGCAAATCGAGATGATCCCCGAGCTAGTTGGCAAGGTGATCCAACAAAACACGCGCATCGAGGGAATCGCCAGGAGTTACTCTAACAATGAACACGCGTTTTTCATCGGACGCGGACCCATGTATCCGGTGGCCTTGGAAGGGGCCCTCAAGCTCAAGGAAATTTCCTACGTGCACGCCGAGGGCTATCATGCCGCGGAGTTGAAGCACGGACCGATCGCCCTGTTAGTCGATGGCACTCCGGTTGTTGCCATCGCCTGCGATGTCCCGGGCAAGGACAAGACCTTGGGCAACATCGAGGAATGCCGCGCCCGCGGCGCGCGCATCCTCGGTTTGGTCACCGAGGGCGATCACGAAACCGCCGAATGCATGGATGACTTCATCAGCATCCCGCGCTGCCATCCACTGATTGCCACCATCCCCGCCGCCGTGGCTCTGCAATTGTTCGCCTATCACATCGCCCGCCTCCGTGGTTGCGAAATCGACCAACCGAGAAACCTGGCCAAAAGTGTGACGGTGGAGTGAGTGAAATCCTCGGACAATTTCCCGAAGAGTCGTCCCAACGGCATCTTCTTTTCTGTTAGTAATGCGGATTTCAGGGCGCTCAGCGAGATCATGATGGCTCAAACGAGCTCTGTTCCAGCAGTGTTGATTGATTTCATAAAGCGGGCCAGCAGCTCGTATTTGGCGATGTTTTTCAGTTTCAGCAGCTGTCGTTGTTTGCGCAGCCGGATGGCACGCGGGTTGAAAAACCATGGGAGAGGATGCCGCCGGACGTGTCTGTATTCCGCATCGACCGCCTGCGCATCACAGGCGTCTTGAACGAATCCGCCTAGTTCGGAAAGAAACCATTCCGGAATTCCTTCCCGGCGCAGGAATTCGGACTCCTCATCCAGCGCGCCAAGCGCCACCCGCTGCCATTCCGCAATGACTGTGGCCGAGGGCCTTTGTCGATGTTTCGCGGGTGGGTGGAATTTGTAATAACTCTCCACAGTGGGGTCCACCATCCAGCGGATCTTGCGGCTGCTGGTGATGCCCCAAATCACGTCGCTACGATGGCCGCAATCGGTGGGAAACGGATTTCCAGAAAAAACCGCCGTGCGGAAAAGATTGCCGGCGCAGCTCGCCAGGGGCGATTTCGGGAAAAACCCAAGGCTGAGTGCGAGCCAGGTGGCCTGATTGATGGTCTGCGGCACGGTCAGGCCACAGTATTCAATTAACTGATGGATCGGCCACTTGCATCTCGAGCGGCTGCCATCGGGGTTAAGCAGAATCGGCGCGGAGATCACCACATCGCAGGAGGTCCTTTCGAGGTCGCTGTGGAGTTTCACCAGCGAGTCCGGCGGCAGGGTGTCGCCCACTGTGGCCACGTTGACAAACGGAAAGGTCGCATGCGAAAGCCCGTGGTTCCATGACGGATAGAGGCCGGGCGGGTGATTCAGGAAAACCGCACCGCATTCCCTCAGATTCTCCCTGAGATACTCCATCGTACCGTCGGACGAATCGCTGTCCACAATGATGAGTTCTCCGGCGATCCGAGCGAGTTCGCGCAAATGCTCCGCGTGTGCTGGCATTTGCGCGATGCAATTCCTAACGGGACTGACGATGCTGACGGGGAGTTTGTTCATGGTAGCCGACGGCAACTTGGTGCGGTGATCAGGGATGTCCCTCTGAGAGGTGAGATTAATCGTATAAAGATCCATGTTCAAAACTATTCCGGCCATAAGACGGAACCCCACGGGACAGCCGGGGGTTTTTCTCCTGTTCATGGCATTTCCCGCTCTGTAAGGAATTGCCGCAAGGATTTCGGGTTGCACACCGGTCTCCTCGACATGCATCCTCATGACCCGCCTGATTTTCATCTTATCCCTGCCGCGCGCGGGATCGACCTTACTCCAGCGCCTGCTGATGGCGCACGGCTGCTGCACATCGATCAGTGAGCACTCGCTGATGCTTCGATTTCTGGGTGAGGATGCCGTGGTCCAGCGCCGGGCAACCTATGGTGCTCGGTTAATCGAAACCTCGCTCCGCGATCTGCGCGCCGCCTGCCCGGACTTTGATGATGTCTATCGCTCCGGCGTTCACAAATTGGCGATGGATGTCTATGACCACCTCGCCGGTGACAAGCCGTGGTTTTTGGACAAGACCCCACGCTATCATTTGATTTGCGAGGAGTTGATCCAAACATTCCCGGAGGCGAAATTCCTAATTCTCTGGCGGCATCCTCTCGCCGTGGCGGCGTCGATGGTTTCGACGTTCCGCAAGGATGAGTGGACGATGGATGAGTTTGATATCGATCTTCACGCCGGGATGGAGCGGCTGCTGGCGTTTTCTCGGAAACACGCGGATTCCATCTGCCAGGTGCGCTACGAGGATCTCGTCACCGAACCCGGTGAAGGCTTGCGGCGGATCGGCGCATACCTCGGCTGGGATCATCTGGAACGCGTAATCGAAGATGAATTGCCCGCCCACAACAACGGTCGCCTGGGCGATCCCACAGGACAGACGAAATATTCGCGCGTTTCCACCGGCAGCAAAAATGCGTGGACAAACGACTACCACAACTGGTTCCGGCGCGCTTGGGCTGCGGAGTATTTTTCCGGTGTGCGCAGGAACGCCTTCGAAACGCTGGGCTACACGCTGCCAGCCAATCTATCCGAAGGAAAACCCCTCAACCTTGTGGCCGGTGTGCGCGAGTGGCTCCGCGCCGCCAAGCGCCGTAGGCGCAAAATCACCCACCCCGAGCAACCCACCCGGTATTGCCGCGAATTCCACGAGAAACATGGCTATCATATCCATTTCTCCTGAACCCGCTCCGCGGGGTCTGATGTTAGAATCTTTGAGCCAATGAAATTTGGCTTCAACTGACGACCTAACAGAAATCTCGGAGTGGTCTTCGCTCAGTGTGACCGGACCCATTCGACATAGCGTTGCAAGCCTTGCTTGAGCGGCGTGGCGGGCGTGTAGCTGAGCAAGTGGCGGGCCTTGGAGACATCGGCGAAGGTCAGCGGGACGTCGCCGGGTTGGGCGGGAAGGTGACGGATCGTGGCTTTTTTCCCGAGGATTTCCTCAAGGTCGGAAATGAGGTGCGCCAGCGTGTTGGCCGCGGATCCTCCGAGATTGATGATTTCAAAGTCCGACGCGGTGTAATGCCCTGCGGCCATCACGCCCTGGATGATGTCATCGATGTAGGTGTAATCTCGGGCTGAGCTGCCGTCGCCGTATTGGTCGATGGATTCATCGGCCAGGATGTTGCGGGTGAATTTCGAGATCGCGAGGTCGGGGCGTTGGCGCGGGCCGTACACGGTGAAAAAGCGCAGGCAGATGCAGCGGATTCCATGAAGGTGGGAGTAGTTAGAGCACAGCTGTTCTCCCGCGAGTTTGGACGCCGCGTAGGGGGAAATGGTGCGTTGCACGGGATCGTCTTCGGAGAAGGGGACCTTGGGGTTCACTCCATAGATGGAAGAGGACGAGGAGAAAACGAAGTGCTTCACACCGTGGATGCGGCAGGCTTCCAGCAGGTTGAGGGTGCCGTCGATGTTGGTGCTCAGATAGAGCCGCGGCATGGCGATGGACGGGCGCACGCCTGCGCGGGCGGCGAAATGGAAAACCTTGTCGAAGCGGTGTTTTGCAAACAGCTCCTCGACGAGTTCCGCATCGCGAATGTCACCCTTGATTAGGGTGATTCGATCAAGAATGCCCGCGATGTTGGAATGCTTGATGGAAGGATCGTAAAAATCGTTGAAATCATCAATGACCACGAGCGAGCCGCCCTCCGCCAGAAGAGCATCGCACAGGTGGGAGGCGATGAATCCCGCCCCACCGGTGACAAGTGTGTTAGACGACATGAATTTTATTTTTTGTTAGATTATTCGATGATCATTCGCGCCAGTGCAGGGCCACCCAATCGGCCTTGCGGATATAGCGGGAGATGTGGCTGCGCCATTTGTTGCCGCGGATGAATTGTTGCCAGACCCATTTGAGGTGTTGGGTGGGTGTGCGGATTTCGGATTTGGCGGACCAGCGGCCGAGCGCGGCGTCCTGGGGTTTCGGTCTGCCCGGGAAGGTGATGATTTTGGCGCCGGCGGGCAGGACCGGGGTGCGCAGGTAGCGGACCGGCCAGGAACCCATGCAGTGGACGCGGAAATGTTTGGTCCAGGATTCCGGCCAGAACCGGGTGCCGCCCCGGATGTTGTGGGTGACGTAGTTTTGTTCGTACTGGTATTTGCGCGAAATGGCGGCGGGGTCGGCCTGCAGGTTTTCGAGCATGTAGGAATGCCCGCCGATGGGGAAACGGAACACCGAGGTCTGGCTGCTTTTGCTCAAGCGGTTGAGCCAGTTTCTTGCGGTGATCACGTTGTTAGAATCACCATACTCGAAATACGCATCGATGTTGCCGACGATGACTGAATCCAGATCGATGAACAGTGCGACACCCTGCAGACCGTGAAGGTTTTTACTCCAGAGTGCGACTTTCGGCCATTTTCCGGGCACATCCGGCGGGATTTCACAACCGAGCGGTGGAAGCGGCAGGCAGGTGACCTCCGGGCGGATGCCGGTGGTGTCATCAGTGAAACACACCACCTGGAAATCCCCAGTGATGTTGCGGGCCACCATGGCGTAGAGCACGTTCACGTCCTTGGGGCCGTACGAGGTTCCCCATTTCATGCAAAATATGTGTTTCAATGGCATTGGGATGAGTCTTGGGCGCTGCTGGCCGTGACCCGAGCTTACACGGGCCGGGCGTTTCGGGAAGTGCTTTTGATTGGGGGTGGAACTCTCCACATTGCACCTTGACCGACATTCTTTCCGCATGAGATATTGCCGTCGTGAAGGAGATCATTTTTGAAGTGCGTGAGGATGAGGTGGATGGCGGCTTTGTCGCCATCGCTCTGGGGCATGCCATTGCAACCCAAGCGGACACTGCCGAGGAATTACGGGAAATGGCGCGCGACGCAGTGCGCTGCCATTTTGGCGACGGCGCACCCGGACCCATGCCGGAAATCATCCGTTTGCACTTTGTTCGCGACGAGGCGCTTGCCGTGTGAAAATCCCACGCGACATCGCAGCTTCCGAGCTTGTCCGGGCTCTCAGGGTGCTGGGTTACGAGTCAGTGCGGCAGGACGGTTCCCACATCCGCTTGACGACCACCGTGGGGGGCATCCACCACGTGACGGTTCCAAACCACCGACCGCTGAAAACGGGCACCCTGCTGGGTGGCGTGTTGAAACCCGTGGCCGCTCATCACAAACTCAACGTCGAAAGATTGTTAGAAAAGCTGGGTCTGTAAACCGGGAAAGAGAAACACAGGACGGATCTACCGCATAGTATTGTTAGAGAAGCTGGACAGCCGGATGCTTGACATGGGGCTTGAGCAGGGTCCAGCGGGCCCTGTCCTCCGCGGTGCATTTGGTCCGCCTCGTAGGGATGAACCGGAGGTGCTGTCATGGCCAGCGCCTAAGGAAATGAGTCAACATGGCAACGTCCCTCACGGTCACAAGCCACGGTATTCCCGGATCATTCCCCGGTTTTCTTGATGGGGTTTTGCACGCGGTAACCTTGGTCATGAGCGACGTATCCGGCCGCAGCGCCGGCGGCAAGCGGAAGGCAGGAGGACAACGAGGCGACACCGACGGCGGCGGCAAGCAGGAGTAATAATTTGGTTTTCATAGGATGCGATTACAGACCTACCCATAGCACGGTCATGACGAATGGCTAGCTGTAAAAAATATTCCCCCGTGGAAAGCGGTGGTGCTGGCATCAGGCCGTGTCGTGGCCGTGAGCGTCGATGGACCTTTGCCAGACGGTCACCAGCGAGGCGCTCCACTGGAACTTGCGCGCGGTCTCGCGGATGAGGAACGGTTCCTCATGACATGACTGGAGCGTGAAATGTTTTGTTAGAACCTGTTTGATCCATTCGAATGTCCCGCCAGGCGGCCAGTTTTCCCGGGGAGTGAATTTTTCCAGCCAGGTGCCGGGGGTTGCCAGCACCAGTTCACCGCCGGGGGCAACGAGCACGGGCAGTCGATCTAACAGAAGTGTCGGTTCTGCCAAGCGGCACAGCAGGTTGGCGGCATGCACGCGTTCGAAGGCACCGAGGTCGGCAGGCAGGTGCATGGCATCGCCCCGGCGGAAAGCGACCCGTCCTTCGGGAATGTCCGCCGGGGCGCGGGCCAGCAGGGGGGTGTGCAGGTGGCCCTCGTCAAGACGGTCATACTCCAAGGTCTCGCCGCGCCTGAGGGCCTCTGCGGCGGCGATGAACGCGTGGGAATAATCGATTCCCGTCACCTGGTCACAGGCGCGTGCCATTTCAAAGGTCGAGCGTCCGACCGCACAACCGAGGTCTAGACCGCGGCGGACCCGGCCTGATGAGAACCGAGCCACGGTGCGGCATGGGAAATCCAGTGCGTCGGCCATCCCGGCAGGCCAGATGCGGTCCGGAGGCAGGATTTCATCCGCTGTTCCATAATGAAACAGCAGATACTCCGAGAGCAGGCGGGCGGACTCGTAACTCATGGCTTGGTGCGGAAGCCGCATGGAATTGCGGTGAGCCATCCGTGGATCCTCATGCGGAATTGAAGTTGGCGCGTGGCCGGAGATCGGGCAAGCTCCGAAACGTCGCCATGCACATCCGCCTCATCGTCGCCGGAAAACCCGCGCTTGCCTATGCCAGGACGGGCGTGGACGAATACCTGAAACGCCTGTCGCGTTTCGGCGGTCATGAACTGGTGGCCGTCAGGGCGGGCGCACCCGAGGAGGTTTCCGCCAGGTTGTTAGAAAAATCACAGGGTTGTTACCGCATCGCGCTGGACGAGCGCGGCACGGGTCTCGGCACCCGTGCCCTTGCTGAAAAGCTGGGAAACCTCGCCACGCGGGGCGACGTCAAAACCGTGGCCTTTCTGATCGGCGCGGCTGACGGGCACAGCGAATCCCTGCGTAAAGCTTGCGATTTCCTGCTGGCGCTCTCCCCGATGACGCTGCAGCACGAACTGGCGCTGCTTGTTTTGTTAGAACAGCTTTACCGTGTGGCGTCGCTGAAAAGCGGCTCACCGTATCACCGGGATTGACGGTCCACTCAACGACGGTATTGGTTTTGTGGCATCATGCCGAATTGGCCCTGGCCTTGGCCGGGCACCGGGCTGTTCCACGGGATTTGGCTGGTATCGGTGGTGGGCGGGACGGGCTTTTTTTCAGGCTCCTTGACACAGGAGATGAATCCCAAGCTGATGCCGGGAGCGGCGAGACAGAGGAAGATATTGCGCTTCATGATGGGGAACCCTAAATCAAGCTCCGAGGCATGCAAGCCTGCGGAGCTTTGGGAATGGAAAAAATTCCCGCCGGTCTCAGTTGGTGATCGGCTTGGCCGGCATCACGTGATCGCCGGGTTGCAGGCGCACTCCCGGAGCGAGACTTGCAAAATCAATCTCGGCAATGGTTTGGCTGGGCTCGATGGAGGACGGACGCACGCGACCGATGACGCGACCGTCACGCTTGACGAGCAGCGTCGATTGCGGGGAAAACCCGGTGATGGAACCCGCGCCAATGACCACAAAGCCCCAATCCTGGCTGACCGATGTGAGTACGGCTTCCACGGAGTTGTGACCGATGTTGGTGTCGCGCTCGACGTCGCGTTTCACGAGGCGATCCACTTCCGACCGGTTGTTGGCGAGAAGTTTATCCGCAGCCCCCACGAGGGTTTTCAACTCATCGAGTTTGTCTTCCTTCGATTTCTTCAGATCGGTGACCTGCTGGATTTTTTCCGCCAGATTCTCGATCGTGGTGTCATCACCCAGCGTGTTGAGAACCTGCTGGACTTCCTTCATGGTCTTGTCGAGTTCGGCGAATTCCTCGTCCTGACCTTTCAGGGTGCTGTCGAGTTCGGCGATTTCGCGCTCCATGCTGGCGGCCTTGGATTTGAGGTCGGTGATCTGTTGGGTGATTTCCACTTTCTTCTGTTCGGCAGCGGCCAGGACGGCCAGTTCAGTTCTGAGTTCCTTGATGGTCGCGGACGCGAAATCATCTTCCTTCTTCCGATCCTCGATGGTCTGGAGACGGTCTTTCTGCAGGGCCTCGAACTTCTTGGAATGAGTGTACGAGAAGGTGGCGGCTCCACCAATGACGAGAATGACGAGGGCGTATAAAATGGCTTTCATGGGGTTTTAAAAATGCTGGGATAAGGTCGTTCTAAAACTCAGTTAGTTGCGGGAGCAGGCTGCTTGGCAGGAGCCTTGGTCGCGGGCTCGGTGGTGGCTTTTTGAGAGGGAATCACACGGTCACCCACCATCAGGGTGACGTCCTGAGCGATGGAATCCGGCATGATGCTTGCCGAGGCGGAGTTTCTTTCCACCGCCGTGACCAGGAGCTTGGCGATGGACGAACCGTCGCGGATCACATCCAGAGTGGAGCCCGTGACTACCCCGGCATCATTGCCCGAGGCAAGGGTGACAAATCCCCAGGTGGGATAAATCGAGCGGATCTGGGTTTTCATCGTGGGCAGCGAACGATTCTGGCTGATGGTTTCAAACTTGTCCTTGAGCGTCTTGATGTGGGCCTCCGCCTGGGTGTTCTCACCGTTGAGGTTGGCCAGCTTGGCCTCGTGATTCGCAATGTTGTTAGCGAGTTCTTCAATCTCAGAGCGCAGTCCTCTCAACTTGAATGCGAGCACATTGATATCGCCCACCTTGGAAGTCTTCTCACGAATGTCGTCGAGTCTCGCCTTGTTCTCGGCGATCTTCGCGGTCTTCTCCTCCTTGAGTTTGGCCTTGCCATCGGCGAATTTCTCCCCATCCAGTTTCACGTTGTCAGCATCCACGCCTAAACGCTTTTCATGAGTGCTTGCCAAATCATTCTGGGTGCGTTTCAGGCGCCCCTGACTGTATCCGAGATTGGATTTTTCATTCTCGAAGGTAGGTATTTTCGTGTCCAGGGGGTTGGCTTTGAGGCCGACTTGATATTGGTCGGCCTGGTGCTGTTTGTTCCCGGTTTTAGCGATCTCGGCGGTGTAGGATTGTTTGTTCTTGTATGCAACAAATCCAGCAAGTGCCAGGATGATGGCGGTGATGATTCCGAAGACGTTGGCCATGGGGTTTTAGAGTTTGTGTGAGGCGATGAGTTCCGTGTGGGGGGAGACTAGGAATTACCGATCCGGCTCCGCAATCCCAAATTTCAAAGACTTTGAAACTAATTTCGGGCTTGGCTTTACAAAGCATCCACAGAACGCCATCCGTCGGGGGGCCATGAAGTCGATTCTCCGAGTTTTTTCCTACCTCCGCCATTACCCTGGAATGGCGATAGGCCAGCTTTTCTGCGCTTTTGGGATGACTTTTGCGGTTTTTGTGTTTCCCAAGGCAACGGGTCACGTGATCGATCAAATCATCCCCAATCCGGACCGCCACCACGAATTTTATTTTTGGATCTTGGTGGCGTTGCTCGGATTTTTGGCCAAGGACGGCCTGAATTCGCTCCGGATTTTCATCAACAACACTTTTGAACAGGAGGTCATTTTCGATATCCGCTCCGACCTTTACGCCAAAATCCAGCGCTTGCCGTTGCGCTGGTTCGACACGAGGCGCACCGGCGACATCATGACACGCGTCGTTGAGGATGTGACTAACATGGAGCGGGTACTCATCGATGGCGTCGAGCAGGGCCTGGTCGCGGCCTTGCAGGTGCTGGGAATCGGAGTCTATCTGTTTTTTCTGAACCCGGTGGTGGCAGCCTGGGCAACGCTGCCGGTGCCATTTCTAGCCATAGGTGCGTGGGTGTATTCCACGCGGGGACGTGACCGCTACCGCAACCAGCGCGATGCAGCGTCGGATCTCAACGCCTTGCTGCATGACAACATTTCGGGCGTGCGCCAAATCAAAGCCTATGCCGCGGAAACCGCCGAACTCGCGCGCTTCAACCGGTTTTCCGACCGCCTGCGCATCACCACGCTGCGCCTGATGAAATGGTGGGCGGTGTATTCGCCGGGCATGTCGTTTTTGCGGATGACCGGCTACGTGCTGGTACTCGCCTTCGGTGGCGCGGCGGTGATGCACGGCACCCTCTCGCTCGGCAAATTCACGGAATTCCTGCTCTTCCTCTCGTTGTTCTATGAACCGGTGGATCGCCTGAACTCGCTGAACCAGATGCTTCTATCAGGCCGCGCGGCCGCAGACCGCGTCTTCGAAATCCTCGATGCCCACGATGAACCGAATGCCGTCGTTGGTGCATCGCTGCCGGACCAAATCTCGGGCCACGTGCGCTTCGAGAATGTTTCGTTTTCCTATCAGGAGCAACCGACGCTGCGGGGGATCACGCTCGACGCCCAGCCGGGCCTGACCATCGCGCTGGTGGGCTCCACCGGCGCGGGAAAAACCACGGTGCTGTCCCTGTTGGCGCGGTTCTATGAAACCTCGTCCGGGACCATCACCATCGATGGCATCCCGATCCACACGCTGGCCAAATCCTCGCTGCGCGAACATCTCGCCTACGTCACCCAGGAAGCCTTCCTGTTCAACGGCACCGTACGCGAAAACCTGCTGCTCTCAAAGCGCGACGCCACCGATGACGAACTCTGGATCGCTCTAACAGCCGCGCACGCTGAGACATTCGTCCGCGAGTTGCACCACCAACTCGACACCAACGTGGGCGAACGCGGCGTGAAACTTTCCGGCGGTGAGAAACAACGGCTCTCAATCGCCCGCGCGTTGCTCAAGAACGCCCCGATCCTTTTGTTAGATGAGGCCACCGCCTCGGTGGATTCCGAAACCGAGCGCCAGATCCAGGACGCGCTGGACCGCCTGATGGAAAACCGCACCGCGTTTGTCATCGCCCACCGGCTTTCCACCATCCAGAATGCGGACTGCATCTATGTGCTGGAAAGGGGCGAGGTCATCGAACAGGGCACCCACGCCACCCTGCTCGCCCATGGCGGGAAATACACGGAACTCTGCCGCAAATCGTTCCTCGCCGCAGAGGAGGCACGTTATTGATCCTCCAAGCATCCGCGCCGGACCGCTCGGAGACCGGTCCCTACCCTGCGGATACCGACGCTCCCGCCAATTCCATCGCGACAAATTCCACGTCGATTGACGTGGAATTTGTCGCGTGCTGATAGAAATGCGGAAGTCGCGGTGGGATCGGCAGGGGCGGATCTCCGAGCCGTCCGCGACAATGCGTGACCTTCTCAAGTAGCGGCGGACTCCGATCCGCCGACTGCCGTCCGCGACAACGCGTGGTTTTTGATAGATGATGATGATGGCGTGACCGAGATTAGGGGACATTTCGAGATTAGGGGACTGTCACTTCTTACTACTCCACGGCTGACTCAATTTCTTGAGCTTGGAGTTCAGTGTGCTAAGGGACTGACCTTTTGCACTTAAAACTTCGCAAAACCGTCTCGACATTGGAATGTCGAGCTACTACCCACGTAATTGTCTGCTCACACGTAATTCCTTCTCGTCATGACAAAACTCAAACTCACCGCCCTCCTCTTGGTCGCCCTCACCGGCTCTCTGGCCGCCCAGCAGCCTCCCTATGACACGCCTCCGCCTGCCGACGCTCCCTACTATCGCGTGCGGTATGAAGCTTCCACCAAGGAAGGCGAGCTGATCTATCCGGTGACTTACACCCTGTGGGTGCCCAATGATGTGAAGACCTTGCGGGGAGTGATTGTCCATCAACACGGTTGCGGTGAAGGCTCCTGCAAGTCCGGACAAACCGGCGCCTACGATCTCCACTGGCAGGCACTCGCGAAGAAATACGACTGCGCATTGATGTCGCCCTCCTATGAACAGCCGGAGAAGGCCAGCTGCTGGCTGTGGTACGATCCCCGCAACGGCTCCGATGTCGCGTTTCAAAAATCCTTGAGCGACCTGGGAAGCAAGAGCGGGCATCCGGAACTGGCCACCGTGCCGTGGGCACTCTGGGGACACAGTGGCGGCGGGTATTGGGCGGGCAGCATGGTGCTGCTCCACCCCGAGCGCGTTGCCGCGGCCTGGCTGCGCTCCGGTGTGCCTCCGGTCAAAGCAGCGGAAGGCAACCCTGCGCCCTACGCCATCTCCGATGCCGCCTGTCAGGTGCCGGTGATGTGCAATCTCGGGACGAAAGAAGGCGTGACGGTCAAGGATGGCGAGTTCGGAGGCGTCTGGGCTGCCAATGAAGTTTTCTTCCGGGAGATGCGATCCAAGGGCAGTCTCATCGGGGTGTCGGTCGACCCCAACAGCAGCCACGACTGCAACAATCAGCGCTACCTCGCCATCCCGTGGTTTGATGCCTGCCTCGGCGCCCGTCTCGGCAATGGGGGTGACACCAAGTTAAAAGCCATGCCCACCGAAGGCGCATATCTCGCGCCCTTGCTCGGCGATGCCGCCCAGCCTGCTGCGAAATTCTCCGGTGATGTCAAAGCCGCAATCTGGTTGCCCAACGAACGGGTGGCCAAAGCCTGGGCGGAATATGTCAAGGATGGCAATGTGTCCGATGCGACGCCGCCACCCGCCCCTATCAACGTGCAGCATGCCAACAACACCCTGACGTGGCAGGCGGAGGCCGATTTCGAAAGCGGCATTGCCGGTTTCATCATCGAACGCGATGGCAAGGAACTCGCCCGCGTTCCGGAAACACCCACCGACCCCAATGGTTGTCCGATTTTTCAAAAGAACGGCTACTGGGTGGTCTCGGCGGCACCTTCGCCGGGGGTGCATTCCGTTGGTCGTCCGATTTTTCAAAAGAACGGCTACAGCGATTCCCCCAGCCCGCCGCTCGCCGAGATGAAGTATGTCGATGAAACCGGCAAGCCCGGGGAGCCCCACAAATATAGCGTTTTCACCGTCAACAGTGTGGGCTTGAAATCGGAGGCGACGCCTGCCCGGTGATTGCGACTTGCCCGCTGCCTGAACTCCCATGAATCCATTCTCCCGGCGCCAGTTTCTCGCCACCACCCTCGCGACCATGACCGCCCCGATGATCCGGGCGGCGGATAAATCCGCCCCGGAGTTTCATGGTACTCTCATCGGTCACGGATCGCACAATACCCCACCGACCCCGGCCCGGTGACCATTCGGGCGCGCGGAGATGAAAAGCAAATTCCTAGCAATCAATTTCGGTAATCAAATCGCCCCGCTGGAGGTCGGCTTCGGCGGCCGGACTGCCCCGAGCGACATCCGCCACCAGAACCCCTGTGGACGATTTCAAGTTGAATTGCCCCGCAAGATCCGGGGTGATATCTTGAAGTTGCAACCCGTAAAGCTCGACGGGATGCCCGCCAATTTTCGGCGGAGCCTTTTCCCTGGAACCCTTGGAGAGGCTTGAAGGGAACTCGCCGGTTGTAATGGTGATTTTTTGGGCTTTTCCATTTCGCCAGACAGACAACTCGACGGTTTGCCCGATTATTTTTCTGAGAATTTCCTTTTGGAGATCATGCGCGGTCGCAAGGGGCACCCCGTCCACGGCGGTGATGACATCCGCCGATCGCAAATCGCTGTTGTAGGCGGGGGTTTCAGGTTCGATGGCGACAACCACCGCGCCTTTCCCGCCCCCCCCTTGACGTGTTCGGCCAGGGGAGAGTTTTCTCCGAGCGACTCGATCCGGATGCCCAGCCATGGGCGGCTGACTTTTCCACCTTCCATCAATTGGTCGCCGATTTGACGGAGCAATGAATGTCAGGAAATTGCTTTTGGGGTGAGGGCCGTTGAAGGAGCCGCTGGCCGGACCGGAGGGCGGGGAAAAGGGGGGTGATCCCGCCCTTCCAACCTGCATGCGGATCGAGCGTGACATCAGGACCACGCCTGCCGCCGGAGAGATTCCTCGTCCGGCTCAATGCCTATGCCAGGTGCCTTGCCGAGATGGATCGCGTTCCCTCGTTCCACCTCCGCCTTCCCGGGAAAAAGGATGCTGTCATCCATGAATTGTGAGCCGTTGAGTGCGGCTGGCCCGCGAAATCCGGCGGCGGCTGCGACCTGGCAGGCTGCCGTCTTCACTAGCATCCCATCAGCCAGTCCACTCACCAGAATCGGCAAGCCGGCAGAAGCGGCCAAGGCGACCTGATCCATCGTGGGGCGGATGCCGCCGCTGCGGGTGAGCTTGACGACCAGGTAATCCACAAGATCCTCGCGAACATATTGGAAAAAATCGGATGAACTCACCGAGGCCTCGTCCACGGCCAGGCGCATGGGCGTCCTGCGGCGCAGGCTGCGCATCGCATGGAGTTGGTCGGCCGCCAGCGGTTGCTCGATGACATCGACTCCCAATGCATGCAGGCGGGTGCAAAACTCCGCCGCGCGTTCCGGCGGCATCCCCTGGTTGGCATCGGCCCAGACCATGCATCCCTTGGCCGTGGCGGCCGCGATCTTACGGGCCATTTCCTCCTCTTCCTCGATGGGGTGGGAGCCGACCTTGAAATTGAACTGCCGGAACCCGGCTGCCTTACCCCGGGTGATCTCCGCGTCCACTTCGGCGGCACCCGCCACGGCAATGGTCCAACTCAACTCTACAGAATCCGCGGATGCCGCCCCGCCCAAAAAGCAGCGTAACGGCAGCCCCGCCGCCTTGGAGCAGAGATCGTGCAGGGCGATATCCAGCGCCGCCTTGGCCACCGGAAATCCGGTCGATGGCCCGCGCCCGACCACGGCATGCATCCGCCGGTGCAGCCCGCGCAAATCCCAGATTTCCAGGCCGACCAGTGCGGGGGCCAGATGCTCACGGATGACCTGCACCACTGAGGAGGGACTTTCGTAAGACCACTGCGGATGCGGCCGTCCCTCGCCCCAACCTACGCACCCCTTCGAATCGGTCACCTTGACATAAACAAGACGGGCGGATTCACCGGATTTTCCCGCCGATCCAGAGGCGAAATTGAAGGTCTGGGTGATCGGCACTGCGGCGGGAAATACTTCGATTTTTTCGATCCTGTTCATGGGAGAGGGAGTATCATACTCTGCGCCACGCCTCAATGGAGCGGGCCAGCGTTTCAGGCGGTTGCCCGCCGATTTTGTAACCCTGAAATCCGACCGGGCCGGAGTAGCCGACATCGGCGAGCGCTTGCACGAATTCCGCAAGTGGAAAATCACCGTCCCCGACCGGCTCGATGGTTTTTGGCAGGCAGCCGGCAAACTTCGCATCCTCCGGCGCCAATCGGCTGCCGCAGAGATTGGCGAGACGCATCCACGGGGCCGCCAGCCGGATCTTCGCGGTAAGTTCGCTGCCATCCACCGCATACCAGTGGTAGCCGCAGAAGGTCACGCGCAGGGCCGGATCGTTGATTTTTTCTGCAATGCGCACGCAATCCTCGATGCGCTCCAAGATGAACCAGATGTGATGGTAGAGGGAAATCGTCACTCCGCAGCTCCGGGCCTGCTCCACAAGCGGTCGCAGCACATCGATCACCTCCGCATCGCGCGAAGCATCCGAGGGAGACGCCCCGGCCATCAAGATGGCCAATTCCAGCATCGAGCCTGGAGTCAGGTGCTCGATGACCTCCTCCACCGAATGCCCACCTTCCGGCGGCTCCTTGCCGAGTTCGAGCACCGTGTAATAGGCGGCGACCGGCAGCCCGCTGCGGCGCGATGTTTCCTCCCAGGCGAGAAATTTTTTCCATCCCTCGTCCGTCTTACGGTTCATCGAATGGTAGGTGGCGTCGTAACCGAGGCTCTTGAGCAAGGCCGCTTGGGCGGCCGGATCGGCGGCCATCGGGGAATCCGCGAAATAGTTGTCGAAGGCGGAAACCGGGGAATGCGTCTTCATTTCTCCACCTCCTCAGAGCGGTTGCTGGCAGCCGACGCATAAAGCGCGTCGATCACGCCGTGGATCTTCACTTGGGATGATGGTGGCGATGCGACCTCTCGGTCGTGCAAAATCGCGTTCACGAAATCCCTCACAGGGTGGTGCAGGATCGAACCCCAGTCAGTGACCGGCTCGGAGAGAATCTCGGTCTGAAGTGTATTTTCCTTGTCGTAGCGGTGGAACGTCAGCGCTTCCGGCGAGCCTCCGGGCATGAAAGGCAGGTCAAATCCTCCTCCAGTTCCGCGGACCTCGGCGCGCTTGGTGACCGGCCCGTGCTCGGCCCGCCGCTCCCAAGCCACGGTCGCTCCCGAGGCGAGTAGGATTTCCGCTGAAAAGCCGCTTTCAAGATTCCCCCGAAAGGAGTTCTCGGTGCGGGCAAACACCGCCACAGGATCGAAATGCTCACCGAGGAGAAAGAGCATCCAATCAAGATCGTAAACTCCCCAGTCCATCGCGCGGCCCCCACCGGCGGCGGCGCGGTTGGTCTTCCAGGAATCGGGAGAAGACCCCGGCTTCAATGGCGGTTCGGTGTGCAGGAACCTCACTCGTGTCAGGCATTCTAGTTTCCCGGATCCGACCAGCTCCCGTGCCTTGAGAACGGGGGGTGCATTATGAAAACGACTGGTACAACTCGCCACCTTCAGATCCGGGCGGGCCGCATGCGCGGCGGCGATCTCTCGGGCCTCGGCCTGGTTGAGCATGAATGGCTTTTCGCACACCACATGTTTGCCGACCGCCATCGCCGCCAGCACCATCTCGCGATGGAGGTGGGGCGGCGTCGCGATGTAAACCGCCTGGACCGCCGGACTGGCAAGCAGTTCCCGATAATCGGTAAATGCCTCCGCTCCACCCAATGCCTCCGCCTCGGCGCGTGCGGCGTCTCCGTTTATATCGGCCACCGCCACCACCCGTGAATCCCCGGCCCCGGTGAATGCTGGCCGCATGATCTTGGTGATTTCGCCGGTGCCGATGATGCCCAAACTGATCGTTCCGGCCGATTGATTGTCTGTTTTGCTCACAGTGGCTCCACCATGAACCGGATCGATGCAATCGACAATGGACGGACTAATCATTATTTTGTAGAATTTGAGCATCTTATGAAACCTCCCTTCCGATTCCTGCATTATGCCCATATCCCGCGCTGCGAAGCTTGGATTAATACGGTTTTCAAATCCAACTGCGGGATCAACTACGCTCACTCCGGGCAGATCCACTGGGCGGTGAATGGCGCGGAGCCCAAAGTGCTGACTGCTCCGGTGGCATGGTGGACCTGGCCCGGCCCCCAGTTCCTCTACGGGCAGACTGAAGCACCGGGATGGGACCACTATTATGTGACCTTCCAAGGTGCCTGGGTGGATCAACTCCTGCGTGCGGGTTGGATGCCATCGAACGCGACGGGGGCCTACTGTTTCGTCAACAACGCGGAGGCATTCCGCGCCAAGATGGAGCGACTGCAATTTGCGCTGGATCATCATGAGCCTGACCGCGCATGGCTGCTTTTGCAGGAATTGTTCCTTGAGCTTCGCATGCAAAAAAAGCCGGACGCGCCCGCCGGACCACACGAGGAGAAATTGCGAAGCCTGATTGCCCGCATCCGTCGCCAACCGGCGAGGGCGTGGATCGAGACCGAGGCCGCCCGCTCCTGCGGCATCTCGAGAGCCCACTTCCGGCGAGTGTTTCGGGTGGCGGCAGGGCTTCCATTCCGCCGGTTTTGCCTCAAGGTGCGCATGGACGCCGCTGCCCTCATGCTGCGCAAGAAAAACCAACCCTTGAAGGAAGTTGCCGAACGCTGCGGAGTTCCGGACATTTACTACTTCACGCGCCTTTTCCGATCCCACCATGGAGTGCCCCCCGGTGCCTACCGCAGTGACGCTCGCATGCTGGGCTGACCATAACGTTCGCGGGAAGTTATCAGTAGTTCCGCCGCTCCGTCCAGATCGAGTCAATATCAAGATATTAAAAAATAATAAAATAATAATTACAGCTCAGTCCCACTGGACTTTTTTGACTACGGAAGGAACTAGGCCCAGGGTGACTGTCAGCAGAAATATCATGCCCCCCGTGCATGCCGAGGGTATCCTTGGCAAGAAGGCTGAATACGGACTGGCAGGACCCGGTGAAAAGGCTGAGCAGAAAGACATAAGAACAAAAAGGGAGATAGCCGCTTTTGCCGACAACATGAATTGAATTTAATATCGTCCTGCTACTATCAAGATGACGGTCCAGTTCTGGGAGCCTATGATATACGAGAATTCCAATAATCCTGAACACGCAACTGGCGATCAAATATGCCTGGAATATGGCTATCGATGATTCCTTTCCAAGAGTAAGCCCTACAATGAATGTGAAGATGATGCCCACAGACTGGTAGATGAATCTCATGACTCCGAAGAAACGCCCGCGTCTATCGGCAGGTACTATTGTCGATATCAGGGGAAACCATGAATTGAGGTAAATACCGTAACCGACGCCGTATAGGAGCACGCCAAGAAAGACAAGCGGTTCCACAAGCGGTCTTGATGAAAATCCCGCGCCCACAAGCAGAATCGCGGAAACCGCAGAAATGGAAAGCCCCAGGACGCCAGTCCTGACTTTTCCGATTTTCTCTGTCTGCTCCGCGAAAAATATCAGGGTGATGATCCGTATGAGCGTCGGCAAGGCAAGGTAGAACAGGATTCTTTCCGAACTTATCTGGAGCGCAGAAAAGTAAAGCAGCATGAAGCTGTTGGTGAAGAGTAATTCCAATATGCCGTAAAAGCTGGCGGATGTGCATAGTTTGCGTATCTCGCGATCAACCTGACTTGGGGACAAATTGGAGTTTTCCATATTCACTTTATCAGACATCATCACCCTGAACTTAAAATTTTTCCAGAAGCTGGAAAAAAAATATTTTCCATATGATTAAATTAGGCGGCCACCCCAATTGCTAGGAAATTGCTTTTGGGGTGAGGGCCGTTGAAGGAGCCGATGGCCGGACCGGAGGGCGGGGAAAAGGGGGGTGTTCGTGCTTAATGGATCGGTCTTGGGCGGGACTCCGGCGCTTTGCGGGGATGGCGCGTTCTATTTCGGCTCGTCTTTTTTGCCTGACATCATTTTCTCGGCCATTTTGAGGCCCAAGAGTTGCATTTCCTTGGCCTGCAACTGGTATTCTTGGAACGCGGCCATCTGCGTTTCGTTGAGGATCTTGCTGGTCTCGGCGCGGAGGGCATCCTGTTGGGTCGCCCAGCTTTTTTCGTAGGTTTCCACAATGTTGCCGTTGGCCATTTCCTGGATTCCGGCGGGGCCGGAAAGATCCGGAGCCTTGGACTCGGTCCGGGCGCGATACATGGCATCGACCAGCCGGGTTTCAGTCTCCGCATCAAGCGGCACGCCTTTGCCACTCATGGTGGCGCGGATTCCATCGAGTTGCTGGCGCTCGGGCAGGTGGTTCTTGTAATCGTTGTATTTTTTGAAGTCCTCGTCGCTGTTGAGGAATTTCTTGATCTCCTCTTGTTGTTCGGCGGAGCGCTTGGTGAGTTCTTCGCCCAGCGTCTTCATCTCTTCCGGCGAGGATCCTAACATCTTCATGCCCAGTTCCTGTTGCGCGGCCATTTCCTTGCCTAGCAGGTTTTTGAAATACTCGGCTTCATCCTTGCCCAGATCCAAGCTGTCGATGAAATCCTGATACATCATGCCTGCGGCCATTTTTACGCCCTGGCTCATCATGGACTTGCCGGCCGGATTGTCCCACATCTTGCGGGCGGTCTTGGCGAAGGATTCCTCGTCGGTAGGCGCGTCTTTTGGTGCCGCAAGCGGCTTCGCTTCGGGCCTGTCTTTGCTGCGGAGCGGTGGATGAGCCACCCCCCCGTCGGTTCCGCTGGCGACCGTGGCTTTGTCCTTCGTCCGCGCCGCCGCTGTTTGTTCTTCGATATTGATGCCCGCACGCAACGAAGCGATGCGGGATTCTTCAACGGCGACAGTGACCAATACCGCCGCAACCACCAAAGCGAGGGTGTAGGACGGTTTCATGTTATTTGAGTCGCTTGATTTTGATATTGCGGTTTTCATTCGCCGCGAGCGCATCTTTCCTAGCCGCTTTGCCAAGATTTCTATTGGCAGCGGTTTTTTGGCGGGCGGTCAGTTCAAACCTTCAGGCGGATTCGAGAACCAAGAGATTAGGGGACAGTCACTTTTTTACTCCGTCGTCCAGCCAAGCAAAAAGTGACTGTCCCCTGATGATATGGCTCATGGCGGAGGATCATGGGCACGGGATTGTCCTGGAACTTGTTGACGAGGACACCGTCCTTGCGGCGCGCTTCGCCGGAGACGGGTCGGGCTGGCTGTGAATCGGGCAGGGCATATGTGTTTGGTGGGTTGTGTTGGGGATCAGGGCTGGCTCCTCAGCTCCGCGTCAGGGCGCATGGGCCTCCTCAATGAGCGCAAGCAGGTTTTCCAGCGGGACATCGCCCTCGAGCGCGTGCGACGGGGAGAGAATGTAGCCGCCCTCCCGCCCCATCTCGCGCATGCGGCGGACCTCCCGGCGGACATCCTCCGGAGTGCCGTATGGCATGGTGCGCTGGGTCGAAACCCCGCCCCAAAATGCCAGGCGTCCCCGGTATCGCTCCATGATTCCGGCGACATCCATAACTTCGGGCTGGAACGGATTGAAAACGCCGAGGCCGATGGAAACCAGATCATCGAACAGCTCGTCCACGTCGCCGCAGGAATGGATAAAAACCGTCTTCCCCGCATCCTTCACGATCCGATACATGCGCGTGATCTGGGGATGGATGAACTCCTTCCAGAGATCATAGCCCATGAGGAGCCCGTGCTGCTGGCCCCAGTCATCCCCGAAATAGACCGCGTCGATGTCGTATTCCAACGCCTTTTCCACCTGGGCAATGTTGTAGTCCGTGATCGCGCCGAGAAGCTCATGCACGAACCCCGGGTTCTCGATGAAGTCCATGTAGAGGGATTCCAGCCCCCTCAGGGTCCAGGCCCGCTCGAAGAGGGAAAATCCAAGGCAGAAAAGCCGGTAGCGCTCGCCGGACTTTGCGATGCGGCCGGGAATGTCCTGAAAAAAGCGCGGGTCCAGAGGATCGGGGAACCGGTATCCCGCCAGCGACGGCTCCGGCAGGATCTGGCCTTCGACATTGCCGATGTCCTTGTCAATCGTCCGGTCCCACACCACGCCGAAGACATCGCGATAACGGTCGTTGCCAAGCTCCGTGAAAAAGCCGATGTCGCTGCCAAGCTCCAAAATGTGGTTCCCCACAATGGGATCGATTTCCTTCGTGCCAAAATGGGCTTCGAGCTTCTCCCGGGCTTCCCGGGTAAACCGGAACGACCAAGGCACACGGGGCGGGCGGCGGAAGGTGATCGCCTCACGGACAACTTCTCTCGGGCTCATGCTCATGACCGGAATTCTTCGCCGGATTCCCCGGTTCCTGCATCCGCTGCATTAACAAAATCCGGTGATTTGTTGTCGTCTGGGGTTGCATTCCGTTCGTTTTTCGCCCGTATTTCATCCATGCAGATCACCCGCCAGCCATTGCTGGAACGCATCCCGCTGTCCGGCCCGGCGTCGCTGGCTGTGCGGGAATTCCACGCCCGCGCGTTCAATTATCCCTGGCACCAGCATCCGGAGATCGAGCTGACGTGGATATTGAAGGGCAGCGGCCTGCGGTATGTCGGAGACAGCATGGAGCCATTCCACGCGGGGGACTTTTGTCTTTTGGGACCGAACCTCCCGCACGCGTGGATTTCATCGGATGGTCCGGCGGAGACGAAGGTGCGCAGTCTCTTCGTGCAGTTCGATCCGGCCCGTTGGGGGGAGAAAATCCTCCAACTCCCGGAGTTCGCCAGAATTTCTGATCTGTTCGAGCGCTCGGCACGGGGCCTTTGGTTTGACGGAACGGTCGCCGCACGTC
>CAYWLC010000009.1:23754-36330 GCA_964458895.1 uncultured Luteolibacter sp. | reverse complement strand
ATGGTGGTGGAGACGTTGGCATGGCCGAGCAGGCTTTGGACGGTTCGGATGTCGGTGCCACTTTGGAGGAGACAGGACGCGAACGAGTGGCGGAGCGTGTGGCAGGTGGCACGCTTGGCGATATCCGTCTTGCGGACGGCATCCTTGAACTGGCGTTGCATGGAAGCTTCATGCAGGTGATGGCGGGCGACCCGCCCGGTTCGGGGATGCGGGCAGAGGGTTGCGGAGGCAAAGACGTATTGCCACGCCCATTCACGGGATGCGTTGGGCCATTTGCACATCAGGGATTCCGGCATGTGGACTTCTCCGGCCCCGGCGGCGAGATCGCGGAGGTGCTTGTCGCGGGTCTTGGTGAGATGTTCTTTGAGCAGCTCCTCAAGGGCGAGTGGTAGTGGAACAACGCGGTGTTTGGAACCTTTGCCGTCGTGGATGGCGATGGTGCCGTGGTCGAAATCGAAGTCTTTGGCGCGGAGGCGGAGGCATTCCATCAGACGCAGGCCGGAACCAAACATGATTTGGGCGGCGAGTTTCCACGGGTCATCCAGATGCGCGAGGATGGCGGTTATTTCCCGGCGCGACAGCACGACCGGTGGGCGGCGGTAAGCGTGACCATGGGCTGGTTTCTCAATCGTGAAATCCGTTTGACCAAAGACGTGGCGGGTGAGGAACACCATGGCATTGAGCGCCTGATTCTGGGTCGAGGCGGAAACATTTCTTTCGAGGGCCAGATAATTGAGGTAGGCGGTGATGGCCGGGATGCCCGCGTCCTGCGGTGATTGTTTCAGCATCGCCAAACAGAAGCGGGTGAAGCGGATGTTCCATTGGACATAAGTTTCCTCGGTCGTGTAGGCGAGTCCCTCAAGGCGGATGGCACGGCGCAGGGCATCGGTGATGCGGGCGACTTCGGATTCGATGTCGGGAGAGGAGGGTGGTGGGGTGGTATGGTTCCCCGAACCCGGAGCAAGATGCTCCGAAGAGGGATCGGAGCAAAACGCCCCTGCCACAAATGGAAGCTGCGCACGAACCTTGATGGCTTCACGCCCAAACGTGCGGTGGTTGGTTTCCAGGGAGCGGGCTTGATCGGCCAATGCCCTCCAATCGAACTCGGCAGCCCATGGCAGCACGAGAACCTCGCAGGCGAGAATGCCGACGGCATCGATGGCTTGGCGGAACTGCCAGTCGGCGAGGTGTGTGCTGCGACCGAGAGCCTCGAAAAATGCAGTGGTGGTGTCAGGAGACTTGTATCCGCAGGCTTTGGTCCAGTTTTCCGCCCAGCGAACGTAGTAATCGCGTTCGACCTGGCGGATAGCCAGGGTTTCCAGGCGGTGGAGGAATTGTTGCCGGGCGGGAGACAGGTATTGGCTGGATGGATCTGGTTCAGATGGGGGAGACATGGATTCTCGCTTAGCATGTTCGAAAGAACAGCTCAAGAGAATATTGAGTCAATTTCCGCTCCACTCGTTCGCTCTGCCATTCGACTGCGAGATCGATCCTCTTCCGGGACTCTCACTCGAGCAATTGGCCAGCCGCCAAGGCCTCATTCACTCCGCGCTCCCTCTGCGACCCCTGCGCCTTTGCGTTTCGATTCTAACAGGAAGAGACCGCGTGAACGCGGAACTCCCAGCGCACCTGACCCTAGCAGATGATACAAATCTTTTCCTGCCTTCCTCATTCAAAATTTTCCCCTTGGCGTTTCGATTCCTCCTCATGCTGATCAACGGGTGAGACGTCAGTTCCCCTGATGTGGCGCAAGCCGCACCTCATTCACTCCGCGCTCCCTCTGCGACCTCCGCGCCTCAGCGTTTCGATTCCACTCATCCTCATCAACGGGTGAGACGTCCGTTCCCCCTATTTGGAACAAGCCGCACCAGGTTTCTCACCAGACTCCGAGTTCCGAGAGTTGGCGGGTGGCGGCTTGCGCCCAGCCGCGGTTGGCGGCGGGTGAGGCGGGTGATGGATGAAGGATGCGGCCGATGCGCGCTTGGCTTCCGTTAGAGTCCGCAGCGCGGCGAAGGCGGTCCTCGGCGAAGCCGCCGATGCCGATCAGAAATTCAGGCTGCAAAATGGCGATCACTTCCGAGAGGTGGCGGAGGCAGGCGTCCTCGACCGGGGCCATGGCGGATGGCGGGAGCTTGTCGGGTGTTAGATTGGCGCCGGTCGCGCTCATCCACACCAGCGGGCAATAATTGAGGACGAAGTGGTCCTGGAAAAAATCCCCGGGCGCGGCAAAGCGTTCCGCGAAGAGTCCCCACAGGCGGCGGCCGCTCACTTCGGAGCGCGCGCATTGGAATCCATCGACCGGACGTTTCGGGTGTTCGCGCGCGGGTTTTCCCACCGGCTCATTGATGCCCATCCAATCGCGCACGGCGGCCACCTCGCCGAAGGGCACGCCGGTTTGCGCCATGCCGAAGGGACCCGGATTCATGCCAAGAAACACCACACGCTTGCGCCCCTTGCCGAAGCGTTCGAGATAACACAGGTGCGGCTTCCACGCATAATCCAAGGGCTGATAGACACAGTCCACCGGCGGCGGGAACTCCAAGGCACGCAGCGCCTGCGCGAGACGCCGGGTGGATGCGACCAGTTCGTTCGTGGATTTAGAACGGGACATCGTCATCGAAGTCCTCCTCTTTGCGCAGGTCGCCCATGGCGGGTTCCTCCGCGGCGGCCTGGCCGCGCGCGGGTGCCTTGTCGGGGCGCGCGGCGGGAGACCCATCATTGTTAGACGCCTGGATTTTCCAACACGAGAGGTTCACGAAATACTTGCCATTGTATTCGTTGCCGCGGATGTCGAAGCTGACCTGCACGTCCTGACCGGCCTCGAACGCATCGAGCAGCACACACCTGTCCTTGACCACTTCGAACTTGAGGTCCTGTGGATACTTGTCATTCGCGGTGGTGACCACGAATTCACGTTTGGTGAAACCACTCGCAAAACTCTGGGTTTCGTTGATCAGTTTGATTTTACCGAGGGCTTCGTACATGCCCGTCAATGTTGGTTTTCAGCAGGCGATGTCAAACCGAATCAGCCGGCACGGCTCATGCCAGTCGCAGCTTCGGCAGGAATTTCTTCCGCAGCAGGGTGAAATGGCTGTCCTGCGTCAGGAGCGGATGCTTTCCCCGCACGGCGACCACGGCAATGAGGAGATCGATCACAGGGATTTGGATTCCGGAAACGCGCGTTTGCGCAGCCAGCGCGGCGGCGGCATCCCAGTGCGCGGAGCTCAGCACAATCCGCTTGGCTAGGCCCAGTCCCGTTAGAACATCGTCCGCTTCCTCCGGGCGGGCCCCCAGAATCAACTCAAAACGAATCGGGCAGGTGTAGGCTCCCTCGCCGATGCCGAGACAATCATGCACACGGGCCTTCGTCCGCGGGTCCCCGCGACGACGGAAAAACTCGATCCATGCGGAGGTATCGATGAGAATCACGGTCGGTCCATGCGGGCTAGGGCTTCCACCTCGTCGTTGGACGCGTGGTAATCGGTCTTTCCTTCCATGACTTTTCGCAGAAATGCCTGGCAGCGTTCCTGTTCCAAATACCGGTCTAGAGCCATGGCCAAAGCAGGGGATTTTTTCTCCTGCCGGGTCAGTTTCCGGATCGAGTCCATTTTCTTCTCATCAATTTCCACCGTGACACGCATCTTTTTTATGTTTGATTTGCGGCAAGTTTAATACCGATTTGCAGCAAATCAAGCAAGATCTCCGCTCAGCTCACTCCCGCGTGGCCTCGGGCGCGCAGGGCCTGGCCGGTCGGCGAGTCCGGGGTTTCGTGGATCCGTGATGGCGGGCCGGCGGCGACGAGTCTGCCGCCGTGTTGCCCCCCGCCGGGGCCGAGTTCGATCACCCAGTCCGCGGCGGCGACCACGTCGAGGTGGTGTTCGATGACGAGCACGCTGTGGCCGGCGTCGCGCAGGCGGAGGAACGATGCTAACAGTCTATCCACATCGCCGAAGTGCAGGCCGGTGGTCGGTTCGTCAAAGAGATAGAGTGTGTGCGGTGCCTGCGGCCGGGCGAGTTCCACGGCGATCTTGAGGCGCTGGGCCTCGCCACCTGACAGGGTGTTGGCGGCCTGTCCGAGTTTCAGATAGCCGAGTCCGAGTTCTTCGAGTATGGCCAGGATGTGCCGCAGTTTCGGGATGGGCCGGAAGAACGCGAGGGCCTCGCTGACCTGGAGGTCAAGCACGTCGGAGATGGACTTGCCCTTGTATGTGACTTCGAGTGTCTCGCGGTTGAAGCGCCGTCCGCCGCAGGCGGGACAGCTCACCCACGCGTCGGGCAGGAAATGCATTTCGATTTTCAGGCGGCCGTTGCCCTGGCAGCGTTCGCAGCGGCCGCCCCGCGCGTTGAAACTGAAACGCGCGCGACCGTAGCCGCGTTGTTTGGATAGATTGAGCCGGGTGAACAAATCGCGGATCAACTCGAACGCACCGGTGAAGGTGGCCGGATTCGAACGCGGGCTGCGGCCGACAGGCGATTGGTCGGCGACCACGCATTTTCCTAACAATTCCAAGCCATCGATGCCATCGTGGGCTCCCGGCGCCGCGCCGGACCCGTGGAAATGGCGGTCCAGCGCGCGTTGCAGGATGTCATCGGCCAGTGTGGACTTGCCACTGCCGCTCGGACCCGCCAGGCAGACGAGTTTTCCTAACGGAATTGCAACATCGAGGTTGTCGAGGTTGTGTTCGCGCGCGCCGCGGATGATTAGAGCGGGTGATTCAGGAGCAGCACCCCTGCCGGTCCGCTTGGAAAGCGGCGCAGGCCTGCCTTGGGAAAGCGGTTGCTGTTTCCGATGCAACCAC
The DNA here is from genome assembly GCA_964458895.1 of uncultured Luteolibacter sp. Lineage (GTDB taxonomy): Bacteria > Verrucomicrobiota > Verrucomicrobiia > Verrucomicrobiales > Akkermansiaceae > Luteolibacter. Next base: position 31,531 of record CAYWLC010000009.1, on the reverse strand, counting down.
TCACCGGTCGGTGAAGCCAGTTCCGTGGGCGCTCCTGCCGCAAGCACCCGTCCGCCTGCTGACCCGGCACCGGGGCCGAGGTCGATGACGTGGTCCGCCGCGCGGATGATGTCCTCATCGTGTTCGACGACGACCACCGTGTTGCCCATATCCCGCAGGCGGATCAATGCGCGGATCAGGCGTGCGGTGTCCACGGCATGCAGGCCGACGCTTGGTTCATCGAGCACATAGATCACGCCTGACAGGCCCGCACCCAGCTGGGTGGCCAGACGGATGCGCTGGGCCTCACCGCCGGACAGCGTGCCGCTCGCGCGGTCGAGTGTTAGATAATCGAGGCCGACCTCCTCCAGAAATGACAGCCGCTGGCGCACGTCGCACACGAGGCGTCTGCAGACATCGGAGGCGGACGTTTCCATCTGGAATCCCTCCAGCCACCGGATCGCATCCGAGACGCCGAGCGCGCAGAAATCCTGAATTCCCAGCCAGATGTTGTTAGATCCGGCGATGCGCACCGCGAGCCACTCGGGCTTGAGCCGTCCGCCGCGGCAGACCGGGCAAGGACGCGTGGTTCCTTCTAACATCCCCGTGCCGAGTCCCTGGCAGGCCTCGCAGGCGCCGAGGTGGGAGTTGAACGAAAAATGCTTGGGTGAGAGTTCGCCGATCATGAAGCCGGTGCTGGGATTCCGATAGGACGTCTGGAATGAGAGATCGCGCCAGACATCCGCGCCCGGTTCCTGGATGGCCGCGCGCGCCTCCGCGCCGCAGAGGCGTAGCGCGGTTTCCACGGAATCCGCCATGCGCGATTCCACGCCCGGGCGCACCACGAATCGATCCACCACGATCTCGACCACCGCTTGTGCATCCGGCCACGCGTTTCCCGCGTCCTCGATTTCCATGACCTCGCCTTCGAGCCGCACCCGGATGTAACCCTGACGGCGCAGATCATCTAACAATCTAGCAGGGTTTTCCGTTTCCTCATCCGGCACCGGTGCGAGCAGCATCACCTTGGTGCCCTCCTCCATCGCGGCCAGCGCGTTCACGATATCCGCGGCACCCATGCGCCGGAGGCGTTCGCCGGTCCCGGGGTCGTGCGGCACTCCCGCTGCCGCCCACAACACGCGCAGGTAATCGTGGATCTCGGTCGCCGTGGCCACCGTCGAGCGCGGGTTCAAGCCGCCGCCGCGTTGCTCGATGGCAATGGCAGGACTCAGTCCGTCGATCGAATCGACATCGGGTTTTTCCAACTGGTCGAGAAACTGGCGGGCATAGACCGAGAGGGATTCCACGTATCGCCGCTGGCCCTCGGCATAGAGCGTGTGGAATGCGAGCGATGATTTCCCGGATCCGCTGGGGCCGGTGATGACGACCAGTTTCCCTTTGGGGATATCGACGTCGATATTCCTCAGGTTGTGCTGGCGCGCGCCACGGATCCGGATGCTGTCCACCCGCCCAGCAAAGACCATGGCCGTATTAATTCAACATCTCACTGGATGTTGCGCAATTTTTTCTGTTCGGCGATCCAGGCGCGGTCCTTGTCGCTGAGCTTGCTCTCCTGGGTGCGGCAGCGGGTGCCGTCCGGCTGGATCAAGGTGAGCGTGCCGTCGGCATATCGGGTGAGTTTGGCCAGCACCTTGTTGTCGCCGCGGTCCTGCCATTCGCGGTAGCCGGTTTTCTCAAGGCCTGCGCGCCATTTCTGATAGGTGCTGGAAGATGCCGCCTCACCCTGCTTGATCAGGCCCCAGTAGAACGCGCCCTGGCCGCGCTTGTAACCGCGGTAGGTGCCGAGCACCTCGCCGCCGGGATTGAGCAGAACGAGCGTGGGTTGGCCGAGGACTTTGTATTGTTTTCTGAGGCGGCTGGTATAGCTTGTTAGATCGATCCTGCGGGTTTCCTTGTCATCGAGAGACAGATCCGGGTCGTCCACTTTCACACTGGCATCGACCCGCAGGCGGATGATTTTTTCTGACGCCCATTTTTCAAACTCCGGGAGGGCGAACAATTCATCGTTGAGGGCCTTGCACAGCGGACTGCGCGCGGAATCGGTGAACCAGATGAGGAGTGGTTTGCCTTCGCGGGCGGCGCGTTGTTTGGCCAGGCTCTCGCTTTGCTCCCATGGGCCGCGGTGTTTGGGATTGGCGGCAAGCAGGGATGAGAGTTCCGGCAGGTTCGCGTCCCCGCTGTCGGGATCGGTGAAAACAATGTCCTCCTCGGGTGTTAGAATCATCCCGTTGCGGGAGGCGGGATTGTTGCCGCCCGCCACGACCGGGGTTCCGGCGAGCGGTGGCTTCGCTCTGAGCGCCGGCGGGATGCCGGTGGGACCGAAGGGCTCAGCCTGAGCACTGTCGGATTTGTCCCCGCCGATATGGAATTTGGCACAGGACACGGGCACGGCCAATGCCAGCAACACCCATGTGAACGAAAGTTTCATCGTGACAATTCTTGTTAGAAACACAAGTTATTTCTTCAGCCGGACCGGAGTGCCGCAATGGGTGCAGCGGAACCAGCGGAAGACAAGGATCTGGCAGCAAAGCGGCAGGACGTATCCCAAGCCACGGACGTGGTGGGCCTTGCTGTTTTTCAAATGGCCGCTGGAGGTGAAGAGTTTCTGCCCGCAAATCCGGCAACTTCCGCCAAGCCCCCAAATCAGATAGGCGAAGCCACACACCGGCAGGGCAAGTGGAAATCCGAGCAACCAAGCGGGTACCCAGCCGAAGGTTTCGGGGATTTCGCCGGACAAGAGCAGCAAGACCGCCGAGATCACGGCTACGGGGGTGAGCAAAATGAGGATCAGGGTGACCACCGCGCCGCACGTGATCATGCCGGGATGCGAGTGGAGCACACCACGGACATACCATCGCGACTCAGGGTCCCGACCTTTGTTCGTTTCGGGGAGGGGTGCCCGGATCAGGGCGATGCGGTCAGGCTGCTCGGTTTTTTTCGTGGTGGCAATGCGGGCGCGGGCGCGGGCGGGCACGTCATCGGTGGATCGAAGTTTGGAGGTATCGATGTCGAGGCGTTGTTGTTGGCCGGGGTTGTCCGAGATCTGCACATTGTTGCCGGATGATAACTGGGGTTTGGACATCCGGTTTTGTGGGATGCGCTGTTCCACTCTCACATCCAGGTCGCCGGAATAGCGGTTGAGCAAAATGGCCGGGGGAATGTCCGCCACTGCCAGTTGGTTTTCCATGAGAATGCGTGCTGGCAGCGGAATGGCGAAAGGCGCGGCGGCCAGCATGGCAACCACCTGCGGACTTGCTTCATAGTTGACGGGCATGGTCGGCGGGTTCTCAGGTTCGCTGACATACCCCGTGAAGGTGCGTGCCTGATCGATCCATTTTTTGATGGTATTTCTGCCGGGCGAACGTTTGGTGATTTTGAGGATCGCATTGGCGCGTTCGAGTTCGCGCACCAGTTCATCCTCGTCGGCTTTGGCAAGAGACTCCAGATCGCGAAAGCCCGCCGCTTCGAGCAATTCGAGCGAGGATTTTCCGATTCCGGGGATACTGATGAGGCTGGCCATGATCAGGCGTTGTGCACACGAGTCTAGCGTCCGCAGGGGTCTTGGCAAGCGGTCATGCCAGCGCGGCGAGCATCTCGGCGAGTTGTCCGAGTTTGGTGCGCCAATCGTCGAGGCGGGCTTTTTCCTGCGCCACAACATCGGGCGGCGCGCGGTCCACAAAGCTGGCGTTGCCGAGTTTGCCTTCGCATTTTTTCACTTCGAGATGGATGCGTTCCATCTCCTTGGTGAGGCGGGCACGCTCGGCCTCGACATCGATGAGTCCTTCCATGGGCAGGTAAATCTCGCCAACCGGCGTCACGGCGGCGGGCGTGCCTTTCGGCGCATCGTAGGTGGAATCCAGGGAGATTTCCGCGGCACCGACGAGCTGGGCGAGGACCTTCGTTTCGGTGGGCAGCCAGTCGCTGGCACCTTTCACCACGAAGCGCACGTCCTTGCGCGAGCCGACGTGGTATTCGGCCTTCAGATTGCGGAGACGGCCGGCGGTTTCATAGATGGCGGCGGCGCGCGCCTGGGCCGCGGTCACATCGGTGGCAATGAGCGGATGGTCGGGCAGCGGCTGTTGCATGAGGAAGTCTCCTTCTCTAACATATCCCATGCGCAGCGACAGTTCCTCGGTGATGTGCGGCATGTAGGGCGACATCAGTTGAAGATAGCGGCTCATCACCGCGTCGAAAACGGCCAAGGTTGCGGCACGCGCAGCCGGCGTGGCGGTCTCGCGCAGGTCGAGTTTCACGGCTTCCAGAAACTTGTCGCAGAATTCGTTCCACAGGAACTCATACAGAAGTTGCGCGATCTCGCCGAAGCGGTAATCGGCATAACTCTCCGCCAGAGTTTTTGTTAGAACATCCAGCTTCGCCATGATGTCGAGATGATACGGCGGGAGGACTCCGACATTTGAAATTTCAAATTTGAAATTTGAGATCTCCCCCGCCATCTGGCGGAAGCGGCAGGCGTTGTAGAGTTTGTTGGCGAAGTTGCGGCCTTCCTCGACCGAGGACTCGTCGAAGCGCAGGTCGCTGCCGACGGGGGCGATGCGCAACAACCCGAAGCGCAGGCCGTCGGCTCCGTATTTTTCCATCAGCTCGATGGGGTCTGGCGAGTTGCCGAGCGACTTGCTCATCTTGCGGCCCTGGAGGTCGCGGATGATCGAAGTGAAAAACACGTTTTTGAACGGCAGTCCGCCCTCGAAGCGGAAGCCCGCCATGATCATGCGGGCGACCCAGAAGAAGATGATGTCGGGACCGGTGACCAGATCGGTGGTTGGATAGAATTTCCGCAGGGTGGCGCTGTTTTCGCCGAGGTTGCTCATGGTGGCGAATGGCCACAACCACGACGAGAACCAGGTGTCCATGACATCCTCGTCGCGCACCCAGTTGGAGGCGTCGGCGGGCGGCTCGATGCCGACATACAGGTCGCCATGGGACAAATGGGACATGTCCAACGATTCCGCATGGGTCAGAGCCTCTAACATTTCCTTGCGGTACCAGACCGGGATCTGGTGGCCCCACCAGAGCTGGCGGCTGATGCACCAGTCCTGGAGGGTATCCATCCAGTGAGCGTAGGTTTTGGCCCAGCGTTCCGGGCGGAATTTGATAGAACCATCCGCCACGGCGGCGGCGGCCTCCCGCACGCAGGGGTATTTCAAAAACCACTGCATCGAAATGCGCGGCTCGATCGGCACGTGCGCGCGCTCGGAAAACCCGACGTTGTTTTCGTATTCCTCCACCTTGATGAGCAGGCCCATCTCCTCGAGTTTGGCCGCGGCTTTCCTGCGCGCGGCGAAGCGTTCGAGTCCATGGAGGTCCGGGCAGTCCGGGCAGTTGACATGGGCGTCGGGTGTTAGAACATCGATGATTTCGAGGTTGTGGCGTTTGCCGATCTCGAAGTCCGCCTTGTCATGGGCGGGCGTGATTTTGAGCGCGCCGGTGCCGAACTCGGTGTCCACATGATCATCGGCGATGACCGGGATCTCCGCATGCGGGAACGGACGCAACACCTTGCGACCGATGTATTTCGCAAAACGCGGGTCCTTCGGGTGCACGGCCACCGCCACGTCGCCCATCAACGTTTCCGGGCGGGTGGTGGAGATCTGCAGATACTCGCCCGGGGCGTCGGCGAGTTGGTATTTCATGAAATACAACTTCGAGCGCTGCGGTGTCATGATCACCTCCTCGTCGGACAATGCTGTTAGGGAAACCGGGCACCAGTTGACGATGCGCTTGCCGCGGTAGATCAGGCCCTGCTTGAACAACTCGACAAACACATGACTCACCCACTTGGTGTAGGCCTCATCCTTGGTGAAACGCTCGCGGCTCCAGTCGCACGAGCAACCGAGACGCTTGAGTTGTTTGATGATGATGTCGCCGTGCTTGTCCTTGAAATCCCACACACGCTTGAGGAACTCGTCACGCCCGAGGTCGCGGCGGGATTTCCCCTCATTCTCGCGCAGCTCGCGCTCGACCTTGGCCTGGGTGGCGATGCCCGCGTGGTCGGTGCCCGGCAGCCACAGCACTTCCTTGCCCTCCTGGCGCGCGCGGCGGGCGAGGATGTCCTGCAAGGCGTTGTTCAAAACATGCCCGAGGTGCAGGATGCCGGTGACATTGGGCGGCGGAATGACGATCGAATACGCCTCCTTCGCGGACGAGGGATCGGCCTCGAAACATTTTCCATCGATCCATGCGGCATACCACTTGGCTTCCACCGCTTGGGGTTCATAGGCTTTCGCTAACTCGGACATGGGGGCGGATGGATGCCAGAGCTGCAGTGCTTTGTCCAGCCCGCGCGCCTACTTCTTCAAGCGTTCCTTCAGATATTCGCCGCATTTCACCTCACGGCCGTCGCTGAACCGGATGAGGTAGGGTTTGCCGGTGGTGGAGGAAACGGTGGCGACTTTTTCGATGAAGTCGGCGGCGGTTTTGACTTCCCCGTCCTTGGACTGCCACTTGCCACGGAGGAATTTCCCGGCGTTTTTCGCATCGTAGGAACTGCCGTTGCGGATGAACTGGGCACCTTTCAGCCCCTCCACATGTTGGATGAGCCCTTCGATCTTGGCTTTTTCGTCGCCTTCCGCCGCCCGCAGGACGCCGGGCATGACGCAGGCGAGAACAACTAACAGGAAGACTTTAAGGAAATTGCTCGATTTCATGGATTGGTGGGGGATTGCGAGCGTTGGGTGTTAGATATCACCATTTGTCATTTGAGAGAAGCTGGACGAGGGCCGGGCTGCGTTCCGCAAGAGCAGAAATGGCCTTGGTGTCGAGAATCATGGCTTGGACTTCTGAATTGCGAGATCCGCAGCGTCGGCATCAGCGACACGCTTGTGAATGGTGGTCAACACTTGCTTGGGAACCGTGGGAAGAGTGGCTAACAAACCTTCCCAGGAGCGGGTGCCCGAGCCCAGCCGTTGTTCGACAGCCTCGGTGATAAATGCTTTGAGCGACTTCCCCTGTTCGGCCGCAGTGGCTTTGGCCCGACGGAATAGCGGTGTTGGAAGATCAATGGTCGCTTTTACGAGTCGAACCTGCCATTTTCCCGTCTTTCCGTCAATACGGGAGATACGAGATACAAAGGGCCAGAAATTGGTTCCTGGCTTTGCGTCCAGGATCCCCCTGCCAAGAAACCTTCAAAGAGTCCTTGGACCCGCTATTCAAACGGGCGATTCCATGCTTGGCACACCGCCGATTCCGTTCAAGACTGCACTCATGCAGACCGCCGCCTTTCTCAAAGACCTGTTCGATCTCTCCGGAAAAACCGCTGTGGTCATCGGCGGAACCGGCGAGCTTTGCGGCACCATGGCCGTGGGCCTCGCCCGGGCCGGGGCGGAAGTCGTGCTCGGTGGCCGCATCCGCGAAAAAGCCGAAAAACGCCTGACCGAAATCCAGACCTACGGCGGCAAGGGCTACTTCGAACCGGTGGATGTCACCTCGCGCGATTCCCTGGAAGGATTGCTGGAAACCGTGCTGGATCGATCGGGCCAGGTGGACATCCTGATCAACGGCGCAGGAACCAACTCCCCCACCCCGTTTCTCGACATCGGCGAAGAAGAATACCAGCGCATCATCGACACGAATCTCTCCGCCGTGTTCCGTTCCTGCCAGGTGTTCGGGGAGTATTTCCTCCAGGAATCCCGCGCGGCATCCATCATCAACCTTGGCTCGATTTCCGGACTCAATCCCCTGTCCCGCGTGTTCACCTACTCGCTCTCGAAAGCCGCCGTCCACAACCTCACACGCAACCTCGCCCGCGAGTGGGCCGACA
>CAYWLC010000009.1:0-23744 GCA_964458895.1 uncultured Luteolibacter sp. | reverse complement strand
ACGAATCCCGCGTGCTCGACATCCGCCGCCAAACCCCCGCGTCGCGCTTCGGCAATGCCGACGAATTGATCGGAGCCACACTTTTGTTAGCATCTAACAAGGCAGGTGCATTCATCACCGGCATCGAAATGATTGTCGATGGCGGCTTCCATGCCATGACGATCTGAGCCTCCATCACTGGATCGGCGCGAACAGGCGCGCGGCGCGGCATGCGGCCCGGAACAGGAACGGCTTGCCGGAGAAGTCCTCCATCCGCGCCTCGCAGGCGTGCTGGAAGTCCGTGGTCAGCATGTCGGTCACCATGGTCACGAAGCGCCGGTCGGTCGAGAACGCGGTGATTTCGAAGTTGAGTCGGAACGAGCGGTTGTCGAGATTGGCGGTGCCCACCGAGGCGAGGCGCCGGTCGATGAGCATGACCTTCTGATGCAGGAAACCGCGGTGGTAGCGGAACAATCTGACACCGTAGGGGATGGATTGTTCGTAATAGGAAAAGGCCGAAAGCCATACTAACAGATGGTCGGCACGCTCCGGGATCAGGATGCGCACGTCCACGCCGCGGATGGCGGCAGTTTGCAGCGCGGTGAGCACGCCCTCGTCGGGCACGAAATACGGCGAGGCGATCCAGAGTTTTTCGCGGGCGGAGTTGGCGGCCTCGGCCACGACAAGCTGCCAGGAATCCGCAGGATCGGCCGGGCCGGTGGGGATCACCGCGGCGATCTGGTCCTCGGGTTCCGCCCGGGTGTCCCAATGCAGGTCCGGTATTTTGTTAGAAGCCCAGAACCAGTCCTCAAGAAACACCAGTTGCACCGCCTGCACTACCGGCCCGCGCATTTCGAGGTGGGTGTCCCGCCATTGGCCGAAGCGCTGGCTGCGCCCGAGATATTCGTCGCCGACATTCAGGCCGCCTAACAATGCCACCTTGCCATCGCTAACCACGATCTTGCGGTGGTTGCGGAAGTTGAGCTGGAGTCTGGACCACCAATAGCGGTTGATGCCGAATGAAAAACATTCGACCCCCGCCTGGCGCAGATCCCTCAGGAAACGCCGCGGCAGCTTGTGCGAACCGAATTCATCAAACAGGAAATAGACCTTCACCCCGGCACGGGCGCGTTCGATGAGCGCTTGTTGGAAACGCGTGCCCAGCTTGTCGTGCTTGACGATGAAAAAATTCACACAGAGGTAGTTCTCGGCCGTGTTGATCGCATCGAAGATCCGCTCGAAGGTTTCCTCGCCGTCGATGAGCAGGTCGAGGTGGTTGCCGCGGGTGAACGGCAGCCCGCCTAACAATCTCGCCGCCCGCTCGAAGGCGTCGTCCTCGGGAATGTCAACTTCAAGGGCCCGCAGGCGCTGGTGCATCGACTCGGCCAGTTGCCCGAGGCGTTCGTCCTTCTCGCGCCGGCCGCCCACGTAGCCGGCAAAGCGGGTCCGCCCTAACATCCAATAAAGCGGAATGGCCACGAACGGCACGGTCACCAGTGAGATCACCCAGGCGATCGTGCCCTGCGAGGTGCGCACATGCATCAGCGCGTGCAGCACGTGGACGAGCCCCACCAGGTAGAACGCAAGCAGCATGATGACACCCAGCCAGGACGTCTCGGCATCGATCCCATGAAAGAACATGGCCGGAATCTGACCCTAATTTCCGAAGTGACAAGCATTCATGACCGGAGTGCAATCTCTGCTTTCGCTGCGGGCTTCGCGTGTTACAGTGCGCGGGAAATGACCGCCTCCACACCCGCAACCGATGCCGCCTTGCTTGGAGTATTGCAGGAAACCGTGCCTTTCACCGAGCGCCCGTTTGCAGAGCTTGGGAAACGCTGCGGATTATCCGAGGGTGACACGCTGGCCCGGGTGATGGCGCTCAAGGAGGCCCGGGTGATCCGGCAGATCAGTGCGATTTTCGACACGCGCAGTCTCGGCTACGCGTCCAGCCTGGTGGCCGCCAAGGTGGTGCCGGAGCGTCTGGATGACGCGGTGGCCGTGATCAATTCCCATCCCGGCGTGAGCCACAATTACCTGCGCAACCACGAGTTCAACCTCTGGTACACCCTCGCGGTGCCGCCAACCAGCCGCCTCGGCCTGGAGGGCACCGTGGACCTGCTGCATCGCCTGTCAGGCGCGCAAAGCACCCGCCTGCTGCCGACCTTGCGGCTGTTCAAGATCGGCGTGCGCTTCGATGTCGAGGGTGACGCCCGGCCCGAGGATCAATCGGCCCCGGCTTACACTGAGGCCAACCGTCAGGAAGCCGGAACTCTAACAGACACAGAGATCGAATTTGTCAGAGTGATGCAACGCGATCTGGCGCTTGTGCCGGAGCCGTTCGTGGCGGTTGCGGAGGAACTCGGCCTGTCATTCGGGGAAGCTGCGGCGATGCACCTGCGGTTTCTAACCACCGGGCGGATGCGGCGTTTCGCGGCGGTGCTGCACCATCGCAAGGCGGGCTTCGGAGCCAATGCGATGGGCGTTTGGGCCGGTCCGTCAGACGACCCCGAGGCTTTGCAACGCCTGGGTGAAACGATGGCCGGCTTCCGTGCGGTGAGCCATTGTTACCAGCGCCCAAGTTATCCCGAGTGGCCATACAATCTGTTCACGATGGTGCATGGCAAAAGCGAGGAGGAATGCGAGCAGACTCTAACAGCCATCGAACAGGCCACCGGCCTCACCGACCGCCACGCGCTCTATTCGACCAAGGAATTCAAAAAAGTACGCGTCAGGTATTTCACCGATGCCGAGGCGCAGTGGGAGGAGGATCACGCGTGAGCCAAGCGGGGGCAGACGGTGGCGGACGGGCCCATGCCACCATCATCCGCCTGACCCGTCTGACCGACACCAGTCGGATCGTCCATTGGTTCACGGACACTCGCGGACTGATTAAAACCGTGGCCAAGGGCGCGAGTCGGCCGAAAAGCCCGTTCGCGGGTCTGTTAGACCTGTTTTTCACCGGAGAAATCACCTACCAACCCGCCCGCCGCGGCGAATTGCACATTTTGCGTGAGATTTCGATCAGCGACTGGCGCGAGGGGCTGAGGAAGAACTACACCGCCACGTTACTGGCGGCCTATTGCTGCCAACTTCTGGAATCCGCGGTGGAACCGGATCATCCGGAGCCGGAATTGTTTGATCTGCTCAGCCGTGCGCTCGACCACATCGACACCACGGAGCCCAGCCTGCGGTCGCTCCAGCACTTCGAACACGAACTGGCCCGCCTGCTTGGAATTTCCCACCACCAGTGGGAGGCCGACGTTTCCTTGCGGGATGCTCTTGGCAGGCTGCCGGCCTTCCGGACGGAATTGGTCGAAAAACTTTGCCCAAATCGAGAATTCCGCTCGTCAGCGGACGAAAAACATCGATAGTAAATACAGACACACCACCCCCATTCACCATGGACTCTCCAACCGCAACCTTCATTGGCATCCTTCAAGATCGCGTGGAATCCCTGCGCTCCGTCGGCGATCTCGACGAAGCACTCCACGCCGCCTGCGCCGCTGTCGAAAAATCCCAGCAAACGCTGGGGCCCAACCTCGACAGTATCGACGCCTTCGCCTCCGCACTCGAAATCCGTGGCGACATCCATCGGGAACTCGGAAACTTCGATCTCGCCCGCGACGATTACCGGCAAGCCATCGATCAATTGGAAGCGCGGCCTGACCGCTTCGCGCAGATCGGTCGTCTCTATGCCGGGCTGGGCGCCGCCTATGATGGCATGGGCCGCAGTGAAAAAGCGGTGGAGAACTGGCGCATCGCCACCGGATTTTTCGAACGCCACGAGCCGCCGCTCATGCTCGACATCGCGGCCATGGCTAACAACCTCGGCTTCCTCTACAAGGCGACCGGCGATCTCGGAGCCGCAGAAACCCAGTTCCTCCGCGCCTTGGAAATCGTCCACTCGCAACTCGGCCAGGAACACGAACAAACCGCCACCGTTTCGAGCAACCTCGGCGCACTCTATCAGACCGCCGGCTTCTACGAGCAATCCCGCGAAATGCACATGATGGCGCTGGAAACGCGCCGCAATCTGTTAGGCGAGGAACATCCGGACACCGCTCAATCCCACAACAACCTCGCACTTGCCCTGCTCAACACGGGCGACCGGGCGTGGGCGCGCCGCCATTTCGAAAAAGCCCTCGCGGGCTTCGAAGCGCTGGGGCCGGAATTCACCGAGGACCTCGAGGCGGTCGCCTCCAACTACTGCGACTTCCTGCGCGAGGAAGGTGAACTCCAACTCGCCGAGTTGATCGCCGGACGTGTCAGGGATGTGGCGGAACAACGTCAGGCGGTTTGTTGATTCCAACGATGAAATCCTGTCTCAGCCTGATATTCGTTCTGGTGATCTTTGTGGCCATCGTCGGCGGCACGGCCTTGATCTGGTACCTGAGCCGCACGACCGAGTTCTCGTGCGCTGACCATCCTTCGGCAACGGCTCCGGCGCGGTGAGTGAACCTAAAATCCTAACCGATATCCGAGGCCGATGTTATTGACGCCGCCGCGGTCGAAGATGAGGCCGCCGGACTGATGCATGATGAAAACGGTGAGCTGGTGTTGCGGGTATTGCGGCAGCGCAAAGCTGAGTTGGATCGGCCAATTGAATTTCACGTGCGAGCGGTCGCTGTCCAGATGCTTCTCGCGGTCGATCAGGAACACCTCTTCGGAGTAGGCCAGTCCCAAGCCCATGGATGCCGTGGTTTTGATCACATCATTCCATGGGAAATCGCGCCAGCGCACCTGGAACGACGCGCTGTAATTGAGAAACGGCGAACGCCCGTTTTCGTCCACGATGCCCAAAGTCAGTGGCAGTTCCAGCAGTGGGTTGAACCGGCGGCTTCCCATATTCCAAGTGGGTTCCGCAAGGCGATAGGATGCGGTGAGCAGGTGGACCTGCCCGCCCGAAGGACCATCGGGGATGCGGGTGCGTGCCAGCGCGACCTCGTCGATGGTGCCGGTCGTGATGAAGGCAAGGCCGTATTCAAAGGACCAATGGCGCAGAGGGGCCTGCACATCATTGCGGAGGACGGTGGCGGCAGGGGCGGTCCCGCAAGCCATCGCGGCAAACAACAACAGGGATAGGATCGAGGCTTTCATTTGCAGGTTCCGGAGATGGAAATGCCACACTGCGGCAGCTGTCAAGGCTTGGTCCTCAAAATTTCTTCAATGCATTCCCGCGCTTGAAACCTTCCACATCCACACCCATAAACAGGGCGCGATGAATTTCGACTTCGACACCCGGATCGAGCGGCGCGGGTCCGGCTGCATCAAATACGACCGACGCCCGGACTTGGATCCATTCTGGGTGGCGGACATGGATTTCGCCTCGGCCCCTGCGATTCTCGACGCCCTCCACCAACGCGTGAACCACGCGGTTTTCGGCTATGCCCAAGCGCATGATGGTCTCAACGACGCCATCACCCGCTATCTGCGCCAGCGGCGCGGGGCGGTGGTGCCAAGCGGCCACATCGTCCACCTCGGCGGTTTGGTCCCGGCGCTATCACTCGCCGCGCGGGCCTTCTGCAAAGCGGGTGAGGCGGTCATGACCTGCACGCCGGTCTATCCACCATTCCTGGGCATCCACCGCGACGCCAGCGCGCGCCTGATCACGGTGGACCATGTTCTAACAAAATCCGGCTGGGGCTTTGACTGGGAGGGCATGGAACGCGCGGTCATGCCATCGACCCGGGTATTCCTCCTGTGCAATCCGCAGAATCCGTTAGGCAGGGTGTTTTCGAAAGCGGAGATCCACCGGATCGCGGAATTTTGTGAAACGCACGATCTGATTCTGGTGGCGGATGAAATCCATTGCGATCTCGTGCTCGATGAGGACCTCACCCCGCATTTCTCGGCATTGAATCTGCCCGATCGTTACACGGCGCGCACCATCACCCTGCTCTCACCCAGCAAGACGTGGAACATCGCGGGCCTGGGTTATGCCTTCGCCGTGATCGCGGACGACACGTTGCGCCGACGCTTCACCGCAGAGCGCGGCCACACTCTCACTGAAATCAACGCGCTCTCCTATTATGCGGCAGAAGCGGCCTACCGCCATGGCGAACCATGGCGGCTGGAGCTGGTCAGTTACCTCAGGGATAACCGCGACACCCTCGTCGCCTTCATCAACTCGCACTGTCCCGGATTGTCCGTCCGCCCATGCGAGGCCACCTACCTCGCGTGGATCGACGCCACCGCCATGGGCGTGGAAAACCCGGCGGAGCATTTCGAAAGAAACGCCGGATTGTTTCTATCAGACGGCGCTCCTTTCGGCTGGCCAAACCACCTCCGCTTCAACTTCGGGTGCCCGCGCGCCCGCATGCTCGAGGGATTGGAGAAAATCGCGGCACTGTTGCGATCTAACAGATTATGACGCGCGGAATTCCAGTGGCCATGACCATCGCCGGTTCCGACTGCTCGGCGGGTGCCGGAATCCAGGCCGACCTCAAGACCTTCCAACACTTCGGCGTCCACGGACTCACCGCAGTCACCTGCGTGGTTTCGGAAACCGCCAATGTCGTGCGGCTGGTACATCCGGTGCCGGTGGAGGTTGTCAGCGATCAGATCTCACTTTTGTTAGAATCGTTTCCGGTCGCCGCCTTGAAGACCGGCATGTTGTTTTCCGCGGCGCACGTGTGTGCCGTGGCGGCCATCCTGAAAAACAATCCCGGCCTGCGGGTGGTCGTGGATCCGGTGATGATTGCCTCCACCGGGGCACCGCTGTTGGAAGCGGACGCAGTCGAGTGCTACCGTCGGTATCTTTTCCCGCAGGCCTGCGTGATTACGCCCAACCTGCACGAGGCCGAGGCACTGCTGGGTGGTAAAATCCGGGGGGAGGAGGAGCTCGAAGCCGCAGCCCTCAGGTTGTCCGGACAATTCGGCACCGCCGTCCTGATGAAGGGCGGGCACCTCGAAGGACTGGATTGCCTTGATCTGTTAGCCTGCGACGGGGAGATCTATCATTTCCGGGAGGCGCGCATTCCGGTCACGGGATCGCATGGCACCGGCTGCACGCTGTCCGCAGCCATCACCGCCGCGATCGCCTGCGAGCAAAGCCTACCGCAGGCGATCAAAACCGCCAAAAACTACCTCGGCCAAACCCTGCGCCAGTCCTATCAATTCGAGTCCCCCGACGGTGGATGCGTCCACGCACTCAACCAGGGCACCCGCCTCGCCCAACACTTTTCAATTAAGCAATCCGAACCGCAGATGGACGCAGATGAACACAGATAATGGTACCCTGATGAGACCGAACCGAGGGCCCGGGCAAGAACGCCGCGCGCGAACTCGGCAAAACGTGGAAAGTCTCGCCCAGCGTGGTCATCGCGGCCAAGTCGGTGGCTTTCTGGTACCAACAGGAGCCTCATAAGCCCTTCCCGGCCCGGCCCAAATTGTGAGGCGCGCGGGAAGCGCGCAGCCGCCACAGGACAGGCACGGGCGGATCTCCGCCGTCGGGCCAATGCGTGATTAATGTTAGACGGTGGCGTGACCGTCCCGATCCCGTTCATCAGCGCTCGCTTTCTTATTCATCCACGCGGACCGCCAGGAGATGTCCCTGCCAAGCTGCGCATTGTTGCCGCCTGTCCCGCAATTTCAGGATTTACGCCACGCTTCATCCTGCCAGCATCCGCAGCGTGCATCCACCACCCGGAAAACGCCAGGCCGGCATCCTTATCCCCGCATTCTCGCCACGCCGCAAAGGCGACCTCGGGATCGGTGACACGCTGGCCTTGCGCGAGTGGATCGACTGGGCCGCCGAAATGGGCCTGAGCTTCATTCAGCTGCTGCCAATCAATGAAAACAGCCCGGAGGAAAGCCCCTACAGCGCCATATCCTCCACCGCGCTCGACCCAATCTACCTGAGCCTCGACGAATGCGAAATTCCCTGGCTCAGCAAAGGTGATCTGGCCAGGGCCCGTGACCGATTGACCGACACCCCAGTGGGTCCCGTCAATTATCCACTCGTAAGGCAAATCAAACGCAACTTGTTAGAGCTTGCGTGGTCGAAGTTTGAGGAGGCCGCGCCGGAACTCCGCGCCGAAAACGATCTCTTTCAACGCCAGGAGGATCATTGGTTGAACGACTACTGCGTGTTCCGCTTTCTGATGGCACATCACGGCGAGGGGCTGACCTGGGACCAGTGGCCGGCCATGTGCCGGACGCCGGAAAAAGCGCGAGAATACATCGCCCGATTGCGCCGCGGCGATGCGGAGGGGGTTGACTACCGCTTGGGGTTTTTTGCGTTTGTGCAATGGTTGTGTTTTCGACAATGGCGTGCCTTGCGAGTGCATGCGGATGAGCGCAGGGTAAAGCTCATGGGTGATGTGCCGATCGGGATTCACTGGCATTCCTGCGATGTGTTTTTCCACCGCGATGAATTCCATCTCGATTGGTGCGGGGGGTCGCCGCCGGAAGGTATGAGCCAAAGTGACCCGTTTTTCCAACAATGGGGGCAGAACTGGGGCATCCCGCTTTACCGCTGGAACCACATGGAAACCAACGGATTTTCCTGGTGGAAGACGCGCATCACACGGCTCACCGAGATTTTCCAGATGTTCCGTTTGGATCACATTCTGGGATTCTATCGGATCTACGCTTTCCCATGGCGGCCGGAGCGCAATCCTGAATTCCTCGGCCTCACCCGAGAACAAGCGGCCGCCAAAACCGCCGGGCGCCTGCCGCGCTGGTTCGTCCGCCCGGATGACACCGAGCAAAACAAGAATGCCAACCGCGCGGATGGGGACGTCCGCCTGCGGGCCATCATCGCCGCCGCGCAAGGAGCCGAGATCATCGCGGAAGACCTCGGGTGGGTGCCCGATTACGTGCGCCCGCACCTCACCGAACTGGGCATCGCCGGATACCGCATCCCCCACTGGGATTGCAATGAATTCGGCCATCCGACACCCGGAAAGGCCTTCCCGGAAAACTCGTTTGCCAGCTTTTCCACCCATGATCACGACCCCGTGTGCGGCATCTGGCGGGCTTGCCGCCAGACCATCCAACAAAACATCGATCAACCCACCCCGGATTCCGGATGGCAGGCCCATGGTGCCCACAACACCCTGCGAATTCTATCAGAATTTGCCGGAATCCCCATCCAAATACCATGGCCACCATTCACCGAGGGCATCCATCTGCGCCTGCTCAAGGCGCTGATGGATGCCAACTCCCGCTATGCCTCGCTGATGATCACCTCGCTTTTCGGCCTCGACGAACGGATCAACCACCCCGGCACCTTCGGCCCGCAAAACTGGAGTTTCCGCCTGCCTTGGACCTTGGACGAAATCATGGGCAGCCCCCACCTGAGCGAGGTGTGCCGGAAACTCGCCGCCCTCGTAAGCATCACGCACCGGAGCCCGTAACCTACGGATAATCCAAGATTCGTTGGGACCGCCGATTGACTTTTCGGCCGACTGCCGTCATACCCCGTGCATGTCCTCCGCCCTGCATCCAAAACCGAGAATCATCGGCCCTAAAATCCGGCTCTGCATCGTGGCGTCAAAATATAACGAAAAATTCACCGATGCCCTGGTCGAGAACGCCATCGAGGAACTTGGCGAACTCATCCCCCAAGGCCGCGTCGATCTCATCCGCGTCCCCGGTGCCTTTGAAATCCCCGTCGCCGTCGCCTCTGTGTTGGATCGTGATCCCCCTGCCTGCATCATCGCACTTGGGCTGATCATCCGCGGCGCCACCCAACACGCCGATTTGATCGGCACCGCAGTGACCGACTCCCTCCAGCGCCTCGCCGTGAAATCACTGCGCCCCATCATCCATGAGGTGCTTTTGTTAGACGATGAGAAGCAGGCCTATGCCCGCTGCATCGGCGCGCAACTCAACCGCGGACGCGAAGCCGCGCGCGCCGCCACCTCCATGATCGAGGTCTTCCAGGAACTCGACCGCTCGATGCCGCGCAGCGCCATCGTCAAGAAGCAACGTTATGCCTAGCCGCCGCAAAATCCGCGAGGCGGTCATCCAGTTCCTTTACTGCGCGGATCTCGAAGGCGGCGCGGACCCCGCGGCCTTGCGCGACCCGTTCTGGGAGTTCGTCACCGAATCCGACCGGCGCAGCCTGCACCTCGCGGTTTTCCGCACGGTGCGCCACCTCGCGCATGGCAGGCAGGAGCGCCTAACAGAATTTGCCGGGCGTTACGCTGCCGCCAATGATCTGTTAGCCGCATGGCCGGAAGCGGAAAACCTGAAAAGCACGCTCACCCGCATCGCCGAACTGGAATCCGGCTGGAGCACCGCGCTGGCCAAGCTCGACCGTCTGCCCAAGGACGACACGGATGCCGCCGTGGCCGCGAATTTCGGCAACGCGTTGAATCATCTGTTCCTGGTCGATCGCGAGATCTCATCGGCGCGCAAACAATTTCTGCTAGAGATCGGGGATTTCCCGGCCCTGTGCGGCCCCTTGCAGGCGATCGCCGCCACCCTCCAGCGCATGCAGCGCGTTTCCGACCGCCTGCGCATGGTCGAGGACCCCGAAAATTTCCCCGATCAAGGCGACCTCAACAGCCTGCGCGAATCCAAAACCGCCATCCGCGAACTCCGCCGCCGCTGCGATGAACTGGTGGACCGGATCCTGTCTAACAAACCCGCCATCGACGCCACGCTCGCCGCCGTCGTGGACAACTACTCGCCCGGGCGCATCGACCCGGTGGACCGCGCCATCCTGCGTCTGGCCACCCACGAGCTCCTGCAGGCCACCGCCCCGCCCAAGGTGGTCATCAACGAGGCCGTGGAACTCGCCAAACGTTTCGGCACCAACGACTCGAAACGCTTCGTCAACGGCGTGCTGGATCAAATCGCCAAACAGGCGGCGGACGGAATCTAATAAACCGATTTCCCATGCGCTACCCTACCCGCTTCCAGCAAAAGACCCTGTGGAACGCCATCACCGGCACAGCCATGCTGGTGGTGGGTGCGCTGATCGTCGGCTTGATCTGGCTGATCGGGAAGGTCTTTGGATTTTTGCAACCGGTGCTCATTCCGCTGATCGTGGCGGGCATCATCGCCTATGTGCTGGACCCTGTGGTGCGGTTGTTGGAAAAACGCAGGTTCAGCCGCTTGTGGGCGGTGGTCACCGTTTTCATCGTCATCCTCACGGTAGCCACCCTGCTGGTGTCCGCCGTGGTGCCGGGCATCCAACGCGGACATGATACGTTGAAATCCATGCTGGCATCACCCGCAACAACGGATCCCGCGGCCATACAGTCGACGCACACGCCTGAAAAAAATGACGACGACGGCAGGCAGCTCGGCAACGCCCTCGCCCGCGAACTCATGACACTCCGGAATAAGCACGCCGACGGACCCATCGGCTGGCTTCTAACAGAAAAGGACGACAAGGGCAACGTGATGCCGCCGGCGGCCGTCTCCGATGACAAGCCGGCCACGCTGGATTGGTTCGCCCGCACGCGTGCCGGTCGGATCATCTTCGCCTATCAGGATGTCATCTTCAGCACCGGGCGCAGGTGGGTGTCGGCGGGGTCCACCCGGATACTGGGTTTTTTCGGATTGGTGCTGGGCATGCTGATGGTGCCGGTCTATCTGTTTTTCTTTCTCAAGGAATCCGCGGCCATCCGCAGCCACTGGCACCACTACGTGCCGCTCAAGGCTTCGCATTTCAAAACCGAACTGGTGGACACGCTGCAGGAAATCAACGGTTATCTCGTTTCGTTCTTCCGCGGCCAGGTGCTGGTGGCCATGATCGACGGCATCCTGGTCGGCATCGCTCTAACCATCTTCGGGCTGCCCTACGGATTCATCATCGGCATCTTCATGGCCATACTCGGGGTGGTCCCCTACGTCGGCAACATCCTGTGCCTGATCCCGACCTGCATCATCGGTTACCTGCACGCCCAGGACGCCAGCCCGTTTGGATTGAGTCCGTGGGCCTATGTCGGTTGCCTGCTGGCCATCTTCGTGGTCGTGCAGCAGATCAACTCGTTGATCACGGCACCCAAGATCGTGGGTGACTCGGTGGGGCTGCATCCGCTCACGGTGATATTCTCGATGCTGTTCTGGTCGCTGGTGCTGGGCGGATTTGTCGGCGCGTTGCTGGCCGTGCCGCTCACCGCCGCAGTGAAGGTGTTGTTCCGCCGCTACATCTGGCAACGCCAGTTGCGCGACCTGCCTGAGACTGGCACGTTAGACCCATAACTGGGTTGGTTGACAAATCGCGGTTGGCTAACCACGGATTACCCTACTAGGAAAATGCCAAAGGAAATACAGGCCATTATTACAACTGATTGCGCTGATTTTAACTGATTTCACTGAAAGAATTGGCTGGGATTTTACTCACCTTTGGGGTGGGCGGGTCTTTCTTTCTAACCTCTTCAAAATCAGTTTAATCAGTTTAATCAGTGGTTTCCATCTTCCTATTCAGCACCAGAACCCGCGCTGCGCTAGGTGTGGAATCTGGAGTAACTATTGTATGGGGGCTCCGGGCAGAATGCCCGGGCCACGTGGCGCGGGCATTCTGCCCGCCGCCTGTAACAGTCAAGTTAGTCGGGAGGATTATTCCGCCCGATTTCACGGAAGACTCGCATTCACTCCGGTTCGCCGTTGGGGAAAATCTCGGGGATGGAGGATTCGGTTTTTTCGTCCATCCAGCGTTCGAGCGCGGATTGCATCGGCGCGAGGACGTCAGGGCGGGTTGCGGCGACATCGGCCTCGGCGTTGGGATCGGCGGCCATGTTGAAGAGTCCGAAGCGGCGGGTGCCGGCGGCGGTGGGCGTGCACACGATTTTCCAATTGCGTGTGCGCAGGCAGCGTTGTTTCGCCTGCACAAGGCGCTCACGGTATTCCGGTTTGAGGACAAACTGATAGTTATAGTCATCATCGATCCACGTGAGTTCATCCATCGGCGGCAGTTTCGGGCGCTCGATGCCGGGCACGCTGAACTGGATGAAGGGGAAGCCGGTCTCACCGTAAAACGGGCGGTATTCCGGGGTTGCGCTGCCGCGAATCCACCCGGCGAAACTCCGGCCCTGCCAGGTGGCGGATTTCTCCACTCCGAGATAATCCGCCAGTGTCGGGATCACATCGATCATGCGCACGGTTTCCGCAAAAACCTTGGGCGCTTGTCCGGGGATGTGCATGATCATGGGCACATGGTTGGCTTGGAGCCCCCCATTGAAGGTCAGCCCATGGCCGAGCGTGACGCCGGGTTCGTAGTGGTCGTCCCCGTGGTCGGCGGTGATGATGACAATGGTGTTTTCTGTTAGCCCGTTGTGCTCGATGGCGGCCAGGATTTTGCCGACGCATTCGTCGAACTGCCGG
Organism: uncultured Luteolibacter sp.; assembly: GCA_964458895.1. GTDB lineage: Bacteria > Verrucomicrobiota > Verrucomicrobiia > Verrucomicrobiales > Akkermansiaceae > Luteolibacter. The sequence goes on along the minus strand of CAYWLC010000009.1, from coordinate 10,478 downwards.
GTGCAGCCGTCATAAAGCGCGCGGATCTGGGTGACTTCTTTGGGCGGCAGCGCTTTCCATTTTGATTCGAGGTCGGTGCCGCCGATGAAAGAATCGATGTCGAAATCCACTCCGGTTTTGTTGCGGCCCTGATAGGCGGGATCCGCGAACATGCTGGCGTAGGGTTCCTGGCTGCGGTATGGCAGATGGTTGCAGGAATAGAATACATGCCAGAAAAACGGTTGTTGTTCGCGCGCGACCCTTTCCAGTTGTTGTTCGACGCGCTGGGTGACGACCTGCGGGGTGACAAACTGCGCGAAACACTGGAGTTGCGGGTAAATCCGATAGCCCAGCGGATTGTCGAAATAGAGCGGCACCACGAAGTGCGACATCACCACGGCCTGGCTCATGTAGATCTTGAAATTGTCAAAACTCGATGTCGACACGTGTTCAAACCCTAACGGAATGATCTCGTAATAACCGGCGCACCAGTCGCCGATGACCGTGGTGTCGTAGCCGCGCTTGCGGAGCAATGCGGCCAGCGGGACAATGCGTTTCTGGGTGGCTTCCACGGTCTCGCGGTCGGGATACATCTGGCGGATGCCATGGCTGTGCGGGTATTGCGAAGCCATCATCTGCACGCCTGACTCGATGGTCGAGGCGATCGCTGTATAACAGTTTTCAAAACGCACGGATCTGGCGGCATAGGCGTCGATTTGCGGTGACACCCCTGTGGCAGCGGCACCCTCGCCGCGCGACGGACGGTAACCGCCACAACCGAGACGGTCGGCACGCAGGGAATCGGAGCCGATGATGATGACATTGGGTGATTTGTTAGATAATCGGGCGCCGCGCCCCGCGTTTTGGGACCGATGGTGAAAATAGGACACGGTGGTGGCGGTCAGTGTGATGGCAGCCGCAAGCAGCCAGCCCCGGCGGCCATAACGGTGGACATGCCAAACCACGGCAAAACCAATGAAGAGCAAAGGAAGCAGGGTGAAGATAATGAACAAGGCAGCGGGTTTCACTGGCTCGGGAAAATCTAACAACTTGTAATACCACTGGCCGAACTCAGCCTCATTGAGGAAATACGGGCGGTTTTTCACCAGACGCAGCGTGCAGAATGCGTGAATGACCAGCACCACGACGAAACTGCGCGACATGAGGATTGGAAAGGACCGGCGCTTGGAAAACCGCGTCCACAACGCGACGGCGGGCCGGGCGAGAAGGGTCCCGGCCACGGCAAGCATGCCATAGGCCACAAGCATCAGCACGTTCTGCCAGACGAGGAAGCCGAGGTATTGATCGCGGGCCAGCGCACTGAATTTGTTCATCATCGCGCCCGAACTCATCGCCAGCCGCCACAGCGACAGGACGTATTGGAGGGCTAGAAAAACCCCGACGCCGGCCAGGACCGGAATCACCGGTGCGGCGGAATCAGCGGGTGTTTTTTGAGAAGTGGTGTCCAAAGGCGGGGAAAGTTGCGGCTGGATTTCCCACATTCACATGCCGGAATCGGCAGGGCTAACAAAAAGCCATAGCGGGTTGACGAGTTTTTCAATAATCACGCCGCGGTGGGATTGGACCCCATCCGGTATGTTCAGGCGCAAAATCACGCTGATCTTGCGTGTCCTGTTCTTTTCTAGCAAGTCACGCAAGGATTTTTCCAACTCCCCGTTGGCGGGCACATATCCGAAAAGGCATTCATCACTATTCAGGGTAGTGAGCCGGAAGCAGGTCCAGCGTTCCGAACTGGCGAATTCATGGCTGTATAAACTATCAGGCTCGGCATAAACCCGGAAATCCATGGGAGTTCCGGCGGGTCGTCGCGCGACGTAATCATCCCATGCCATCGGCTGGTAACATACCAGCGTCTCCCAATCGATTTTAGGTTCGCCCGCAGGGTCGATCTCAATGACCAGGTTCTTCGTGTTTCCATCCGACAACGAAACGCCCGCCATCCAGAAATTCCCCTGTTTGGCGAGGGTGAGCGGGTTGAGCGATTTGATGGCTCTCAACGACCCCTCGAAGACCGGTTTGTTAGAATAATGGCGGTGCATCAGCGGAGCCACCCGCTCCGGCTGGCGCACCATGCGAACCAGCGTGTCAACCTCGGTGGCACTGAAGTAGTCGCGCATGATTTTATCGATCCGGTCAATGAGTTGCGTGGCCTCCTGTTGCTCCTTGGCCTCGTCGACCAGAATGGACTTTGTTTGGCTCTCAAGCCGCTCGGCGCGGGCGTCCGCCGTATGCACCCGGGTCCACGACCAGATCACGGCTGCGGAAATCAACAGGGCGATGAGCACGAACCACCCCCACGGGATGGGATAGTTGCGCTTGGAGGCTTCGCCCCAGTCATGTTCGAGCGTTTCGGGGGCGACGGGCTCGGGTTCGATGAGGACATCGATGCCGGGTTGGTGGGTGCGCAGTTCGATTTCATCCCGCGAGGGAAGGTCGAGTCGGCGTTCGGTGGGGGTCACATCGTCCGTCTGGGGTCCAAGACGGATGGGGATCACTTGGTGGTCTTTGAATTCGGTTTCCGGATTGTCCACGCGAATGACGGGCACCGGCGGTTCGGTGTCGTCATCGACCATTCTCAATTTGACTGGTTTTACCTCGCGCGCCATCGCCACACAGAGGAAAGCCGCAAAAGTCCATCGACGCAACGCCCGACTCACTCTAAATCTTTCCCCGCAACCCGCCATGGCCGACCCACCACGCATTCTCATCGTCACCGCCGCCTTTGGCGAGGGCCACAACAGCGCCGCCCGCAATCTGGGACTCGCCCTTGGCGCCGCAGGGGCGGTGACGCAGATTAGCGACCCATGCTCGCTCGGCGTCCCGCGCTTGACGGCCTTCGTGAGTTACGGCTACCGCATTGTCACCACGCATTTCCCGCGGTTTTGGGCCAGGATCTATCAATCCACGGACCGCTACGACTTCAACCGCAAGGATGCACCGGTGCTACGTCAGGTGGAGCGGGCACTGGCGCAACTGATGGAGGAATTCCGCCCGGATGCGGTGGTCAGCACCTATCCGCTTTATCCCTATTTTCTGCCACGCATTGTTGAGAAATCCGGGAATTCGCGGCCGGTTTTCACGGTGGTCACGGACTCCATTGAAATCAATGCCGCATGGCTGCGCGCGCCCGGGGATTGGTGGCTGGTCACCGACCCGCTCACGCGCGAGGCGATGATTGGCAAGAATCTGCCTGCGGAAAAAATCATCGATACTGGCTTTCCGGTGAATCCGGTTTTTTCGCGGTTGGAGCCGGTGGACGCCGCTGCCGCCTGCGATCCGTTCCGCATCCTGTATTTCCCCACCGCAAACCTGCCGTTGATCCGGCGTCATGGCCACGCCTTGTTAGATTCATCACCGTCGGTGCGCCTCACCATCGTATTGGGCAGAAACGTGCGCCACCTGTACGCCCGGGCGAGAAAGATCAAGGACGCTTACCCGGGCAGGGTCCGCCTCATCGGATGGACGCGCAAGGTGCCGCAACTGCTCAACCGTCATCACCTCGCGGTCGGCAAGGCGGGAGGTGCCACCGTGCATGAAGCCATCGCCGCCCGCTGTCCCATGCTCATTCACTATCTCGTGCCCGGCCAGGAAGAGGGCAACCTACGTCTGTTAGAGGCTATCAGTGGCGGCGGCCTCGCGGATTCCGCGGAATCCCTCACCCGCACCGTCACCGAACTGCTGGCCAACAACGCCGCTGCATGGCGCGCCATGAAACGCTCCCTCGCCTACCACGGACGCAACGCCGGCGCCATCACCGCCGCCGCATTCATCCTCCAAAACACCCGCATGGATCCATGACCTTTCTCTTTGATATCGGCAAAGTTTTGTTAGACTTCGATTTCGAGTCCTCGCTGGCGCGCCTTCTGCCGCCCGGATGCGCGGATTCTTCGGAGCGTATCGCACGCCTAACCGGGCAGAGGGAGGAGTTGGAAGCAGGAAGAATGAGTGTGGATGATTTCACCAACTTGGGGCTGGGCGTTCTCGGGAGCAGCGCGACCCATGATGAATTCCTCCATGCATGGCGGCACATCTTCACGCCCAACGAGCCGATGTGGCGGCGCGTCCGCCAACTCGCCGCGGCTGGCCACCAACTCATTCTGTTTTCCAACATCGGTGCCATCCACATGCCGTGGATCTATGCTGAGTTCCCTGAATTCGCGCTTTTTCATCACGCCGTGACTTCCTTTCAAACCGGTTTCCTCAAACCCGATCCTGAAATCTATCAGTATGCGGTCAGGCACCACGGCCTGGTGCCTGCGGAAACCTTCTTCATCGATGATCTCCCGCAAAACGCCGCCACCGGCCGCGCCCTCGGCTTCCGCACCTGGCAATACAACCTCAACGACCACCCCGCCTTCGAAACCTGGCTCGCCGGGTTCCCTATCTGAAATCTCAAATTTGCAATCTCAAATCTGAAATCCCCAATCCCCATCATGTCCCCGCTCATCATCGCCGGCCGCGAATTCCATTCGCGCCTGTTTCTCGGCACCGGGAAATTCCCCTCCAATGAAGCCATGCGCGACGCGCTGGCGGCCAGCGGCGCGGAAATCGTGACGGTGGCGTTGCGTCGCACCGATCTAACAGGAACCCGCGACCCCTATGCCAACATCCTCGATTTCATCGATTCCGCGAAGTACCTGTTGCTGCCCAACACCAGCGGCGCGATGAATGCCGAAGAAGCCGTGCGTCTCGCCCGCCTAGCCGCGGCAGCCGGGCTGCCCAAATGGGTGAAACTCGAAATCCATCCCGATCCCACCTATCTGCTGCCGGATCCGATCGAAACCCTCAAGGCTGCGGAAATCCTCGTCAAGGAGGGCTTCACCGTGCTGCCCTACATCAACGCGGATCCCGTGCTCGCCAAGCGGCTGCAGGAAGCCGGGGCCGCCACCGTGATGCCGCTGGGAGCCCCCATCGGATCTAACAGAGGTCTGGCAACACGCGACCAACTCCGCATCATCATCGAGCAGGCCGTGGTGCCGGTCATCGTGGATGCGGGCATTGGTGCGCCAAGCCATGCTGCGGAAGCGATGGAACTCGGCGCGGATGCCGTGCTCGTCAACACCGCCATCGCCATCGCCAGTGATCCGTTGCGCATGGCCACTGCGTTCAAACTCGCGGTGCAAGCCGGGCGCGAGGCCTATGAGATCGGACTGCCGGAGTCGAGCGCACACGCCAGCGCCACCAGTCCCCTGACCGGGTTTCTCGGGTGAGCGCGGCTAACTTTAGCCACCATCGCTGCTTATCTTTCACCGCTCTCCCGGCCATTGCGGGAAACGGAATCAATCTAACAAAAACGAGCCCGGCACCCGTGCAGAACCCCATTTCAATCGAAAAACTCACGGCCTTGGAGCAGCGCATGGCCGCGCTGGGCATCACCGAAGCGGAATTGCTGGAGAAATTCGTGCGCGGCTCGGGAGCGGGTGGCCAGAAAATCAACAAAACCTCCAGTTGCGTGTTTCTCAAACATCTTCCCAGCGGCGTGTGCATCAAATGCCAGATGGATCGATCGCGCGAGATCAACCGCTTCCTCGCCCGCCGGGAACTTTGCGATCAGCTCGAGGCGATCCGCGATGGCAAGGCCAGCGCCAAAACCCAGGCCATCGAAAAAATGCGCCGCCAGAAACGCCGACGCTCAAGGCGCTCGAAACAACAGTCGGTGGCCGACAAACGCCTGCTTTCCAGTAAAAAATCCCTGCGCCGCCCGCCCTCAAGTGAGTGAGGCCCGCTGATGAACGAACCCGAGGACTCAAGAAAGGAAAGTGTCAAAGGTAACACCGACCATTTTACCACTGATTGCGCTGATTTTAACTGATTACACTGAAAGAATTGGCTGGGATTTCACTCCCATTTGGGGTGGAGGTCGTTCTTTCCAACCTCTTCAAAATCAGTTCAATCAGTGAAATCAGTGGTTTCCATCTTCCTCTTCAGGATAACCGCCCCCTCACTTTTTTGATTTTGACCTTTCCAGAATTTCGTCGATGTCTCATTTACCCGCCATGGACCGATGGTTGTTGATTTGCGCCACCCTGCTCGCCGCCGTCGGCGGGGCATGGGGCATGGTGTCCGTTCATCGCGGCAGGCGCAGCCTGTGGACGATCGTCTGGATGGTCGGCGTGTTCGCTTTCCAGTTCGCCTTTCTGCTGCTGCGCGGCCAACAACACCATGCCTGCCCGCTCATCGGCGATGGTGAAATCCTCGTGTTCCTCTCATGGGCGCTGACTTTGTTCTATCTGTTAGTTGGCTCGACTTACCGGATCTCGTTGCTCGGCGTGTTCACCGCCCCCGCGGTGGCGGTCTTCCAAGGCATCGCGCTGCTGCCCGGCATGCTGGATGATGCACCCCGCAAGATCGAAACCGGAAATTTCTGGCATGAGATTCATTCCTCGACCTCGGTGCTGGCTTATGGCGCGCTCGCGCTCTCCGCGGTGGCCGGCGTGATGTTTCTCATCCTCGACCGACAACTCAAGGACCACCACTTGAAAAGCGGACTGTTCCGAAACCTGCCGCCGGTGCGCAATTTGCTGGTTTCGTTAGAGCGCATGCTGATCTTGGGGACTTCCCTGCTCACTCTGGGTATCATCGCGGGTTTCCTGATGCCCCGTGGCGATCACCACGTGCTCGCCCACCTGCTGAGCGCCCTTGCGGTGTGGTCGGGATATGTGTGCCTCGTGGCCGTCAAGATGACACGGGGGCTCACAGGCCGGCGGCTTGCGCTCGCGGTGGTCATCCTCTTCGTCCTTTCACTCGGAGTATTCGCATTCGTCTGATGGAACTTCTCTGCCTTGGCCTCAATCACCGGACGGCACCTGTCGAAGTGCGCGAACGCTTCGCCGTGGGATCTAACAGACTCGGCGAAGCCGCCATCGAACTCACCACCATGGCAGACATCCACGAAGGCGTGGTCATCTCCACCTGCAACCGCACCGAATACTACCTCGTGGCCAAGGCCGGCGGTGACGCTTTTGGATTGTTAGAAGCACACCTCGCGCAAAAAACCCATCACGCCGACAGCGCCACCCCGCATTTCTATCGGAAAGAGAAAACCGAGGCGGCCCGGCACCTCTGTCGCGTGGTCAGCGGGCTGGACTCGATGATGCTGGGCGAAACCGAGATCTTCGGCCAGGTGAAGCAGGCCTATCAGTCCGCCCTTGGGGCCGGAGCCACCTCGGGCGTCCTCAACCGGCTGTTCCAGCGCGCCTTCGGCGTCGGCAAGAAAGTCCGCACCGAAACCCGCATCCAGGAAGGCTCCACCTCGGTGGGCAACGTCGCCGTGGACCTCGCGGAAAAAATCTTCGGCCATCTCAAGGACAGCGAGGTCATGATCCTCGGTGCCGGGGAAATGTGCCGCATCACCGCACAAAGCCTCGTCTCCCGCGGCGCACGCTCGATCTTTGTTTCTAACCGATCATTCGAGCGCGCCGAGAAACTCGCCGCCGACATGGGTGGCAGCGCCGTGCGCTTCGACGACTGGCAAAGCGTGCTCGAACGCGTCGACATCGTCATTTCCTCCACCGGCTCGCCGCACGCGCTGGTTTACCGCGCCGATGTGGAAAAGGCCCGCCGCGCGCGCAAGTACCGCCCCTTGTTCTTCATTGACATCGCGGTGCCGCGCGACATCGATCCCGCCGTGGGCGAGATCGAGGAGGTCTACCTCTATGACATCGACACGCTCGAACAACTGGCCGACGAAGCTCGCGCGCGGCGGCAGAAACAAATCGAGGAATGCGAACGCATCATCGACGCGGAGCTGGCGAAACTCAACCTACCGGGGACCTGAGGCGCGCTGCACTCACATGCCGGGCACCTGGACGCGCTTGGTGTAATCGCAGGTGATTTTTGTTAGAATTTCCGTCTGCTGCGTGGCCGTAAGCGGACGTGGCGAACGCAGTTGGTCCATTCCGGCATCCGTGAGGACGGTGAAGGTATTGTCGTTATTGTGCGGCGTGCGCAAAATGTAGTCCTTGCCGGGCTTCATGTTGATGCCGGCTGCGGCCGGTGCGAACACATACATGAATCCGGTTAGAAGCGCGGCCAGCACGCCGACGGCGATGACGACGAGCATCTCAACCAGAGTGAAGGCAGCTTTCCCTCTTCCAAGGTCGGTATTCGTCTGAAACGGTTGCCTGATGAAGTGGGAAAGGGTTGAGTTAAGAATGCGCATTTATCGGGTGCCGCAAGGAAAATCATGTCAACACATCGCAACTACGGTGTCCGCCTGTTTGCTGGAAATCTGCCGTGCTGGGGGCCATGGATCCAAAGCCACGCGGGGCGGACCATGTCACGCACATTCTTGCGTTGAGCTTCCCAGCCGAGCAATTGTTTGGCCAGGGAAGGATCGGCGACGAGCGAGTCCGGATCCCCTTCACGGCGCGGCGCGAGCTTGACCGGAACCGTCTTGCCGGTGACCTCTTCGACTGCGGCAATGATTTGTTTGACCGTCACCCCGATGCCAGTGCCGAGATTGCAGCGCACGGATTCCCCACCATCTAACAGATGGTCGAGCGCGCGGGCATGGGCGTCGGCCAGATCGTCGACGTGGATGTAATCGCGGATGCAGGTGCCGTCGGGCGTGTTGTAATCGGTTCCGAAGACATCGAGACAGTCGATTTCGCCGGTGACGGCCATCATCACGCGTGGGATCAGGTGGGTTTCCGGGTTGTGATCCTCGCCGATTTTTCCATCGGCCGAGCTACCGCTGGCGTTGAAGTAGCGGAGGCAGGCGCTGCGCAGGCCCCAAGCATGGCCGCAATCGTTGAGAATCCACTCGACCATCAACTTGCTGCGGCCGTAAGGGTTGATCGGATTCTGGGAGTTGGTTTCAGTGATCGGGAGTTTGTCGGGCACGCCGTAGGTGGCGCAGGTGGAGGAGAAAACAAAGACCTTGCAGGCAAACTCCTGCATCACCTGCAGCAGTCGGATGGGTTCCGCCGTGTTGTTGTGGTAATACTTAAGTGGGTCGGTGACGGATTCCCCCACGTAGGTGTAAGCCGCAAAATGCACGACCGCTGCGAAGCCGTGTTTCGCAAACAAGGAACGCATCAAATCCTGATCGCCCACGTCGCCCACCACCAGTTCCACGCCGGGATCGACGATCGCCTGCTCATGTCCGTAAACCAGATTGTCCAACACCACGATTTTGCGGCCTTGGCTGGCGAACAGACGGACGGTGTGGGAGCCAATGTATCCAGCCCCCCCGGTGACAAGTATCGGCGAATTCGGGGTAATCATGTTTGCTTGAGCGATCAAACCCGAGAATGCCGGGTGCTGTCAACCCATGGGATCAACGCGGCCGAATTTCTTCAGAAATCCATTCGAATAAATCCCCGCGTCATGTGGTCGTAGCGGTCATGAAGAAAACATTTCTCCTCTGGGCGGCCGCGGTAATCGCCGCGGGCACGATCACATCCTGCGCCTATGACCCCTACTACGCGGGCGGTTACTACAACCCGGGGTACGCTGGCACGGGTTACGGATATGGCTCCACGGATTATGGATACGGCGGCACGGGTTACGGATATGGTGTTGGCTACGGCTATGGTGGCCCGGGTTTCTCGACATCGTTCTTTGTCAGCACGGGCGATCCGCGCTGGGGCTATGATCCCTATTGTTATTCTTATTATGATTACTACCGGCGCTGTTATTATGATCCCTATCTGTATGGATATTACCCAATGGGCTATCGCCCATACTCTGTTGTCGGTTGCCCGCATCCCTACGGCTGGCGCCCGGGACATGGCCGTTGCCAGCCTCCGCACCTGGTGCGCAACACCGCGTTGAGAAACTATCAGAACCGCGCGGGAGCCTACCGGAATTCCAATTATGGATGGGCCCATCAGGTCCGCCTGCCATCCTATTCCAACCCGCGCCACAACGGGAACCGCTTCAACTACGGCAACCCCGGCCATTCTAACTCCAATTGGACATCCCGCCCGAACGGGCATTACCCCTCCGGCCTGACCCAACACCAGGGGACGACATCGTCGAACTGGCGACCGCAGGGCCATCAAGCCTCATCAGGTCCATATTCCCAACACAATTACTCACAAGGCCGTTCCAAGTTCAGCGGCGGCGGCTACAACTTCAGCGGTGGCTCCAATGTTCGCAGCGGCGGCTCCAGTGGCAGCAGCCACAACTTCAGCAGCGGTTCCGGTTATAGCGGCAGCTCCCGCAGCTTCAGCGGCGGCTCCAGTGTTCGCAGCGGCGGCTACAGCGGCGGCAGCCATAACTTCAGCGGCGGCTCCAATGTTCGCAGCGGTGGCGGCTCCGGTGGCGGCAATCACGGAAATGCGAATTCCTCAAAAGGTGACCGCAGAAGAGATCGTTAGAAAAAGAGGCTCTTCGTGAATTCCGGTGGCCATTTGCTTCAAACAATGAAGAGGAGAACGAAGGTGGCGCGCTCCCGCCGGGAGCGCATGCCGGGGAGGTGTGGTGGTGAAATCCAGGTGGCAGTCGTTCCGACCCGCCCGGCGTCGTCCTTG
>CAYWLC010000008.1:0-36753 GCA_964458895.1 uncultured Luteolibacter sp. | reverse complement strand
CGGGGTGAAGGTCACACCATGCGAGGCCGTGCCTGCGTTCGGGGTTGTGCCCGGAGTTGTGAAGGCAAATGCGCCCGGCACCGATCCCACACCACCGCTCAACGTAGAGTCGGCAAGTGTCTGGCCATAGGTGATGCCCGTGGCGGTCGGTTCCGTGGTGATGGTTGCAATAAGCCGTGAATCCGCTGAGACTGTTAGATATCCGGTGGTTGCGGCGAAATAGTTATTGTCCTTATGTGTGGCACTGGTAGCGGTGGTGGACCCCCATGTGCCGCTGGCACGTCCCGTGTTTCCAAGAGCAAGCGCACCCACACTGAGGTTCTGGCCTGCTGCGATGCTGGCGATGACCGGACCCGAAGGTGCGATGCTCAAATTGCCTGCGACCGCTGTGCCTGCAACCAACGATTTCGTGCCACTGCCGGACAAGATCAGGTTGCCATAGGTTGCGGCGGCGACGCCCTGGTTGGCGCCGGCGAAATCCACCGTGCTGGTCGCGTCAAAGACCAGACTGCCTCCAGCGCCTGAAACCGCCACCATCGAGGAGGTGCCCATCAGCCTGAAGATTGCTCCGTTAGACACTGTGAATTTCCTGGTCGATGCCAGCGTGATATTGAAGCCGCCATTGCTGAAGGAGCCGCTGTTCACATTGAGATCACCTGTGATATCGCCGGTTGTGGGCACCGCACTGAAGGTGGCTCCACCGGAACTGGTATTGTTGACCAGAAGATTGTTATAATTCACGGCACTGACGCCGATGGGAATGGTCTGGCTGGCGACCGCACCGTTGAAATTGACCGTTCCGGTGGACGGAGTCAGGACACCAAGATTGTTAGACATGGTGAGATTTCCCGCTAGATTCAGAGTGCCCGCATCACTGAATACAATCTGGCTCTGCAAGCCGCCCGTATCCTCCGCACCTAATATCAGATCGCCGCCAATGGTCAGGGCTCCGGTGGTGATCGTAATGGTGTTCAACCGGGTGGACGCAGTGGAGGACGCCGTGTGATGCGCCAATTCAACATTGCCGCCGACCGTGATCGAGCCCGCGCCCAATCCGATGGTGGTGGTTGCGATCGCATTCGGGCGGTTCATGATGAGGTCGCCGGCCACTGCGAGCGTGCTCGTGGCAGCGGAGAAATTGAGAATCGCCACGGTGTTGTCAGTGGTGATGCCCATGGTGAGCGAAGCACAATCCGCGCTGTATCCGGTGGGAATGGTTACGGTTCTATTAGTTATCGACTCGCCAATGAACACATCATCTCCATCCACCGGCACCGATTGACCGGAAGTCCCCCCGGAGGTGGCGGCCCAGGTTGAGGTCACGTTCCAAGCCGCACTGGCAACCGCATATCGCGCGTTTCCAATATTGAAGGGATCGCTGTCGACACCGGCAATAAGTCCGCCCGTGGTGGTGAAGGTCAGCACCTTGTCAGAACCCCTGGTGTCAATTTTGAGGCCGTTGCCGGAGAAACTGGCCACACCTGCCGAGGCGGTCTTGGTCAAGGTTCCGGTCAGCGTCCCGCTGCCGTTTGTTAGAGCCACCGTCACGACCCGGGTCGCATCAGCGCCCGTCGTCACGACATTGCCGAACTGGTCTTGAATCTGCACGACCGGCTGGGTTGCGAAGGCCGTGTTGGGCGCCGTGCGAGCCGGTGGCTGGGTCGTCACCACCAAGCGTGTGGCCGGGGCAACCGCCACGGTTTCCGTCTGGGTCGCGGACGTGAGAGTGGAAGGTGAGGTCGTTGCCGCAGTGATCGTGGGACTCGCCGCAACGGTGTCGTTATAGATAAAACTCGCGCTGTTGGAGCCGACGGCAATGGTCACGCTCGTGAGGGTGGTGGTGTCACCCGTGTCGCGGAATGTCTCCCCGCTTGAGGTCGAAGTCAAATTGACCGTGCGGGCGCTGCCGGTTTGGTTCACGGGATTGCCGTTGGCATCCTGGACCTGCACCGTCATCGTTGCGGAATTCACCCCGGCGACAAGGGCCTGAGCCGAGGTGGTGAACGCGAGTTTGGTGGCTGTGCCCGCAGCAAATACGATATTGTTGCTGGTGACGGATGTTAGACCGGTTTGTCCGGCTGTGGCCGTCGCGGTCAGGGTCATCGTGTCCGCCTTCGAATAAACCGGGGTCGCGAGGGTCACGCTGTTGCCGCTGGTCGCGATGGTTCCTGTTAGAGTTCCGCTGAGTGTGCCGCCACCTGTCGCCTTGCTCAAGGTGATTGTGGTGGTGCTGGTCGGGCTCGCCGGATTGCCGTTGGCATCCTGGGACTGCACGGTGACACTGAAGGCGGTGCCTGCGGTGCCCGACCCCGGCACCGTCGTGTAGGCCAGTTTGCTTGCCGGGCCTGCGGCATAGGTCACCACGGAACTGGAGGCCGAAACAGCCGTCCCGACCGTGGTCCCGCCGAGGGTGGCGGTAAGGGTGGCGGAACCGGTGGTCACCGGAGCTGTCAACGTTGCGGTATAGGTTCCGTCGCCATTGTCCGTCACCGCGCTCAGCGTGCCGCCACCGGTCTTGCTTATGACCACGGCATCACCGCCGGAGCTGCGGTTGTTGTTGAGAATGTCCCGCGCACGCACGGTGATCACCTGCGTGCTGGTGCCATTGGCCGTCAGGGTGGCCGTCGCCGGAGTTATCGTGGAGTGGGCCGCATTGACGACTCCGGGCGCGAAGGCAATGCCGCCGCTGGTCACGGCCGTCAAGGCCGCTCCGCCCAACGTGCGCGAAGCTGTTAGTGTCATCGTGTCCGCTACGGAATAGACCGGAGTCGCAATGGTGACGCTGTTACCACTTGTTAGAATGATTCCTGTTAGAGTTCCGCTCAGAACACCAGCACCCGAGGCTTTGCTCAAGGTGATGGTCGTGTTGCCGGTCGGACTCGAAGGATTGCCGCCGGCATCCTGCGATTGCACGGTCACGCTGAAGGCCGTCCCTGCGGTCCCGACGCCAGGCACCGCCGTATAAGCGAGTTTCGAGGCCGCGCCTGTGATGATGTTGAACGTGGAGCTGGTCGCACCTGTCAGAGTCCCGTCACTGGCTGACAGAGTGTATCCCGTGCCGATCTTGTCGATTTTGAGAGCATTGGCGCTGAAGCTGGCGACCCCGGCAACGGCAGCCTTGGTCAGGGTTCCGCTCAAGGTCCCGTCCGGTCCCGCGTTGTTCTGGATCGCGAGCGTGACGGTGGATGTGTCCGTGGTGATGGTATTCCCAAACTGGTCCTGCACTTTCACCACCGGTTGTGTGGCCCATGCCGTCCCGCCTGTTCCGCCGCCAGGTTGAGTTGTGAACGCCAGTTTGGCGGTGGCACCGACGACTTCGGTCAAAGTGGCCATGCTTGTGCCGGTGAGAATTTGGGATTCCGTTCCGCTCTTGGTGATGGTTCCGCTGGCCAGAGTGGTTCCACTTGTGGGCCGCACCTTGATCCCTGACCAGGTAAAAGTCGAACGGTTGCCAGCTCCCGCCGGACTGATCGTGGTGATCCATATCGTGATCGTGCTGGCAGTCGGAGTCACGGAGATGGACGTCCCCTGTCCCGTTGTTGTGTTAGATGTGTTGATTTGCGCGAGCGTGCCGGTTCCAGTGACCGTCACAGCGACCCCGTTGGCGGTGGTATCGAACTCAAAACCCGCCGGAGCTGTTAGAATAAGGCTCCCAGCGCTCACGCCGGAATCAGTGGTTTCGACGCATGTCGGGCCGGTCAAGGCCGTAAAGACACCGGTTCCTCCGGTGGCGGCGGTGTCTGCGGATATCGCAGTGCCGCCGGTCGCGGTGGTGACGGTGGCGGTGGCGCAAGCGCGATCCGCCCCGGCACAAGCGATTAGAGTCATGACAGACCACTTGCGGACAGCCGCAGCAAGGCGACCGGACATTTTGAACGAAGGGCCGCTGGCGGGCATGGCGATCACCTCGCCCGGGGCGGCTTGAGTCACATTGATTCTATCTGTTATTGTTTTCATAGCAGGGTATTATTCAATTTTCAGGGCTCGAGAGGTCTGGCGGAAAGAACACAGGGGGCGGCAACAGCCATGCAGGCCGCATGCGCGGTGCATTCAAACCTGCCGCGAAGGGCAGGCGAAACTTGCGGGGGGAGAATGGATTTCACCGTGTGTAAGCGCAGGGGGGGGGAGGGGCGAGGGCACGCGTGGCTGGGCAAAGCATGCCCGCAGTGTGACGGGACAGTGACAGGATGGGGGCAAAAGACAATAGGCGGATATCACTAATCCCACTACGCTTCCGTTACAGGAGGGCCTAAAGAATTCGCGTAGCAGCGGACCAATCTGTCACGAGTCCGCATATTCTCTTACATGATCCGGAGTTGTGCTCAGATGTTCCATGAAAGACAGTCGTTTCCCGACGATTCCGTATTCTACCTGTTTCTATCAGGCATAAAGAAATCCCCTATGGGAGCCTGCGGAATCCCCCAAGCACCGCCATCTTTCTTCTCCAGTATGCAAAATCCTCCAAGCGGGTTAAGGTCCTGCCGTCGAAGTCACCCACCCCTCATGTCTGACAGATTTCCATCAACTATGAGTAGCGCGACTCCTGTGAATTAACCCCCCGTCCCCCCCCCCGGACTAACTCCATCCCCCCTCAAATGGACCGTTCAGCTAGAACAGGATCGCATTCCTGTCGCCGCAAGCGTTTTGCTGGCGACAGATCAGTCCGGATAAACACGTGGATCGCACGAGGGTCGCGCCTGGCACATGCCACCCGTGAGGGGATGGTGGATGGAGCCGAGGGGCGGACCGGTGCCAAAGCGGATTTCAGGCGACGGGTGTCCAGCGGAGCCGCCGTGGCGACCCGCGCCCTGAGGAATTCCCTACGCCCGATGGCAGGCCTCATCAACACCCGCTCCCCCATTGCCCCAGCTTGCCGATGCGCGCCGATATCCATGCCCCTTTCGCAACATCGTCACCCGTTCACTTTCGATTTCCATATTTTCTTGCATTCCGTTTAGTCATTATCTGTGAAGTTTTTGTAATCGCCCGATTTCAGGCGTTTATGCGTGGCAGTCAGGTCCCTTGGGATGTGGCGGTCACGGAGGAATTTCGCAACGGGTAATGCGATCATTCACTCCTGACACATCCACCCAACCATGGTTTTAGCGCTTGGCAGCTCTATACGACCAGAGGCGGCAGCGTCCCAAGCGCCCTCCGTCGGGTCGGAGTTTAAAGCCGCCATGCGACCCGACCGGCAAATCAGCGCCACGCCAACGGGGCTCGCTTTGCAAGTGCCATTTCCCCCCATGACACCCAACACCTATCCTAAGATTGTGAGGCGGCCGATCCCCTCCCAAAGGAGCAGCGTTAAAGCGCACGCGTCCGCCTTGCGGCACGGGCGTGACCGTGCGCGATGCCGGAGGATTGACACGCCCCCATTCGCCAGTCGTCGATTCGGATGGAGCCGCCCCATGGTGGTCGCACTTGGGAGCCGGGAGCTAGCACCAACCCGCGTTCCCTCATGGAAACGTCGTTTGGACATCGCATGCATCTTGATGAGCTTGCCACTGACCTTGCCGCTGATGGCGGTGATGCTGATCTGGATCAAACTCATTTCCCCCGGACCTGCGGTGTTGAGCCAGAGGCGGATGGGTTGGCATGGCCAGCCGTTCACCCTCTACAAATTCCGCAGCATGCAAACGAATGCCGACACAGGTCGGCAGGAGAATTATGTGAGGCGTTTGGTCAAAACGAACAAGCCGCTGGTCAAGCTGGACAATCTCTCCGACTCACGGCTGATCACGGGCGGATGGTTGATGCGCGCGGCGGGGTTGGATGAATTACCCCAGTTGTGGAATGTGTTGCGCGGGGAAATGAGCTTGGTGGGTCCACGGCCATGTCTCCCCACGGAGTATAAACTGTTCGCACGGGAGCAACGGGAACGCTTCAATGTCCTGCCGGGCCTCAGCGGAGTTTGGCAGGTGGATGGCAAGGATCGCGCCACTTTCAATGAAATGATCCTCATGGACATCCACTATGTGCGCCATGCCTCGGTGTGGGTTGATTTACGCACCCTGTTGCGGACACCCGCAGCGGTGGGTCGCCAGATCTATCAGGCAACACGGCGCAAGTGCGAGGGTCTTATGAAACGGATGTTCACGGAATCCGTCCATGAGAACGCCGACGGTGATGCCTGCGCCCGCAACCCACAAGCACCATGAAATCAACTCTCAATCTGGCCGTCGCCGGTTATGGTTACTGGGGACCCAATCTCGCACGGGTCTTCAGCACCTTGGAGGGAGTTCGTTTGAGCGCGGTGTGTGATAGCGATGCCGTAAGACTCGACCAGGCGCGCAAACTTCATCCCAACGCGGCATGCCACACGAGTTTCGACGAAATGCTCGGCGACGCGGAGATCGACGCCGTGGTCATCGCCACGCCACCCAAGTCCCACCACGCCCTGGCGAAGGCCGGACTGGTTGCGGGCAAGCATGTTCTGATAGAGAAACCGATGGCGTGTTCCAGCCGCCAGTGTGAGGAACTCAACGCGCTGGCCAAATACCGGGATCTGGTTCTCATGGTGGGTCACACTTATGTGTATTCGGAGGCGGTCGCCAAAATCATGGAGATCATCGACAGCGGCGACATCGGGGAGGTCCGTTACATCAATTGCCAGCGGCTCAACCTGGGGATTTTCCAGCAGGACATCAACGTGGCATGGGATCTGGCGCCCCATGATCTATCTGTCATTCTCCAGGTGATGGGGGAAATGCCGCTGGTGGTGAACTGCCAGGGCAACGCCCACATCCATCAGGAAAACGTGGACGTGGCCAATCTGTCGCTGACATTTTCCGGCCGGCGTTTCGCCACCATCCAGAACAGTTGGCTGGAGCCGCGGAAGGTGCGGATGATGACTTTTGTCGGGACGCGCAAGATGATCGTCTATGATGATCTCCAGCCCTTGGAAAAAATCAGGATCTATGACGTCAGGGTTGACATGCCGCCGCATTACAACAGTTTTTCGGAGTTTCATTACTCCTATCACTATGGGGATTGTTATATTCCCCATATCGGCCAATGCGAGCCGCTCATCAAAATGTGCCGTCACTTCATCGACTGCATCAAGGCCCACGGGCGGCCGTTCACCTGTGGTGCCAAGGGCCTTGAAGTCGTACGCATTCTGGAGGCCGGTGAGAAATCGCTGCGCTCCCATGGGGGCCCGGTGACTCTTACGGCGCCGCAAAGCCCGTGGATGCGGGTGCCCAATACCCGCAGGTCCATGGCGGTGAATCTAATCCCATCAAGATGATGATCGCCAACAATCACAACGGATTCAGGATCGCAGCCGACGTGCGCATGGGCCGCGGGGTCGAGCTTTTCGGCTACGTGAACCTTTATGGCTGCGACATCGGCGATGAGACCCGCATCGGCTGCTTCGTGGAAATCCAGCGCTGCGCGAAGGTCGGTGCGCGTTGCAAGATTTCCAGTCATAGCTTCATTTGCGAGGGCGTGACCCTCGAGGATGAGGTGTTTGTGGGGCATGGTGTGAAATTCACCAATGACCGCTGGCCAAGGGCCACCAACAAGGATGGCAGGATGCTTGAGAAGGGCGAGTGGACGTGCCAGGCGACGCTGGTGCAGAAAGGTGCCTCGATCGGTTCGGGTTCGATCATTCTTGGAGGAGTCACCATCGGCGCCTACGCCATGATCGGCGCCGGCAGCGTGGTGACGGCCGATGTTGATGCGGGCGCGACGGTGGTCGGAAATCCGGCGCGCATCCTTCATCTAACCAACAATAACTCACGAGCATGATTGCCTATCTCGATCTTCTATCACCGACTCGGGCCCGGCGCGCCGAGTTCCTGCAGGCCATTGGCGAGGTGATGGATGCCGGAGCCTTTGCCGGCGGGCCTTTTGTCGAGCGCTTCGAACGGGAGTTTGCCGCCTATTGCGGAACCGGCCATGCGGTGGGTGTGGGCAGCGGCACCGAAGCGCTGTGGCTGTCGTTGTTAGCCATGGGCATCGGGCCCGGCGACGAGGTGATCACCGTGCCGATGAGTTTTGTCGCGACGGCGGAGGCCATTTGCATGACGGGAGCCAAGCCGGTGTTTGTGGACATAGACGAGCGGACCTACACGATGAATCCACGGGCCATCAAGCGGGTGTTGACGACGCGCACGAGGGCCATCATCCCGGTGCATCTTCACGGCCAGGCCGCCGACATGGACCCGATTCTTGAAATCAGCCGCCACTTCGGCCTGCGTGTCATCGAAGACGCCGCCCAAGCCCACGGTGCGGAATACAAGGGCCACAAGACTGGCTCCCTCGGCGATGCCGGTTGTTTCAGTTTTTATCCGGGCAAAAACCTGGGTGGGTTCGGTGAAGGGGGCGCGGTGGTGACCCATGACGAGGATTTGGCGCGGCGTCTCCGCGTGCTCCGCGATCACGGGCAAGCCCGCAAAAACCGGCATGACATGGTGGGCTGGAACTGCCGCATGGACGCGATTCAAGCCGCCGTGCTTTCCATCAAGCTGCGGGATCTCGACGCCAGAAACCAACGGCGGCGCGAGATCGCGCGCTGTTATTCCCGGAGTCTGTCATCCATACCGGGAGTGATCCCGCCGGTGGTGGCGGAGGGCAGACGGCATGTTTTCCACGTGTATTCTGTTAGAACCGGCGACAGGCGAAATCTGCTGTCGGCCATGGCGGAGAAAGACATCGCATGCGGTGTCCACTATCCCGTGCCGATCCATCTGCAGCCCGCCTACCGGCATCTGGCGTACATCCGCGGGGACTTTCCGGTGGCGGAACAATGCGCCGGTGAATTCGTGTCCCTGCCGATGTATCCCGAGCTGACAGCGGGGCAAATTTCCGAAGTTACCGCAACCGTGAGAGAGGCATGCGATGTCCATCTCAGCGTGTGACCCCGCAACACCATGACACAGCCGCAGGCGCGGACCGCTCATCATCAACCCCCAGATCCATGTCAAACAATTCCATAAATAAACCCCAGGCGAATGCTCCCAAGGGAGGATTCGGGGTGCAGGATGTGCTGTTTGTGTTGTTCAAGCACAAATGGAAAATCATCTTCTGTTCCCTTCTGGGATTCGCCGCCGCGGCCGCGGTGTATGTCAAGCAGGAACCGATCTATCGGTCGAAGGCGAAGTTGTTAGTCCGTTACGTCCGCGAAAGCGGGACTGTGGATACCTATGAGGACATGAAGAGTCCCGGAGGCGGCGGCAAGGCGGGGGATCCCGTGATCAACACCGAGATTGAGATATTCAACAGCATGGACCTCGCCCAGCAGGTCGCCGAGGCCGTGGGTGTCGAAAAGTTGCTGCCCGAATCCGCCGGTTTGAGCAAGTCCCCGTTGTCGACGGCTGGCAGTGCCATCCTGAAAAACCTCGAGGTGATCCCCGGCCAAAGCAGCACCGTTCTCTATGTCACTTACGGCAACAAGGATCCGATCCTGGCACAAGAAGTATTGAAGAAACTCGTTGAAGGATATTTCGAGAAACACCTGGAAGTCCACCGCTCGGCGGACTCGTTCGACATCGTGGCGAAACAAGCCGAGGAGGTGCGCGAGCGTCTCAAGGAAACCGACCAGCAACTCAACAAGCTGCGCAGCGAATCGGGCATCCTGTCACTGGCGGACGCGACCACCGCGTTGTCATCCCAGCGGGCCAAGACCCAGGAAGACCTGATCCGGTGCAAGGCGGACTTCGCCGAACTGCAGGCGAGCGTGAATGCGCACGGCAAGGGATCGGCTGCGGAGAATGAAGTTCCCGGAACGAATCTAACCAAAGTTGGTGTCCTTGCCGATGGCGGCAAGGACACCAAGGGGACGGGCAATGCCGCGCCATCACAAGCCATCACGGAATACCGGATGGTCATGGAACTGCTCACCTTCCTACAAAAGCGCGATCTCGAACTGCGGGTCAAATTCAAAACCGGTAACCGTCTGCTCACGCTCAACCAGCAGCAGATGGAGACCTACGACGCGAAACGGCGGGCCATGGTTGCCAAGTTCCCGGATCTTGCGGCGGAGGCGGTCGTGATAGAGAAGAATCAGGGTTCGGACAATCCCAAGTGGAGTCTGATCAATGACAAGGCGCGGCTGGCGGCCATCACTGCCAAGATCGAGGTTTACGAGATGCATTTGAAGGAGATCAACGATCAATTCAGCAGGCAGTACGCCATCGGAGCGGAGATCGAGGAACTGGATCGTCGCAAACAGATGGAGGATGCCGAATACCGGTCGCTGGCGGTCAATCTGAAAAACGCCAAGATCAACCAGACTCTCAATCCCTCGCAGATGCCTAACATCACGGTGGTGCAGCAACCGTCGGCCCCGGTGAAGTCTTTCGATGATCTGACCAAGAATATCATCTTCGGCCTGGCAGGCGCCGGAATCAGTCTGGGCATCGGCCTTGCGTTTGCCATCGAGTTGTTGTTCGTGCGCAACATCAACCGGCCGGTCGAAATCCAAACGCGCCTGCAACTCCCCCTGCTGATGTCCATTCCCCACATCCGCAGAAAGGACCGCGTGGGATTGTTGCATGGCCAGCAGCAGAACCCGGGACTCATCGGCACGCATGAGGAACCGAGGATGTCGTCCGCCGAACTCACAGAATCCAATCCCTCAACCGCGTCTGGCAAGGCGAACCATTTCATCCTGCCCTATACGGAAGCCATCCGGGACCGCATCGTGTTCAATTTCGAAGTCAACAATGTTTACCACAAACCGAAACTGGTGGCGGTGACCGGCTTGTCAGAGGGAGCGGGCACCTCGACGATCGCGGCGGGTCTGGCAAAATCGTTTTCGGAAATCCCCGGGATCAAAGTCCTGATGGTGGATCTGAGTTCCTTCCGGCCCGAGGAGAACCCGCTGTTCGGCCTGATCCCGCGGCATTCGCTCAATGGAGCGCTGCATCTGGCGCGCAACTCGCAGTTCCGCGAAAACCCGCAAAACCTCTATTATGCGAGCGCCAACTCCCGGAGGGATAACACGGGATTGACCACCTTCTCGCCGATCCATCTGAACGAACTCATGCCGCATTTGCAGGCCAGCGATTACGATTACATCATCTTTGACATGCCACCCGTCGATGAAACCAGCCGCACGCTGACGATGGCGGCCATGATGGACAAGGTGCTGCTGGTGCTGGATGCGGAAAACACCAGTCGCGACGGCTTGATGTGGGGCTATTCGGAACTCGTCAAGGGACGCGCCGATGTGTCTTGCGTGTTCAATAAAACCCGGACCCATGTGCCGGGCTGGCTGATCGGAAAAAACTAACACCCGTTCCCCGGAACCGACCCCCATTGCCCCCATCTCAAAACATGGACACAAATTATAGTTAGAACAGCGCCCCCCCCGCATACACTCCCTCCCGCGGACCATCATCCCCCCACCCCCCCACCCCATGATCAGACTGCGCCACAAGTTATTAATTCACATGTTCCAATTGTTCGATCAGTTGGTTCTCATGGCCACCGCCGTGGCCATCATCATCTTCCGCCCGGAAACCCTGATGACGGGCGGCAGCCACATCCTGCAGGAGACCCTCCATATCGGAGACATTCTCAGCATGACCATCGTTGCGTTCGGATGGAGCGTCATATTCGATTATTTCATACGCTACAAAGCCGACCGTCTGGTCGCGCTCAACAGCCAGTTGAAAGGCCTGATGAAGGCCACCGCTCTGGCCTCGTTCTGGCTCATGGTGGTTTGCGCGTTGTTCGGAGTGAAAAGCTTCAACATCGATAATATTCTGATATTTTTCGGAGTGGTGACCGCGGTTGGCATCACGAGCCGTCTCTTTCTGCGCATGCTGCTGTTGAGCGCCAGACGTTCGGGTTACAACTACCGCTACCTGCTCATCGTCGGCGCCGGTGAACGGGCCTGCCAGATCGCCCACCGGATCGATGAACAACCGGAACTCGGCTTCAAAATCGTCGGTTTTGTGGCTGAAACATCCGAAATCATGGATGACAGGCACCAACGCGCATGCGGTCATTGGAAGGTTCTCGGCCTGCTGGATGACCTGCGTGAAATCCTGACCCGCGAGCGAGTTGACGAAATCATGGTGTGCCTGCCCTTGGAAACGCGCTTCAGCGACATCACTCGGATCGTCCAGCACGCCCGCGATCTGGGCATCGTGGTCCGCTTGATGCCCACCCTTGCGGATGGTTCCCTGTTGAAGAACCTGCATGTGGAGGAATTCGATGATGAATGTGTCGTGACCCTGTTCAGGGAAAGGATGCTGATGCAGTTGCTGGTCAAGCGCGTGTTAGATACTGCGCTCTCGATCCTGGTGCTGATCCTGCTGCTGCCGTTGATGATCGTGGTGGCGGTTCTCATCAAGCTGACCAGCCCCGGGCCCGTGCTTTTCGTGCAGAACCGCGTGGGCATGAACCAGCGGCAGTTCAAGCTCTACAAATTCCGCTCGATGGTCATAGATGCCGAAGAGCGCAAGTCCGCCATCGCCCATCTCAACGAACGCGACGGTCCCGCCTTCAAGATCAAGGATGATCCGCGCATCACCAGGATCGGCAAATTCCTCCGCAAGACCAGCATCGACGAACTGCCCCAGTTGTTCAACGTGCTGGCCGGGGAAATGAGTCTCGTGGGACCACGCCCGCCGCTGCCGGAGGAAGTCAACCGATACGCGTGGCGCTTCCGCAAGCGCCTGTCGGTCAAACCCGGCGTCACCTGCATCTGGCAGATCAGCGGGCGCAACAACGTGACCTTCGACCGCTGGATGGAAATGGATCACGAATATATCGAGAACTGGTCACTGTGGCTGGATTTGAAAATTCTTCTGACCACCATCCCTGTCGTGCTGTTCAGCCGGGGTGCGTCATGAGCCGCGGGGTCGGGGAACTCCCCGATCCGACCCCATCGCAATGGCCGAACCCATGCGCTGGACTTGAATGGACAAACACCGAGGAAACCTGCAACGATGAATTCCGACAAACTCACCGACTATAACAATCCCCAGTCATTCGGGTCCAAAATGCGGGCTAGACGAATGGAGCCGCTGGTCGGGCTGATCTCAAGGGTGTACGCCCAAAAGGGTAAAGTCAATATCCTCGACGTGGGTGGACGCGGCACCTATTGGAAGGCGATCCCTCAGGAATTTTTGGAACAACACGGTGTCACCGTGACCATCCTGAATCTTCCGTGCGATCTGACAGGCTCCAATGACAGCATGTTTTCCTATGTGGTTGGCGATGCCTGCAACATGAGCGAATATCCGGAACATGCATTCGATATTGTCCATTCCAACTCGGTGATCGAACACGTCGGAAACTGGGATCGAATCAAGTCTTTTGCGAAGGAATCCAGACGTTTGGCCCCCAATCTATTCATCCAGACCCCTTACTTCTGGTTTCCGATAGAGCCACACTTCATCAAGCTCGCGCACCATTGGCTGCCCAAGCCGCTCAGGGCGTCGATGTGGATGCGCTTCAAGATGGGCCAGCGGGGGCGGGCGGCTAACATCGACCAGGCCATGACCAAACTGGACGACGAGCCGTATCTGCTAGACCTGAGAATGTTCCGCTACTTGTTCCCCGACTGCCAAATCATCAAGGAGCGGTTCTTCCTGTTCACGAAGTCGATAGTGGCATTTAGAGAAGCCAACGGCAAGGGTTGAACACGGTTGCCCGGATCTGGGGGTGGTGCCCGGGTGTGGGATGGAGCGGCGGCGGCGCGCATCGTCACCGTGCTTGCCAAGTGCTTCACGAAGGACGACGCGTGAGGCGACTGCCGCTCGGCCAGTGATGGATTTCCGTTGTTAAGCAATTGAACCGGCCCCGGCGCCGACAACCACCGATGCTTGTCACACTGTTCACACTTGATTACGAACTCCACGGAAACGGGGACGGCACTCCGCAAGCGTTGATGTTGGAGCCGACCGACAGGATGTTAGATCAGTTCGACCGCCATGGTGCGAAGCTGACGATCATGGCGGACGTGGCCGAGATCCTGCGCTTTCGCGAGCTCAAACTTCAAACCGGACGTGATGATTATGGTTATGAACGGATCGCCCGTCAGCTTAGGGACGCGATCGGGCGGGGACACGACGTTCAACTTCACCTTCACACCTCCTGGTTTGGAGCGCAGTACAGGAACGGCCGGTGGCATCAGGACTGGCGCAGTTACAGTTTTGCGGATCTGGAACCGTCGAAAATCACCGAATATTTGCAATTGGGGAAACGCTGGCTGGAAGAACTCCTCCAGCCTGTGGACGCAGGGTATCGTTGCAATGTCTTCCGCGCGGCCAACTGGTCCATGCAACCATCCGAAAACGCGGTTCGTGCGCTCACCGAACTTGGTTTCAAGGTTGAAACTTCAGTGTTCAAGTGGGGCCGCCGGGAGGGGTTGGTCGCTTTTGACTACTCACACGCGCCTCACCCGCTGCTCCCATGGCGGGCCGCACAAAGCGATGTCTGCACCATTGATGAACAGAGTCCTCTGTGGGAGATTCCCATTTACGCGGAGAACCGGAGTGTCTTGGCGTTCTTGAGCTTGAACCGCGTTTATCGGGCGTGGCTCAGCCGCAGGCACAGGTTGCCAGCGAACGCGGGAACCGACAAGGAACCTTCCGCCAACGGCACATCCGGACTCAACCGGCACCTGCGCTGGCTCCTCGGGAAGCACGCATGGAAAGCCGACTTCAACCAATGCACGGGGCGGCAACTCGTGAACGCGCTTGAACGCGCCGAACGTCTCATTCCATCCGGAGAGCTCCGCTCCGAACGCAACCCGTTCGTGTTAATCGGGCACTCCAAACTGTTCACGCCCGCTAACGAACGCAGCCTTGATCGGTTCCTCCGCCATGTGGCCGGCAATCCTTCGCGTTTCGCGTTCGGCCGCTTTGCCGACGCCTACCCAATCCGGCACGAGTCCTGATCTAACAATCATACGCGTGGGTCCTGAATTTCCCATGTGCCAATTGACAGCGCTGTCCGCGCGACTGCGGGCGGCATCCCGACGACCCAGCCGCTTCCACCAATATCTAACATAGATAACCATGAACAACCGGCGTGTTGACCTACTTGGCTGTCCCGTGGACCTGATGACAAGCAACGATTTCCTCCACGATGTCGTTAGATTGATCGAGCAACGCGTGTCCGCACGAAACATTCAGTTTGTGAATGCCAACAAGATCGCGCGAATCGCCGAGGATCCGGCGTTCGGCGAACTCATGTGGCGCGCTGATTACATCTTCGCGGACGGCCAGCCCCTGTTGCCCCTTGCACGAGCGCTGGGCATTCGCATCCCTGAGCGGATCGACGGGATTGGCCTGATGGGCAAGCTTCTCCGCCTCGCGGACGCACACGGGTATCGCGTATTCTTCTGGGGGGCGAAGCAACCCATCCTTGAAGCCTGCCTCGAAAAGGTCCGCCACGAGATGCCCGGTGTCGTGATCGCCGGTTACAGAAATGGCTACTTCAAGCCGGATGAATTGTCTGAGATTGTCGCTGGAATCCGCTCCACACATCCTGACATGGTCTTTCTGGGCATGGGTTCGCCGATGAAGGAGGAAATCGCCGACCGCTACAAGGATGAGTTTGGAGCCATTCTGGTTCAGGGGGTTGGGGGCAGCTTCGATGTCATGGCCGGCTTGGTTCCACGGGCTCCGGTATGGATGCAGAAGATCGGCATGGAATGGCTTTTCCGAGTGATTCAGGAACCGCGTCGCATGTTCTGGCGCTACACCGTCACCAACGCGGCATGCTTGAGAGTTTTTGCAATTGCGTTGCTCAGACGAATCGTGCGCACGCGCCAACCTGAGGTCTCAACGGATCCGGGAAACGCCAAGTGAATGCCATGCATACCACCAAAGCCATGAGTCGCTACGCGCTTGTCACTCCCGTTCGCGATGAGGCGTCGCTGCTGCCAAGAACGATTGCATCGGTGCTTGCGCAAACCCTGCTTCCAGACGAGTGGGTGATTGTCAGCGACGGGTCAACCGACGGGACCGACGACATTGTTCGCGAAGCGTCGGCGCAACACCCGTGGATCCGCCTGCTGCCACTCGCCCCGCGCCCCGGCAGAAGCTTCGCGGCGGTGGCCCTCAATACCGAAGCCGGAATCCGCCACCTCGCGTCAAGAGACCATGGCTTCATCGGCTTGTTAGATGCGGATGTCGAGTTCCAGCCGGATTATTTCGAGCAACTTCTGCGCCGCTTTGAAGCCGAGCCATCGTTGGGGTTGGCGGGTGGGGTTGTGATCGATGTCGGCTTGCCGCGCGACCGGTTTCCCCGCAATCGCCTCGACGTGCCAGGCGCGGTCCAATTTTTCCGCAAGGAGTGTTTTGAGCGGATCGGCGGGCTCACCCCGATGCCCGAAGGCGGTTGGGACATGATGACCTGCGCCGTGGCACGCATGCACGGGTACAAGACGCGCTTGTTCACCGATCTGGTGGTGGATCACCTCAAGCCAAGGAATATTGCCGAAGGTGGCGCTCTCCGCCGCAAATGGCAATTGGGAGTTCGGGATTACGCTGCGGGCTATCACCCGCTCTTTGAGGTTGTGAAATGTGTCAGCCGTTTGCCAAATCCGCCATTCGTGGTCGGCGCCCTCGCCTGGTGGGTCGGCTACTGCACTGCGTTTCTTCAGCGGCGCCGACGCATTGTGGATTCTTCAGTGGTGGCCTATATCCGGCACGAACAAATGTGCCGGGTGCGCGACATGTTGATCGCGAGGGCGAAATAGTGGGCCGAGGCGGATGCCGAAATGATCCAAGCACCATGAAACTCTCGATTCTCATCGTTAATTGGAACTCCAAGGATTACCTGAAGAAATGCCTGGGGGCCATCCGCGGGACTTGCGGTGATTTATCACCGCAAATTGTGGTGGTGGATGGTGGATCCTATGACGGCTGTGCTGAGATGTTGGCTGGTGAGTTTCCCGAGGTGGAGTTCGTGCAGAGTCCGGAAAACATCGGCTTCGGCCGCGCGAACAATCTTGGTTTCGGCAAGGTCACCGGGGAGGCTTTGTTGCTGCTCAATCCAGACACCGAGTTGCGGTCCGGAGCGGCGGAGATTCTCTTGGCAAGCCTGTGCCAACTCCCGCAAGCCGGTCTGATAGGCGCAAGGTTGCTCAACCCCGATGAAAGCCTGCAACTCACCAGCGTGCATCCCCTGCCCACGGCTTGGAACGTCGCCTGCGACAGCAATTGGCTTCGTCGGCGCTGGTGGCGCAAAGAGGGACCCGTCCCCGGAGACGAAGCAAAAGAAGTGGAAGCGGTTTCGGGGGCCTGCATGATGCTGCGCACGGAGACCTTCCGCCAGCTTGGCGGATTCGATCCCCGGTACTTCATGTACGCCGAGGATATGGACTTGTGCTGCAAAATCCGCCGGGCCGCCCTAAAGATATATCATCATCCACAGGCACAGGTTCTCCACCATGGCGGGGGCAGTTCGAGCACTCAATTCAGCAAGTTTTCGACCGTGATGATCCGTGAGGCGCTCCATGTTTACCTGCTTTCGAACCATGGCCGTGGCCAAGCGTGGATTTTCCGATTTCTCATGGCGGTTTCAGCGCTATTACGGATGATCGCATTGGCCGTGGCATGGTTGACCGCCACCGGCGGAACGCGCGCGGCCCGACGTGTTTCCCTCATGAAATGGTGGACGGTCCTAAGATGGTGTCTCGGTTTGGAGGATTGGGCGAAGTGCCGTTTTCAACTCCATGGCAACCCACAATCCTTGGAAACCATGGCCGAATGCTGATTGCGTCGTTTTGCATTTGACTTGGCATGTATTAACGGGAACTTAGCCGTTGCGCGAAGGTCACCTGTTTCACGTCCCAACCGCTTCCCCGCAAGTCGTGTTGCAGCTGCGGAATCCGTCAACCACTTAACTTCATCCACCACCATGAACCGCCTACACTCACATCGATCCCCCCATGGAACCACTGTCACCGCACTGGCATGGATTGGTGCGGCGGCCATGTTTGCGTCTCCCTTGTTAGTATGCGCCGGTACCGCCACTTCGGTCTCGCAATTCGGCTTCACCTGGACCTTTTCCCAAGCCAAGACTGTCGGCCAATACGCCAACGGTGACTGGTGGGTTGTGGGTCCGGTGACAATCACCAGCATCACGCCGGCATGCACGACTGATGCGACAGGATGGACCAGGAACGGCACCATGATCAATCCCGCTCCAGGGACTCTCAGTCCCGCGCAAGGGTTTGACAGCTCGGTTGCGAAGTATGCGTGGTACGACGGTTCGTTCAATGTCGCGCCTTCATACAAAGGATCCGCGCTTGTGGTTCCCGCCGGCACGTCGGTGGTTTCGACTGTTTCAATGGATGTTCCCAATACCAACACCTCAAATCCGCAACTCGCCGACGGTGCGGTCTTGACCGTGGTGGGCAGTGAGCCACCCACCGGATCGTTCCGCCCGCCGATGGTGGGCACTGATAAGACCCATCGGTGGAACAAGTCCAGTCTCAACTATGGCATCCTGCAAAAACTTGCGCCGGTGCCGTCCACGCCCAACCTGGTTACGGCGGTGGAGCCGCGGTTTGAACGACCGTGGTTTGCCATTGCCGAAGGTGCCTCTGTTCAATCCATGTCACCGGCGAACAACATGCCGAAATACGGTCGGGATCAGGCGCAATTGCTCTCACTCGGATTGCTTTCGCTCCATCTCAATTATACGGACTTACAAAAGGAAAAACTGTACGTGCGAATCGTGCAGTATGGTATCGATATCTATGGTGCGGTTAAGGCTGGAATGAATTATCGGGGCCAAGGGGGTCAGGATAACGGACGAAAGGCGGCAATGGTGCTGGCGGGTTTGGCATTCAATGACGCTGCCATATTGGAATGGGCGGACGCGGCGAAGCACTTTGTCTTTGGCGAGGACAAACAGACATTTTATATCACCCAGGCGGATGTCGGGAGGGTGATGTACACGGCAGACGGGCGGCCACGCGAAACCTACACTCAAGACATGGTGGGCCTGCCGGAGTGGGGTGAAGCACACGGCGTCAATCCGAGCAACGACGCAAGCAACTGGGCTACGGCATATTACCGTTGGGCGGGAGGAGCGCAGCACGGCAACGTGCTTGCGTTAAGACTAACCGCGGTAAGGCAAACCACTTCAGGACCAAAGTCCGGAGGCATGGAGGCATGGAATTACATGGCTCTGTTTGACTATCAGGACCGTTACTGGAACATCGAAAGCCAGGGCGGACAGACCAACCAGTCATGGTCCGCACCTAACAACATCAGTCCGTTTGTATACGAGATGTGGCAAGCCTACCGTAATGGTGGCGGCGTTGTCACGCCGCCCGTACCCCCGCCCCCGGTCGTATCAACCTTCGCCATCGGCAATCGGATTGAAACATTGGGTGGCACCAACGTCCGGGCAACCGGCACTCTCTCGGGCACATTGTTAGGCACGCAGGTCAAGGGTGCCCTCGGCACCATTGTCGAGGGTCCGGTCACCGCCGACAATTTCACCTGGTGGAAGGTGAACTACGACACCGGGGCCGACGGATGGTGTGGGGAGGACAATTTCATCAAGACCACCCAACCCGTGCCACCCACCCAACCCCAAGGTCTCAAGGTGAATCCGCAGTGATCGCAGACACCGCCTGATTGTGTGAAAGGCGGCATGCGCGGTCCATGCCGGGAGTGTGGTGCCATCCCGGCGAGATCCATCAAACCCACGGCGGAGCTTCGTTGCGCGGCGGGCGCTCCAACATTCTAACATGACGCCCTTCACGGTCATTTTCCTCCTGCTCAACGCGCTCGTGTTGCTTGGGCTTCCGCGCAACCTGGCACTCCTGCCGCTGCTGGTCGGCTGTTGTTACATGACGGCCAGTCAGAGTTTCGACCTGGGGCCGATCCATTGCACCGTGATCCGGGTGTTGATCGCGGTTGGCCTGGTCCGGGTAATGATGCGCGGCGAAAGGATGACCGGCGGCCTCAACGGGATGGATAAACTCATGATGGCGTGGATGGCGTGGATCGTTCTGAGCAGCCCGCTTTTTCCGGGAAATGAGCTGCCGTTGGTATTCAATCTTGGCCAGGCGTTCAATATCGGCGGGATTTACTTTCTCTTTCGAGTATTCTGTGGGACGCTCGAAGATCTGGTTAGAATCACCAAACTGGCGGCCTGGCTGTTGACCCCGATCGCCGTCGAGATGGTGATGGAACATATCACCGGAAGAAACATGTTCTCCGTGTTCGGAGCGTTCCTGAGCATGCGCGACGAAAAGTTCCGCGCGCAGGGACCGTTTGCCCACGCAATTCTGGCAGGCAGTGTGGGGGCCGCTTGTTTCCCCCTGATGGTCGGAATCTGGAAAAAGCACCGTATCGCGGCCATGATCGGCATGATGGCTTGTCTGATGATGGTTGCTGCCAGCAATTCCAGCGGACCCATCATGAGTCTGGTGTTTGGCTGTTGCGCGATTCTCATGTGGCGGCGCCGCGACTTGACGCGCTATGCCGGAAGAACCGCCGTGGCCATCTATCTGGCGTTGGAAATGGTCATGAAGCGACCGGCCTATTTCATCCTAGACAGCATCGATCTAACCGGGAGCAGCACCGGTTGGCACCGGGCGCGCCTGATCCAGGTCAGCATCGAGAATCTGAACGAATGGTGGCTGGCAGGCACCAACTACACCCGGCACTGGATGGCAACCGGCGTGTCGTGGAGTCCCAATCACACCGACATCACCAACTATTACATTTTGATGGGAACCTGGGCAGGACTGCCATTGATGTTTCTGTTCATCGCAATGATTGGGACCGGGTTCCGTTATGTGGGGAGTATTGTGAAGCAGCCGGTGGTGACTGACGAAATTGACCCGTTCATGGTGTGGTGCCTCGGAGCGGCCCTGTTTGCGCACACGGCCACCTGCATCTCGGTGGCCTATTTCGACCAATCCTATATCTTCATGTTCCTGTGTTTGGCCGCACTCAGTTCCCTTCAATCCGTGGCGGTGCAGGTGGTGGAATCCGAACAGGAGAGCAATCCGGCGGATGAGACCGATGAAGCCGCAAAGCACTCATCGCCGTTGCCGGCCTGAGCACACACCCGAAATCCACGTCAATGTGCCTATCATGACCATCGATGTCATATCTCCTTTACAATCCGGTTATTCGGTGGTTCCGGACCGGCAGGGTTGCGCGCCGCTTGCGCGGGTTTGTCTGTTAGATTCCGCCGACTCGCAAGCGGTGTCAGCGGACGAGGCACCCAGGTGGATGGCGCTGCTGGGAATCTCGGCGAGTTCACGCAATCAAGGGGTGCAGGCACTTGGCGCTTCGCTGGTGAGCCTGTGCACGGGAGCCGCGCCCGGAGTTGGAATTCGCCTTCTGATTGGTAGTTCCACCGCGGGGACCGTCCGTTATCGATGCCGAGACAAGGAGCATTGCGTGCCGGTGGTGAACTTCCGCATGTCGCCAAAATCGGCGCTTTGCGATCATCTGGCATGGATCGTTTTCGCGACGGTGATGTACCGGGTGCTGCCGTTCTCCGCGACCCGCGCGTTTCTATCACGCCGCACGCCATGGATCCGGGCCTTGGAACAATGCGCGTTCGCCGGTGATGTCCGGGGTGGCGACAGTTTCAGTGACATCTACGGGATGAGGCGTTTCATGATCGGATTTCTTGCGGTCTGGACGGTGTTGTTGATGAAACGCCCGCTGGTGCAATTGCCGCAAACCTATGGTCCTTTCAAAAACCCGATGGCACGCCGCTTGGCGCGCTTTCTTCTGCGCCGCTCCACTGTGATCATGGCGAGGGACAAGGCCAGCTATCAGATCGCCCGGGAACTCGCCGGTCCGTCGCCGGAGATCATGCTCAGCCCCGACGCCGCGTTCTCGCTGGAATCCCTGCGACCCCAATCGCCGCAACTCGATCCACCGTTGGATGGCCCCATGGCCGACGGGATGATCGGTATCAACGTCAACGGACTGATGTATCATGGAGGTTACACCCGCGACAACATGTTCGGATTGAAACTCGATTACCCGGGGTTTCTACGGAAACTGCTGGCTGCGTTGCTGGAGGAACAGAAGCAGGATGTCCTGCTGGTCCCCCACACCTATGCGCCGGCGGGTGATGTCGAGAGTGATCCGGCGGCCTCGCGGCAACTGCGCGACTCGCTGCCGCCACACCTGCGGAAGCGCGTTCGAATCGTTGCCGCGGAATATGACGCGCATGAGGTCAAAGGAATGATCGGCCTGTGCGACTTCTTCATTGGTTCGCGCATGCACTCGTGCATCGCCGCCTTGTCGCAGGGGATTCCCTGCGTGGGCGTGGCCTATAGCCGGAAATTCCATGGAGTGTTCGAGTCGGTCGGCATGGAGAGTTGGGTGGTTGACGCGCGCATGGCCGGTGAGCAGGAAGCCTTGGAGCGGGTCATCTGCCTGTATCGCGACCGCGACCCTGCTAGAAAATCCCTGCAACTGGCGGCGGCCGACGCCCGACTGCGTCTAACCGACGTATTCCAGCGGATGATGGCAAGGCCAGAGCTTCAGACGTCTGGATCGGCGCCCTCGGCGCCGCAGTGCCGCACCATGGCGGCGGATGGTTTGTTAGAAAGGTTGTGACATGCGGATTTCCGGAATTGATGATGTCGTGAAATGGCGCCTCTGTGTCGGCTGCGGCGCGTGCGCCTATTTCTCGGACGGGGCGCTCAAAATGGCCGATGATGCCCGGCAGGGCCACCGGCCGGTTTGGAACGGGCCGCGCGATGAGATCCTGATGAAGGATTGTCTGAAGGTTTGCCCGGTGGTCGGCACCGATTCGCATCACGGCGGGAGGACACGGGAAAACGCTACGGCATACGACGCGGGCATCGGCCCTGTGCTGGAAGTTTGGGAGGGTCACGCGCTGGATCCTGAAACGCGCCACCTGGCTTCCTCCGGCGGTGTTCTAACTGCATTGGCGAACCATGCACTTGATAGGGCGGGAATGCAAGGAGTCCTCCAGGTGCGGGCGGATCCAGAGAACCCCCTGCGCAACCGCACCGTGATGAGCCGCACCAAGGACGAGTTGCTGGCCAGTACCGGGTCGCGATATGCCCCCGCATCGGCATGTGACGGTCTCCGGATGATAGAGAATTCGTCAGGTCCCTGTGTTTTCATCGGTCAACCCTCCGAGGTTGCGGCGCTGCGCAAGGCCCAGGCCGTCCGTCCCGCGTTGAACCAGAAGGTCGGCTTGGCCTTGTCGTTTTTCTGTGCCGGATCACCTTCCACCCAGGGGACGCTGGATCTGTTAGCATCAAGAGGGATTGATCCCGGCCAGGTCGGGATATTACGTTACCGCGGGCGCGGTTGGCCCGGAACGTTCGCGGTCTGGCTTAAGGACGCCGCAGAACCGGTGCTGGAAATGAGTTATGCGGAATCATGGGCATTTGTCCAAGCCTACCGACCTTGGGCGGTGCAACTCTGGCCGGACGGATTGGGCGAACTCGCGGACATTTCCTGTGGAGATCCATGGTACCGCGCGGTCAACGCGGGCGAGCCCGGATCATCACTGGTGGTGGTTCGCACCGAAACCGGCAGACGCTTCGTGAGGGAGGCGATGGCGGCCGGTTACCTCGAATTGACGCGGGTTGACGTCGGCAAGGTACTTGTCTCGCAACGCAACCTGATGCGCAAGAAAGGAGCGGTCTGGGGACGACTCATGACCATGCGACTCATGGGACTGCCTGCTCCCGACCACCGCGGGGACAATTTGTTCCGCAGTTGGCTCAAACTGCCGGTCCGTGACAAGATGCGCAGCACTCTGGGCACAGCCAGACGTATTCTAACACGAAACTATCACCGACCGGACCCGCTGGCCATGACGCCGGCGGTCCCTGTTGGGCAGAACCGGCAATGTCTGACATGAACACGCCACGCCCATACCTGGACAAGGAGTCCCTCGTGCCACCTCAGGAATCCGGACTCACCCAGCACAATCCGGACCTAACAGATTTTACCGCGTCCGGTGCGCGCGTGTCTGAAAAACCCGGCAATACGGCCCGCATGGGCAATCCCCGCGTGCTGGTGGCGATCGCCAACCACGGGACCAAGAACCAGCATTTCCTTGAGCGTCTGCTAGCGGAATACCGGTCGATGGAACACCATGATGTGAACATCGTCGTTCTATCAAACATCCCCAAGGACCTTGGACCGGACATCGAGGTGAAGGTCGGGCTGCCGATCACGGATCCATGGTCCCTGCCGTTCGGTTACAAGGAATTGTTCGTGCGGCGCGCGACCGATTATGATTTGTTCATCTACACCGAGGACGACACTCTGGTAACGGAAGCCAACATCCAGGCCTTTGAGGAGGAGTCACGGAATCTGCCGGACGATTGCATCGTCGGCTTCATGCGCTATGAGATCGCGCCGGATGGCAGCAGGTATTATTCCAGCATGCATTCGCATTTCCACTGGGATCCGCGCTCGCTGATGCGGGTGGGCGATTCGCTCTTCGCTCATCATACCAACGAGCACGCGGCCTGTTTCATGCTGACACGCGAGCAATTGCACAAGGCGATCGTTTCGGGGGGGTTCCTGCTGCCGCCACGGCGGGATCGATATGACATGCTGGTCACCGCGGCCACCGATCCCTACACCCATTGTGGGATGAAAAAAATGATCTGTATCTCGCGCTTGGATGATTTCTGCCTGCATCACCTGCCCAATGTCTATTGTGGAAAACTGGGATTGGAGGCGGACCTCTGCAAGCGCGAGATCGAGTGTCTGGCATCCATTGCACAAGAGGGAAATGTCGGGGCCATGGGTTCCCTGTTCGAGCCTTACCCCCTGAGGGATGGGGACCGTTGGAACAAGAAATACTACGAGGCTCCGCGGGAGGATGTGTTGGATTTGGTGCCACGGGACGCGCGCAAGGTTCTTTCCGTGGGTTGTGGATGTGGCTCCACCGAAGAGCGCTTGGTTAAGCGCGGGCTTGAAGTGGTCGGCATTCCCTTGGATTCCATCATCAGGACTACCGCCGCAAGCAAGGGAATCACCATGCTTCCTCCCGACTTTGACCTGGCTTCAAAACAACTCTCAGGGCAAAGGTTCGACTGCATTCTCATGCAGGACATTCTCCAGCAACTTCCGTGTCCGAGCACCATCATCAAACTGTTCCACGGGTTCCTGCGCCACGACGGCGTGCTGCTCATCAGCGTTCCTAACTGGAACCATATCGGAACCCTCGGTTTGCGCCTGACCGCACAAGGACGCAAAACGCTGGAATGCCGGGCAACGGACGAACACGAGGGCGTGCAGCGCACCACCCGGATTTGCGTGACTCGCTGGTTGCGCCAGAACGGATTCCGCCATGTCAAACATCACTGGCTTGCAGGGCCTCGCCTGCGCAAGATCAGCAAATGGACCCTGGGCCTGGCGGACGAGTGGTTCAGCCGGAACTTGCTGGTCGTGGCCCGTCCCTGAAACCACGGTCCGCCCCACGCAGGCAGGCGGCACGCTCACTTCACGTTAGATAGTTAGACCCACAATCTGATAGAATCACTTATGGCTACTGAAATCATCATTGAGGCGGGCCGCGCCGAGCGGCAGTATTGGCGCGATTTGTGGCGTTACCGGGAGTTGCTGTATTTCCTCGCGTGGCGCGACATCCTGGTGCGTTACAAACAGACCGTCATCGGTGTCGCATGGGCGGTGATCCGTCCGCTGATCACGATGCTGGTCCTGACATTCATCTTTGGCAAACTCGCCAAGATGCCCGCAGGCGGGGTGCCCTATCCGATTCTGGTGTTCTGCGGGATGCTGCCATGGCAGTTCTTCGCCACGGCCTTCTCCGAGAGCGGCAACAGCTTGGTCAACAATGCGGGGATGATATCGAAAGTCTATTTCCCGCGACTGGTGGTGCCGGCCAGCAGTGTGATCACCAGTTTCGTCGATTTCCTCATTTCCGCGGTTCTGATGGTTTTCATGATGATGTATTACGGCTATGCGCCGGGTTCGTCGATCACCCTGCTTCCGCTCTTTGTGCTACTCGCTTTTGCCACCGCGTTCGGCGCGGGTTTGTGGGTATCCGCGTTGATGGTCCGTTATCGCGACTTCCGTTTCATCGTGCCTTTCATCGTGCAGTTCGGACTGTATATCTCACCGGTGGGCTTCAGCAGCAACGTAGTGCCGCAAGAATGGCGGATGTTGTATTCCCTCAATCCGATGGTGGGCGTGATAGACGGCTTCCGATATTCCATACTCGGCGAACAAACGCTGTATTGGCCCGGATTATCCCTGTCAATCGCTGGCGTGACGCTTCTGATCATCTCCGGAATCTATTATTTCCGCCGCACCGAGCGCACTTTTGCGGACATCATCTGATCATCCCCATGAACGGTCTCAAATCCATTCAAAACCCATGAGCCAATCCATCATCTCTGTCGAAAACCTCTCGAAGCGCTACATGATCGGACGGCAGGCGCAAAAAGGCGATGGCTTGCGCCATGCCCTGGAACGCGCGGTCCGCGCGCCATTCGCCTTGCTGCGGCCCGAAGCACGCGCGATGCGCGCCAAGACCGAGGAGTTCTGGGCGGTCAGGGACCTGTGTCTTGAAATCAAACAAGGTGAAATGTTAGGCGTCATTGGCCGCAACGGGGCCGGTAAATCAACCTTTCTCAAGCTGCTGAGCCGGATCACCGAACCCACCACGGGTAAAATCCACCTGCGTGGTCGCGTGGCGAGTCTGTTAGAGGTGGGGACCGGTTTCCATCCTGAACTGACGGGACGCGAGAACATCTTCCTCAATGGCGCGATCCTCGGCATGAGCCGACTGGAGATCAAAGGCAAGTTCGATGAGATTGTCGCGTTTGCCGAGATCGACAAGTTTCTGGACACTCCGGTGAAGCGCTACAGCAGCGGGATGTATGTGCGTCTGGCATTTGCAGTAGCCGCGCATCTTGAGCCGGAAATCTTGATCGTGGACGAGGTTCTGGCGGTGGGAGATGCGGAATTCCAGAAGAAGTGCCTTGGCAAGATGGAGGACGTGTCCGCAAGGGAGGGCCGCACGGTCATCCTGGTCAGCCACCAGATGACGGCGATTCAGAATCTTTGCACGCGTTGCATGCTGATGGATCAGGGGCGGATGATCATGGAGGGTCGCACATCGGAAGTCGTCAATGCCTACATGTCCAAGGGCGCGGAACTCGCCACGGGTGACCTTTCCCTCCGCAAGGATCGTTCGGGCAAAGGGGACGTCAGAATCACCTCGGTCGAACTGCGCGATGAGCAGGACAACATCATCACGGAAGCCATGGCGGGTGAGAATGTGATCCTGAGCCTGGGATACACCGTTAGAGAAAACATGGTCATCAGCGACGCGGTGGTCTGCGTGGGCATCCAAAAGGACATGAAGGAATTCTTTTCCATGTCCACGGCCTTGGTGGATCGCAGGCAGCTCAAACTATCGGGGTCCGGCCGCATCGATTTCCTGGTACCCAACTGGCCGCTGATGGGCGGCAGATATCATGTCGATTTCTATATCGGCTCCAATCATGGGAATCAGGATCACATGGAGGACGCCACCGTGATCAATGTGATAGACGGGGATTTTTACGGGACCGGCAAACTGCATCACGAAGGCTGGCAGGGAACGGCGGTGTTGGTGAGCCACTCGTGGCGCCATCATCGCGACGGACCTACCCCTCATGACACGCCACTGCAGACCCACAAGGGGGGTGCCACCCCACAACCCAGCGAGGTATGTCGATGAAAATCCTGATGATGCACCGCGGCGACAGTGATATGGGCGGCGGGCAGGTCCAGATGAACCGCCTATGCTCCGGGCTCATTTCACGCGGCATCGACGCGCGCATCCTCTGCCGCGACCGGACGCGTCCGGAGTCGGTTCAGATGCCGGAACGCCCGTGGATTGAAAAACCACTGCACAAGCTGACCCGCAGGATGGGCATGAACGAAGCCCACCTGGTGAGTTCGTTTGATGTTAGAAACCTGCCGGACTTCCGCGCCGCCGATCTCATCGATTACCACTGCCTCCACTGCGAAACACTGAGTTATCTGGCATTGCCGTCGCTCACGGCTGGCAAACCGGCGGTTTTCACCTTTCACGACATGTGGCCTCTCACAGGCCACTGTCACGCCAGCCTCGAATGTGAACGCTGGAAAACCGGCTGCGGCAAATGCCCGCACCCCGAGGTGGCTCCGTCGGTGCTGCGCGATGCCACGGCCCTCGAATGGCGGCTCAAACGCTGGGCTTACAATCATTCCAAATTCACCATCGTCACTCCCAGCAAGTGGTTGCATGACAAGACCCGGGAAAGCATCGCGGGCAACCATGCCGTGCATCACATCCCCCATGGCATTGAAACCGACGTGTTCATTCCTTTGGATAAGAACCAGTGCCGTATTCTGTTAGGCATACCCGAGGGCAAGAACGTGCTCCTGTGCGGGATGGAGAGCATGAAACGGCCGCTGAAGGGGGCGGATCTGCTGGTTGAGGCACTGCGGGGTCTTCCCGATGCGGTCAAAAAGACGAGCGTGTTGTTGTTGTTCGGACACACCCACGGGGAGATCATACGGCGGATCGAAATGCCGGTGGTGAACCTCGGCTTCCTGCACAACGCAAGACTCAAGGCCATGGCGTTTTCGGCGGCGGACCTGTTTGTCAACCCGACTCGTGCCGAAAACTTCCCGCTTGTCGTCCTGGAAAGCATGGCTTGTGGCACACCCGTGGTGTCCTTCGCTGTGGGTGGCGTGCCTGAAATGGTCCGTCCTGGAACGACCGGCTACCTCGCTGAACCCGGAAACCCGGAAGACCTGCGCCACGGTGTCGTATCATTGTTAGATAACAAGACAGGGCGCGAGGCCATGGCCCGCAAGGGCCGGGAGATTGTCATGGCGGAGTATCCTCTGGAACTCCAGGTCCAACGTTATATCGATCTCTACCAACAGGTGATCAAGGGAAACGCGTGATAACATGAACTACGGAACCCAACTGGCCGGCAAGGCCATGCGTGGCGTCGCCCGGGTCCTCCGTAAAATCGGCGGATTGAACGGCGGCGGCGCGCCGGTGATCCCGACGCCTTACCGGGATTTCTTCTCGATCTCGATTTACTCCGGTGCCTCGCCACTCGAACTCGGCCCGATAGCAGGAGCGGAAACCCCGGTTCTAACAGGATCCGATGTCACCGACGTTTCCGCGGTTTATGTGGCGGACCCGTTCATGATCCGCGCGATGGGTTGTTGGAACATGTTTTTCGAAATCCTGCGCGAAGACGACGGCAAGGGTGTTATCGGACTGGCCACCAGCCGCGACGGTTTGGTATGGGATTACCAACAGGTCGTCCTGGAGGAGCCGTTCCATCTATCCTATCCGTGTGTGTTCGAATGCGATGGCGACCACTTCATGATTCCGGAGTCCAACCATGCGGGGACGGTCCGCCTTTATAAGGCGGAGGATTTCCCCACACGCTGGTCCCATGTCTGCAATCTCATCGAGAATGTCGCTTACGTGGACTGCACTCCATTCCGCTTCGACGACAGGTGGTGGCTGTTCGCTGGCTGCGGCACTCCCCCGCTGCTGGCAGACACGCTGCGCTTGTATCATGCCGACCAGTTGACAGGTCCGTGGACCGAACATCCGGCCAGTCCGGTGGTCACCGGCAACCCCCACATTGCCAGGCCGGGGGGCCGCGTGATCGTTTGGGACAACCGCTTGTTCCGTTTCGCCCAGGATTGCTCGCCGCGCTACGGCTTGAATGTCAGAGCGTTTGAGATCACCGAGTTGACAGTTTCGAACTATCACGAGAGGCAGGCCTCTCATGACCCTATCCTCGGAAAATTTCGTCATGGCTGGAATTCGGCGGGAATGCATCACATCGATTGCCATCCAGCGGATGACGGCTCTTGCCTGGCTTGTGTGGACGGATGGTATTGGGGACCGGTGCCATCCGGATCACTCACATGAAATTCACTCCGATGATCAATCTGAAAAAAAACATACCGCAACCCGCTAGAAAGATCTACTGCGGCATCCGACGCCTCGTTCGCCATCACATTCCGTGGCTCGGACAACCTCCGCCACCAGGTTATGCGGGACTCCGCAAATGGCGGTCCATACAACCCATCCGACGGAATTTCGGCTGGGACACCGGAGGACTCTGCGTCGATCGCCACTATATCGAGGGCTTCCTGCAAAGCCATAGCGATGTCATCCGCGGGCGCGTGCTTGAAATCGCCGACAACACCTATACCCGGCGCTTCGGCGGCGACAAGGTCACCCGCTCGGACATCCTTCATGTGACCCCCGGTACCCCGAACGCCACGATCATCGGCGACCTCGTGACCGGCTCCGGTTTGTTAGACAACAGCTTTGACTGCATCATCCTCACCCAGGTCTTGTTCTCTATTTACGACCTGCGTTCAGCGGTGAAGACCCTTCACCGGATTCTCGCCCCGGGGGGCGTGGTCCTGAACACGGAACCCGGCATTTCCCAAATCGCGCGTTACGACATGGAGCATTGGGGCGATTGCTGGCGCTTCACATCGTGTTCCGCCAACAGGCTCTTCACCGAGGCGTTTCCCGATAGTCATGTCGCGGTGGAAACCCATGGCAACGTGCTCTCATCCATCGCCTTTCTCCACGGGTTGCTGGCCAGCGAACTCACCGCCGCGGAACTCGACCATCAGGACCCGGATTACCAGATGTGCGTGTTTGTCAAGGCGACAAAACCGCAAAGTCCACAGCTCAATTCCGATTGATTTCAACCCGGGATATGCCATCATGCGTTCCCTGCTGCGATAAATAGCGTCTTCAACCCCTCGAGGACCATGAATAAAATTACTAACTTACTAAGATTGTTGGCATTTCTGATAGGCCCCTGTGCCACATCGATTTGCGACGCACAGCCCCTCCCTCCGGTGCGGATCATGCCCATGGGCGATTCCATCACGGAAGGATATGTTGATCCCGCCAACACGGTCGAAGGCGGTTACCGCACGAGGCTTCACTCTCTACTGACCTTACAGGGATTCAATCCCGATTTTATCGGGACGCTCTCCGATGTGTATAATCCGGCCTTGCCGGATGTGGATCACGAGGGTCATGGCGGATATCAAATTGAGCAAATCCGCAGTGGTATTTCCCAGTGGCTGAGCAGGGTCCAGGATCCCGACGTCATCCTGCTGCATATCGGAACCAACGATTTTTGGGTCGGCAAAACCCTCGTCGCATCGCAGGACAGCTTGAGAAACCTGCTAGCGGATATTTCGGAACTGCGTCCCCATGCCAAGATCATTGTTGCCAGCCTGATTCCCCGGACTGACAGCTTTGAATCCATCCAGCAACAATTCAACACATCCCTCCCCGGAATCGTCAACGAGCAGGCCACCTTGGGACGACACGTGTCATTTGTGAACATGCACGGGGCTCTTGCCGTGCCTGACGATTTGGCAAACACGGTGCATCCCACCCTGGACGGATATGACAAAATGGCGGACAAATGGCTGCTCGCTATCAATCAGATCATCACTCCGCTCGGCACCGCTGATCCTCCGGCACTCGCTGGCCTGGATGCCAACACGGATCTGACTCACCTGACGGTGAAATTCAGCAAACCCGTCGCAGACGCCGATGTGGTCCCATCCAATTTCACCATCAGCGGTGGAGTGACGGTGATGTCGGCAACTCTTGACTCCGCAAGCAAACGACTGGTCACGCTCACCACCAGCGAGCAATTGCCCGCCGCAGGTTATACCTTGGCGGTAACCGGAGTCCACGACCGCACGGCGCAAAACCATGTGATCATTCCCGGATCCACGGAATCCTTCACATCCCGCAATATCACTGACGGAAGTTTCGAAGCAGGCGCTCTGGCATGGACGCTCGGAGGAAACGTCATCGTCTCAAGCTCGCCGAATTCCCCCGCAAGTGACGGAGTCGGTCTGATGGTCTTCAATGACGGCCAGTCTGAACCGAACGGTACGGTTTCCCAGACGATCCCAACCCAACCCGGCCAGAAATACCGCTTGCGCTTTGACATGGGTGTCCAAGCTTTCAACACCAACTCCCAAACCATTCAAATCACCGTGACGGGTGCCTCGGGCGGCCAACCCCTAGTCTCCCAAACCCTGACCATGCATGGCGCTGGCGGTGGCAAGACCGTTTGGCAGACCCAATCCATGGACTTTGTGGCGGACAACGCCAACACCACCTTCACATTCACCGATGTGTCCGCAGGGTCGTTCAATCTGGATATGTTGTTAGACAATGTGCGGCTGGATGCACAGATTCCACGGATTTTGACGGTGACCACCACTTCCACCAACCCGGTGCTGGTGGCGATGAGCCCGCCGGACATCAACAACAACGGCGACGGATCAACCGCTTTTTCCAGGTCCTATGACAACTCATCCGTGGTGACCTTGACCGCGCCGCTTTTCGCTCCCGACGGAACCGTATTTCAGAACTGGCGGAAAAACGATGTTGATCTAACTGCCAATCGCACCACCGCGGTGACCATGGATAGCGACCTTGCGATGACTGCGGTGTATGTGCCTAACACGGTACCCGTGTCCAATGCGGATTCCTATTCCGGTTATATCGAAACGCCGGTGACGGCGGCGGCTCCGGGCGTCCTGTCCAATGATTCGGATGCGCAGGGCACCCCGCTGACGGCCATGCTTGATGCGGGCCCGTCCCATGGCAGCCTGACCCTCAACCCCGATGGGAGTTTCACCTACACCCCCGCTCCCGGATATGTGGGCGCGGACTCATTCACCTACCATTGCAACGATGGCGGTCTGGATTCTAACATTTCTACCGTTTCATTGACCGTCAATGCCGCTCCTCCGGGTCTCCTGGTCAACGGCAGCTTTGAATTGGGAAATCCGGCCAATATGGGTTCCCTGTACAGCTGGACAAAAAGCGGAAACCTGTTTGGGGTCACGGTCGATCCAAGCGGGGCCACTTACACCGCAACCCATGGCAACCGCCTGGCGGTTTTCAGCGGTGGCAACAACACCTTTGACGGTGTGATGCACCAGACGTTCTCAACGGTCGTCGGGCAACTCTACACCGTGGAATTCGACATGGGCATTTTGGGAGCGCAGGGCCAGAAACAACGCCTGCAGGTGAGCATCGACGGCATCGGCAACCTGGTCTCACAAGTGGAGGAAGCCGTCGCTTCATCAGGTCCGTCACAGTGGGCTCCCAAAGGCTACTCGTTCATCGCCAACAGCAACACCACAACGCTGACCTTGAGCGATGCGTCATGGTCTCTAACACCTTCGACGGTGGCCGAAGACGCCGACCTCCTGCTGGACGACGTGCGGGTGACGACAACATCGGCCCGGACGCTGACGATCACCACATCGCCTGCCAACCCATTGGTTGTGACCGTGAGCCAGCCGGATCTCAACGGGCTCGGAAGCGGGGTGACCGGCTTCACCCGGTCCTATGGCAACGGGACGGTGGTGACTCTCACGGTGCCGATCTTTTCCGGCGCAACCGTTTTCCAAAAATGGCAAATGGATGGAAATGATCTATCCACCCATAGCGGGTTGACTATCAAGATCGACGCATCCCACTCATTGACCGCAATCTACGGGACCAACGCGGCACCGGTCGCAAACTCGGATTCCACCGCCACTACCATGAACTGGCCACTGGTGGTGGAGGTGCCCGGCGTGCTGGGTAACGATACCGACGCGGAATCTAACACGCTAACAGCTGTTCTT
The DNA here is from genome assembly GCA_964458895.1 of uncultured Luteolibacter sp. GTDB lineage: Bacteria > Verrucomicrobiota > Verrucomicrobiia > Verrucomicrobiales > Akkermansiaceae > Luteolibacter. Next base: position 3,112 of record CAYWLC010000008.1, on the reverse strand, counting down.
GACACCCCCCCATCCTTCGGTAGTCTGGCCCTGAATCCAAACGGCGGTTTCACCTACACACCCGTGTCAGGCTATACGGGTCAGGATTCTTTCACCTACCATGCCAACGATGGCGGACTGAATTCCAACGTGGCGACGGTGACGATCACGGTCAACCCGGTCGCCGCTTTCAGCAATGGCAGCTTCGAGGTCGGCAGCCCGACTGATTTCGGCCCACTCGACGGATGGTCCGCCACCGGCAACGTCGTTGGATATTCTTCCCATCCACCCAATTACGACCCTAAACCGGGCAACGGAACCCGCTTTGCCATCTTCAACGGCGGCAACAATGTGTATGACGGCAGCATTTCACAACGCTTCGCCACCGTCGTGGGGCAAACCTATCGACTGGCGCTCGACATGGGAATCACCGGCACGACCGGTCGCCGCCAAATCCTGCAAATCACGGCCACCGGCGCGGCTCCAACCTCCCTGCTCTCGGCGCAGGAGACCATCACCGCTACCGGACTCGCCTCCCAGTGGGCCTATCCATCAAAAAGCTACACCTTTGTCGCCGACAGCGTGGCGACCATCCTGACCCTGAACGACGTTTCCGGCTCCCTGCCATTGGCCCAAACCAAGGATGCGGATCTTTTGTTAGACAACGTGCGGCTGGTCGCCATCAGCGGTGTCAACCACAACCCGGTGGCGGTCAACGACGGCAGCCCCGGCACCCCGGCTCTAACGGTGGCCGAGGACTCCGGTCCCTCCGCACAGGTTGCGGTGCTGGCCAATGACAGCGACGTGGACCTCGACCCCCTGACCACCGCGACGGCGGTCTCGCCGAACGGCACAGCCACGATCCATGACAACGGCACCCTGAGCTTCACACCCACGCCCCTCTTCCGTGGCGACACGACCATCACCTACACGATTTCCGACGGCCAGGGCGGCATGGCCGGCGCGTCGGTTTACGTGACGGTCACCCCGGTCAACCACAACCCGGTGGCGGTCAACGACGGCAGCCCTGGCGCAGCGTTCCTAACGGTGGCCGAGGACTCCGGGCCCTCCGTGCCGGTCACAGTGCTGGCCAATGACAACGACGTGGACCCAGATGTTCTAACGGTCACCTCTGCGGATTCACCGAACGGCACGGTCACAATCAACGGCGACAGCACCCTTGCCTTCACACCCACACCCCTCTTCCGCGGCGAGACGACCATCAGCTACACGATATCCGACGGCCAGGGCGGCACGGCAGGCGCGACGGTTTACGTGATGGTCACCCCGGTCAACCACAACCCTGTGGCGGTGGACGACGGCAGCCCCGGCACCCCGGCTCTAACGGTGGCCGAGGACTCCGGCCCGTCCTCGCCCCTTGCGGTGCTGGCCAACGACAGCGATGTGGACCCCGACGTCCTAACAGTAAGCGCGGCGCTCTCACAACACGGCACGGTCACGATCCTCGGCGACAGCACCCTGTCCTTCACGCCCACGCCCCTCTTCCGCGGCGCAACCACCATCACTTACACGATTTCCGACGGACAGGGCGGCACGGCAAACGCGACGGTTTATGTGACCGTCACTCCGGTCAACCACAACCCGGTGGCGGTCAACGACGGCAGCCCCGGCGCAGCCTTCCTAACGGTGGCCGAGGACTCCGGTCCCTCCGCACCGGTCGCGGTGCTGGCCAATGACAGCGATGTGGATCCCGATGTTCTAACTGTAACCGCTGCGGCCTCGCCGAACGGCACGGTCACAATCCACAGCGACGGCACCCTGAGCTTCACGCCAACGCCCCTCTTCCGCGGCGCGACCACCATCACTTATACGATATCCGACGGCCAGGGCGGCACGGCAGGCGCGACGGTTTACGTGACGGTCACCCCGGTCAACCATGACCCGGTGGCGGTGGACGACGGCAGCATCGGCACGCCGTTTCTAACTGTTGATGAAGACTCGGGACCCTCCGTGCCGATCGCGGTGCTGGCCAACGACACTGATGTCGACCCGGAACCTCTAACTGTGATTGCGGCGGCTTCGCCAAACGGAACGGTGGCCATCCAAGGCGACAGCACCCTGACTTTCACTCCTGCCGCCAATTTCAGCGGCGCAACGACCATCAGCTACACCATTTCCGACGGCCAGGGCGGCACGGCGGGCGCTTCAGTCTATGTGGCGGTCACGGCGGTCCCACCGTTCACCAATGGCAGTTTCGAAATTGGCAGCCCGCCTGATGCCGGATCCCTTGACGGATGGACCGTCACCGGCAACGTGGTTGGCGGCCTGTCCAATCCGCCGAACTATGCTCCGAAGCCTGACACCGGCAACCGCTTTGCCATCTTCAACCCTGGAAACAATGTTTTCACCGGCAACATCTCACAACGGTTCGCCACCATCGCAGGCCGGACCTATCAGATCAAGTTCGACCTGGGCATCACCGGTACTGCCGGACGCATTCAACAATTGCAAGTCCTGGTCACGGGCGCGGCACCCACGCCCCTCGTATCGTCACTGGAGACCATCACCGCCACAGGACTTGCAACCTTGTGGGCCAATCCGTCGATGAGCTACACGTTTGTCGCCGACAGCGTGGCGACGACCTTGACCCTGAGCGATGAATCCGGGTCCTTGCCGATTGCGGAAAGCAAGGATGCCGATCTGTTGCTGGACAACGTGCGGATTATCACCAACAACGCGCCGGTCGCAGTCAACGACGGAAGCCCTGAAACACCGTTTCTAACAGTATTTGAGGACTCAGGTCCATCCGCTCCGGCAGCCGTTCTGGCCAATGACAGCGACGCGGATCTTGATGCCCTAACAGTCATTTCGACCACCTCGCCGGGTGGCACGGTCGCAATCAACAACGACGGCACCCTGGCCTTCACACCAACACCCCTATTCGACGGTGCGACAACCATCAGCTACACGATTTCCGACGGCAAGGGCGGCACTGCAAACGCGACGGTTTATGTGACGGTCACTCCGGTCAATCACAACCCGGTGGCCAACGCACAAACGGTGGAGGTGGTCGAGGATGTGGCCAAATCCATCACCCTTGCGGGCAGTGATGTGGACGGCAACAGCCTGACTTACACGGTGACGGTTCAACCCGCGCACGGGACGCTTTCGG
>CAYWLC010000007.1:0-39890 GCA_964458895.1 uncultured Luteolibacter sp. | reverse complement strand
AATGGCCGGGTTGCTGGTGTTTCGGACTTTTACAGAAGAAATGTTGCACGCGCCTCCTTTCACGACCTCGGGGAGGAAATCGTGTTTGAGTCCGGGCTGTTGCGGGACGATGCCGTTCTTGTACCAGGCGTAGCCGTTGCAGGAGACACAGAACGTTTGGATGGCATTGGCACCCATCGCCTTGTACCAGGTCACATGCCTGACCGGGTCGGCATCGGCCCAGGTTCCCGGTTTCGGAAACCCGTTCGGTCCGCCCGGCCCCCAGTTGAAATCAAGGTTGTAAGCTTTGATTTCTTCAATCTTCGCAGGCGCGGATGGCTGGCTTCCGTTTTGAGGTTCGGCCGAACATGAGAGCGACAAGGTGGCAAGGGCGATGGATAGTTTCAATCCACTCATGGGTGCGCTTCTTGTGAACATGGCGGTTTATGGTTCTTTCCCCTTTGTGGAACAAGGGCCAAATCGACCGGATCATTATTGGGTCACCCAAGGGAAAGCCGATTGATCAATGCGTCCTTGCTTGCAATAACAGGATGCTCCACAAAGTGCGCCAAGATTTTTTCTTCGATTGTAGTCGGTGACATTTGATCTGCATGTGTATCTGTGGCCCAATCTCGCCCGGGATGCATTGTATCCCATGGAGACCTTTTATTTGATCGGGTTTTGGAGCTGTCGCCATGCTTGCCGAGTCCAAAACAGATTTTCACTTCTTTATTCCAAATCGGGCGAAATAATCGAATCATAAACTCCTCTACCGCCGACTGCATACCTCTCTGAATGGTTGATGCACGATAGTAAAAATCGGAAAGCGGAAGCGAAGTCTTTGAAATGTTTTTCGCATGCTCTTTAAGGCGGCGGTGTAAGGTTGGCCCTTGCGCCTCTATCGTCTCCGCATATGGATCGGCAGGGTCGGCCTTGCCTACATAAATCGGAGTTTCCGTGCCCGACAATGAACGGTATGATTCTACGGAATCACCGTGGTAGTATATGGCGTAAACCCCTGAACCATAAAACTCAGAATTCGCAAGTTCTGCTAGATTCTTTTTCTCCCGATTGATGAAGCTAAAAGCGAAAAACTTGGCAATTCCGTCAGAACGCCCTAGCGTGATTCCAACGTCACCAAAGCGCCCAGGTGCAATCTTCCCCCGCACGTCTTGAAGAATTCCGATAAGATTGCTCGCTTTGGCAACAAATTTATTCAAGGAAGCAGGCGTAGAAAAGACCTCCTTCGAATCTGTGGGGCCATTGCCCATTAAAGACAACAATTCATCAAGTAGTTTAATTATTTGATTGTCTTTTCGCATCTCCGGATCGTTTTGGTTGGACATAAATTATTGCTCTAATGGCTCTGTTATTTCAGGCGATTCGGGCAATTTCAGCCTCAACAAAAGGCTTGATTTTGGAAGCAACCGAATTAGCGACCACATGCGCAAGCTCAACAGGCACGGCATTTCCTAGTTGTCTCATGCTCTCCGTCCACGATCCGGGAAAATAGTAATCATCCGGGAATGTCTGGATGCGGGCGGCTTCGCGCAAGGTAAAGTAGCGCACTCTGCCGTTTGGATGCCTTAGCATGTTTTCCCCCCCCGGTACGCCGTGATCCCCGGCCTTCAGGGCTTTGGCAGGCTCATCGAGAGGGCTTCCTGTATGTCCCGGGTAAGATTTTGCGCCCGGTTGGGAAACGTGATTTTGGTCTGAGCTTTTCTCGCGAGGGTCTCCTAATCCCTTGATGGCATCTCGCACTGTTCTCCATCGCCCGGGAACGGCAAACAATGGTTCATCTGTCAGTTTCGACATTCGTCCTTTGAAACCCAGTTGGGAAGCGGCAAGGCGCGTAAGGCCATGATCGCGCCAGTAACTTCCATTGACAAGTTGTGAGCGCAGAAGTTCCTCCTTGGTCGCGGTTGGTGTGGGAAAAAACCACTTGGAAAATATGTCCGAACGAAAACCGACGAAGAAGACTCGGTGCCTGTGCTGAGGAACTCCGTAATCAGCGGCGTTAGCCTGCTGGATCGTGACCCTGTATGTTAGATTGTCATCTCTCCGCTTTGAATTGTCGTGCTTCTGCAACCTTTGAAGATTCACTTCCCATGATGCATTGTGAGAAACAGGAAAATCCGGGTAAGTGAACTGGAGCTTGATGTATTGGACATAGTTGCTGAAAGCAGGACGCAGCAATCCCTTGACATTTTCAAAAAGGAATGCGAGAGGCTGCAGTTCGCGGACGGCCCTGACGGCTTGCGGAAACATGTCGCGGTGGTCGTCATACCCGTTCGCCTTGCCTCCCATTGAAAACGGCTGGCACGGTGGGCCGCCAGCAACGAGATCAATAGTCCCAAAATCCTGGAAATTAACCTGGCAGATGTCCGATTCGATGACGTTCCACTTTGGTCGGTTTAACCGCAGCGTGGTGCAGGCGTCTTTGTTTCGCTCAACCAGGGCGACAGATTCAAAACCGGCAGCTTCAAGGCCAAGAGCCAGACCACCCGCACCCGAAAACAGTTCAATTGAACGCATGATTATGAATGAACATTTTCAGGGTTCATGTCCAGCGTTATTTCGCTTCCTTGGGCAGGCGATCCGCAAGCATCGGCTGGGCGGGGTAAGTTTGTATTTAGCGGCATTGAGAAAATTTCCGGCTAAGCCATTGGAGCAAATAGGGTCTGCCCCAGCAAGGGGGATATTTGACAATGGGGACACCCCATCACTGTCAGGATAGAGTCTGCGGATTCTGGTCATGGGCGTTTTCGTGGAGCAGGGCCTTGAGGTTGTGGTGAATTCCATCCAAACGGGGGTCTTCCGTTAGAATCCGGTCGGCGAGGTCGCGGGCTTCGCGGAGGAGGGCGGTGTCGGCGAGGAAATCGACGAAGCGCAATTCGGAGAGTCCGCTTTGCTGGGTGCCCAGGACATCGCCCGGGCCGCGCAGGCGGAGGTCGGCCTCGGCGATTTCGAAGCCGTCCGAGGAATCCTCCAGCACCTTGAGTTTTTCCATGGCCTCGGGGTTTTTGCCGTCGGTTAGAAGCACGCAATAGCCCTTGTGTCCGCCGCGCCCGATGCGTCCGCGGAGCTGGTGGAGCTGGGCGAGGCCGAAACGTTCGGCGTGATGCAGGATCATGACCGTGGCATTGGGCACATCCACGCCCACCTCGATCACGGTGGTGGAGACGAGCGCGTGGATTTCGCCCTCGCGGAAGCGGCGCATGACGCGTTCTTTCTCGTCGGGCCGGAGTTTGCCGTGGATCAGACCCACTTGGTATCCGGGCAGGCGTTTGGCCCATTTCACACTAGCCTCGGTGGCGGACTCCGCCTTGAGTGATTCGCTGTCCTCAACCAGTGGATAGACCAGATAGGCCTGGCGTCCGGCGGCGAGTTGTTCCTTGACGAAGGCGGTGACATCCGACTGTTTGGCTCCGGTTCTAACACCCGTGATGATTTTCCCGCGTCCGGGCGGTTTTTCATCGAGCAGTGAAACATCGAGGTCACCATAGATCGTCATCGTCAGGGTGCGGGGAATGGGCGTGGCGGTCATCACCAGCACGTCCGGCACCACCCCGCGGCGGATCAACGAAGCGCGCTGGGCGACCCCGAACTTGTGTTGTTCGTCGATGATCACGAGGCCGAGATCCTGGAACAAGGCGTCATCGTAGAGCAGGGCGTGGGTGCCGATGATCATCTGCGGCTCTCCATCCCATTCGAGGTGGGTGGTTTCATCGCGATTGGCAGTGCGCAGGGAGATGCGCAACCCCAGAGGTTCAAGCCAGCGGCGGAATGTTAGATAGTGTTGTTCCGCGAGGATCTGGGTGGGGGCCATCAGGGCGGCCTGGCAGCCGGAATCCACCGCCAGCAGCATGGCCGCCATGGCAACGAAGGTTTTTCCGGAGCCGACGTCGCCCTGCAGGAGGCGGTTCATCGGCTGTGGCAGGCGCATGTCGGCGATGATCTCGCGGATGGAGCGCTTCTGGGCATCCGTTAGATCGAACGGCAGGCTGCGGTAGAACGCCGTGAGCAGGGTGGTGCGTCTGCCGAGGATGCGTCCGGTCTGTTGCTGATGGAGCGCTCGGCGCCAGACGACATTGAGTTGGATGGCAAAGAACTCCTCGAGCGCGAATCTGCGGCGCGCGGCGCGCGCCTGTTCGAGTGATTCGGGGAAATGCGCCTCCCTCAGGGCGGTGGCCCGCGGGGACGAGGGGTCCGCATCGAAGATGGTTGTTAGAGTGGCGGGATCGCAAAGGTTGAGCAGCAGGTGGATGATATCGCGCAGCCTGCGCTGGGCGAGGCCGGCGATGTTGCGATAGATGGGAACCAGGCGTTCGAGGTGGATGGATTCGCCCGGTTTGTCGTCCTCGCGCAGGATTTCGAATTCCGGATGATCGACGACGAGTTTTCCGTTAGATTCCTTCACCTTGCCAAAGACGACCACCTCATGGCCGGTGGCGACGAGTTTGTGGAGGAAGGGCATGTTGAACCAGCGGCAGGTGATTTTTCCGGAACCGAAGACGCCCCCGGAGCCATCCATCACCACCGCCTCGTAACAGCCGCCGCCGCGTCCGAAGTGGCGCCGGGAGGCATCGACCACCGTGCCACGGAGGCAGACTGCATGGGCGGTGGGCTGGTTGGGAAACCGGTCAAAGCGCCGCCGGTCCTCGTGGCGTTTGGGAAGGTGATCCAAGACCTCCTCGACCGTCCGCATGCCCGCCGCGGTGAGGGCGGCCACTTCTTTGGCGGACAACAGCGGCAGGGACGCCAGGTCAGTTAGAGATGAAACCACGAGAGTCGTTCTACGGTGGCGGGAGTTCTGTTAGTTTCCGGAGATAGGCATAGGCATAGATGCCGGAGGCGTGGCCGTCGCCCCATGAAAGCTGGATGGCATAGCCGCCCACTTGTTCGTATTTCACCAGGTCGAAGGCTTTAAGGCCGTAATCGACCATGGGGCGGATGACCCGTCCCATGGCATCCGGTTCTCCCTGGCAAACGGCGCAGGGGCAGGCGCGCCGGAGCATCGGCAGCGGCAGGTAGGCTTCGAATCCATCTGCAAACGACAGGGCGAGTTCGTTGCCGATGAGGGCGGCGTGTTCAAGGATCAATGGCATAGCCGAGTCTGCCCTCAACCGAGCTCGCCGTCCACCCGATAGGCGCGTTTCCCGAAAATCGCGGTGCCCACGCGGACGTGGGTGGCCCCTTCCTCCACGGCCACCTCGAAGTCCCCGCTCATGCCCATGCTCAGCGCCGGCAGGGGCACGCCCGTCTCGCGCTGCAAGGCGTCCCGGAGTTCGCGCAGTGCGACAAACCACGGACGGGCGGATTCCGCATCCGGACCCGCCGGCGGGATGCACATCAAGCCGAGAATTTCAAGGCGCCCCATCTCTAACAACGTGGTCATTTCCACAGAGAGCGTGTCCGGCGGGAAGCCACCCTTGCTGTGTTCTGCGGCCAGATTGACCTGCAGGAACACCTTGGGAAACAATCCGAGTTCTTTGGCGATCTCATCGGTGTAGGCCGCGAGCCGCAGGGAATCGATGGCATGAATCACCCCGAAGCGCGGGAGAATCCGGCGCACTTTGTTGCGCTGGACACCGCCGATGAAATGCCACTGTAGGTGCCCGGGCAACAAATCGATCTTGGCCTCGGCCTCCTGCAATTTGCTTTCCCCGAAGCACCTGTGTCCGGCGTCCATGGCGGCGCGCACGGACTCCGCGGGAAAGGTCTTGGACACGGCGATCAACTCGACGGACGCAGGGTCTCTGCCCGCCCGCGAACAGGCTGCGGCGATCCGCTCCCTGATCGCGGTTAGATTCAAAGCAACGTCTGTCATCTATAGGGGCTACCTCTTCCTTTGGGCTTCGCGGCACCCTCTTCTCTTCGTTTAGAATTTAATGCTAAAATTTAAAGCTTTTCCCCTACTTGATCACGCCCGCCAGTTTGGCGTTTTCGCTGAGATCGACCAAGTCCCGCAGCACCTGGAGGGATTCGCGTTTCACGGGGTCCAGACCGGTCGGCCATTTCGGCGTTTGATCCAGATCCTCGGCTTCATCCTTGGCACGGCGCATGTATTGACCGGATTGATCCGAGGGATCATAGGGTTTGAGGTCGTCGCCCTTGTCGAGGTTCGCCAGAGTAATCTTGAAGAACTTGAGGTTCTGCTTGTCGGCCTTGGTCATTTTTTCGAAGCGCACCCTGCGTTCGTTGTTGCGTTCCTTAAGCTGGGCGTCGGACTCGGCGAGTTCCTTTTCGCGTTTCGCCTTGTTGAGTGACATCGAGTTGAGCTTGATGCGCGCCTGCGTCCTAACCACATCCTCGATCACATAACTGAAATCCTTGTTATCCTTCACGCGCGCCAGACTCAACTCCTTGAGGCGCGGGATGAAGAGCGCTTGCGGATCGAGGGGCTTGAAGTTGGAGGCGTGACGGATCCTGTCATGCGGCAACGCGTGATCCAGAAACCCTTCGCCGAGTTCCAGCGCATCCATCAAAGTGGGAATCACCACATCCGATGCCACTCCGTCCATCTGGGTGGACGAGCCCGATGGGCGATAGAATTTCTGGATGGTCACCTTGAGAAAACCCGCGCGGTTTCTAACAGAGAACAACGGGAGCATCTTGCCGATGTCCATGGGTTGCTGCACGGTGCCCTTGCCGAAGGTGGAGGATTCGCCGACGATGACGGCCCGGTTGTAATCCTGAAGGGCTCCCGCCAGGATCTCGCTGGCGGACGCGCTGCTCTTGTCGGTCATGACCACCATGGGGCCGGTGTAGATCGGTTTGCCACCGTCCGAGTCCTTCACCTGGACCTGGCCGAGAGTGTTTTTCACCTGCACGACCGGAGCATTGCCGGTGAAAAATCCGGTCATGCGGCGGACCTCTTCAAGAGAGCCGCCGCCGTTGTTACGCAAATCCAAGATGAGGCCGTCGATTTTTTCCTCCACGAGGCGTTTGAGGATACGCTCCACGTCCACCGAGCAGAGAATTTTGCCTTCGTCGAAATCCGCGTAAAACGATGGCAGGGTGATCACGCCCAGGCGACGGAGCGTTCCCTTTTCGGTCTTGGACTCAATGATATCGCCACTGGCCTGTTCATCTTTCATTGCCACCTTGGCACGCTGGATCACGACGATGCGTGTCACCCCGGGCGGGCCACCGGCCGGCTCGATTTTGAGGGCCACCGAAGTGCCTTCCTTGCCGCGGATCAAATCGACCACTTTGTCGATTTTCATGAACATGATATCCATCATGTCGCCGGGTTTACCGGTATTGAGTGAGTCCACCCCAACCACGCGGTCATTGAGTTTTAGGGATTTTTCACGGTCGGCCGGACCACCGATCACGATGCCCATGATTTTGGTGGCTCCGTCTTCCTCGCCTTGAAGCAAGGCTCCGATGCCGATGAGTTCGTTTTTCATGCCGTCCTTGAAACGGTTCATTTCGCGAAAACTCATGTAATCGGTATGCGGGTCATAGGAACGCGCCACTGCATTGAGGAAATACTTGGCGATATCTTCCTCATCCACGTCCTTGACGCTGGTGAGGAAGCGTTTGTAGCGGAGCGCGATCTTTTGTTTCGGGCTGCGGTCCTCACTGCCCGGATCCGCCTTGCCCTGCTCTTTGGCGAGCTTGGTGAGCGTTTCCCTCCGGAGGGTTTCGGAAAGAACCGCTTCCCGAATTTGGAGCGCCCAAAGATCCGCCGCCTCCTTGTCATTTTTCGGCCAAGCTGCATCCTTGCGACTCATCATGACGGACTGGTCCGACTTGAATTCAAACTCGGGTCCGTCAAGGAGCTTTTGAGTTTGCGCCACCCGTGCTTCCACGCGTTTTTCAAACACCTGATAGATTTCCGTGGCTGGCGTCATGCACTTGCCCTGAAGCAGCATGGTATGAAGATTCTCCCCGTATTCCGCGGTGAATTTGTCCACATCCTGCTGGGTGAAATAGAGTCTCTGAAAATCGAGATCCTTGAGGTAATCCCCCAGAAAGCGGTGGCTCAGTTCTTCATTGAATGGAAGGCGGGCAAAATGGCTGTTCTGCAACATGATTGCCATTTGGCGACCGACTTCGTTGAAGTCCGCCTGCTGCGCAAATGCGGAACAGGAAATGACGGCGAAAGCGGCGGCAGCGGCGGATTTGCGGAGCCAAGAGGTAGTCATGAAGATCAAACGGAGCGGGTTGAACGATACCCCGCAAAAGTGTCACAGGATTTGCGGATGTCGATTGAGAATATCCGGAATTCCCCTATTTGCGCAGCTTTCGTTGATCCATCCATTGGCGGAAATATTCATCCTTGGCGTTTTGTTCGATGGCCTCCGCATTCTGTCCCATCATCAGCATCGGGTTGTCGGCAACCGCGGGGCGTCTGCCCAACTTGACTTTGGTTTCCTTCACGATGCCATTGCGCATGAGTTTGAGAGAGACCTCGGCTCCGGGGCCGAGGGCGCGAATTTTTGTCGTAAACAGCTGTGAAGCGGGAGTTTCATACCAGAGCTGCCCGTTCAAACTTACGATCAGATCATTGGCTTGAAGGCCGCCCTGCTGAGCTGCTGAATCCGCAACAACCTGGACCACCCGGATCGCTGCACGGGGTTTGTCATCGCCGGGGACATTGGCGATTTCATCCTGCATGTTGATCCCCAGATACCCGTCTCGGCTCTTCAAGTAATCGTCCATCACAAGATTGCGCAGAACCGCTAGACAACGCTGGCGGACTTCCGGTTCAGCCGCCTTTCTTGATTGGCGTAACAACTCGTCCATCGCCGGCTCGCGGTGTTCGCGCGCCCATGCCAGCAAGTCCTGCTGCGCTTTTTCCCGAACACTGAATTCTTCAGCAACCAGTTTGGAAACAGCTTCCGCAGGTAGCTCAAGTGACCATGACCGGGACGCAGAAAGCATCATTCCGGCCATGGCGCCCATCGCTGCAAACCGGATTCCCATCGCCTTGAGATGCATGCCGGAATAGATACTCAGATCGAATAACGATCAAGGACCATTCCTCTCCCGAAAGCCAGCGGCTCCAATCACTGCCCAATCCAGTTTTTCTGAGGCACGTCGATCGAATCATCCGGTTCGAGCGGGATGTGCATGAACTTCGGATCCTCGGTATTGTATTCCTTGATCTTGCCCGCCCGCATCAATTTCACCCGCTTCATGCTGCCGAACTCGGTGGGACCCCCGGCCGCCTGAATCGCCTTCCAGAGAGTGAGGCCCCGGACAAACGGCACCGGTCCAGTCCGGCGGACCTGCCCGCCGACATTGACCATCTGTTCCACCACTTTGCCGCCAGCCAGGTTTGAAATGACCTGAAACGTCGGATTCCGATAGATCGCGGCACTTCTGAAGCGCGCTTGGAGCATGGCCGCCAGGGCCTCCGGCATTATCCCAGCTGCGCCCACCGCGCCAATGAACGGCATGTTGATCGTGCCGTTGGCCGCCACCGGATAGTCCCCGTCTATCCGGTTCTTCTCCTCCGCCGGAACCCCGGATATCGTGATGCGGACGCTTTGATTCGGCTGGATCTGCCCGAACGCCGGGAGCGCGGCTAACAACAACGCGAACAATGCTGTTAGAAATGATTTCATGTTCATTGTCATGATGAGGGCGGTTGTCAATAGAGTTCGGAATCATTGCCACGCGAAGCGGGCGCAGGCTGCGGTTTCGCGGGAGAGGCGGACGAGGCGGGGGGCGGCATGGCGGCCGTGCCCTGGGATTCGGAAGGCGCGTAGTAGGTATAATAACTGGTGTAATACTGATACTGGCTGTCACTGCGGACATCCACATTGTTGAGGACCACGCCAATGACGTTTCCACCCACGTTCTCGACCGCTTGTTTCACGCGCAAGAGCATGTTTCTCGGCAGTTTGCGATGCTGGATCACAACCATGGTTAGATCGACCTCACTGGCCAGCACCGAGGCGTCGCTCACCCCGAGAATCGGCGGGCTATCCACCAACACGAGGTCGAAGCGCTGCTTGACGTCCTGGATCAATTCCGACATCCGGCGCGAGTTGAGGATGCCGGCCGCATCGGTGGGCAGAATCCCGGACGGCATGAAATACAGGTTGTCAACCGGTGTTTGGAGAATCACGTCTTCCAACATCAGCTCGGTGGTTAGATAATTGGTCAGACCCACCGCATTGTTGATGTCAAAGAACGTGTGCAGGCGCGGGCGGCGCAGGTCGGCATCGATCATCAGTGTGGTATATCCGCCCTGGGCGCAGATGTAGGCAAGGTTGACCAAGGTCGTGGATTTTCCTTCACCCGCACCGCCGGAGACCACGGTGATGGCGTTGTCTTCCGGGTTTTTGCGGTTGAATTCGATATTGGTCCGCAAGATGCGATAGGCCTCGGCATCCGGACTGGAGCCGCCTTGTTTGTGTAAGATGCCGACATCCTTTGGAATCACCGCGAGGACGGGCACTTGCAGATATCGCTCCACATCTTCGAGGGTTTTGACCGAGGTATCGAGATATTCAAGGAAGAAGGCGATGCCGACGCCGAAGATGAGTCCGACGACCGCGCCCAAAATGAGATTGAGAGTGACATTCGGACTGACCGGGCTTTCCGAAATCATCGGTTGATCGTGCATCACCACGCTTTCGGCGGGCATTCTGCGCGCAATGACTTCAGTGATTTGTTTGAGCCTCATCTCCTGGAGAAGCTGTTGGTCGGTCTCAAAATCCTTCTTGGCATCGACATAATCCTGCGCATCCAAGCCCCGTTTGATGGCTTCATCGCGGGTTTCATTCTTTCTCACTTCGACGGTCTTGAGCCGGCTTTCCGCCATGTCCAACTGGGCCTGCAAGGTGGCTCGCAGGTTGACCACCCCTTCATCTAACTGGTCCTTCATGTTCTTGACCTGACCAACAGCCGCGAGAACCGTGGGGTGGTTGTCGCCCAGACCGCTGGTTTTGAGCGTGTCCACCGTGCGCTTGGCTTCCTGATATTGTGGCAGCAGGTTGCGGATGATGTTGTCGGGCAATTCAAGGCCTGCGGCGTAAACCATCAATTGGTCACTATCATATTTGAGCAGGGCTTTGATCTGGCTCTGCAGTTGCATTTTTTCGGTTTCAAGTTTTTCGAAATCCTGGAGCGCGTTTCTGGCTCCTTGGTCCTCATCGACGCCGGATTGGCCGTAAAACGAGTCGGTTCCCTTGTAGATGATGCCTTTGGTGCGGACGATGATGGCGAGGAGTTTCCGGCGTTCCTCCACCTTATCCTCCTGATCTCGGACGGCTTTGTTCAATTCGTGGAGGGCTTTTTCGGCATCCCTGTTTTCGATCTCGGCGCGGTAATCCTTGTAGGCCTTGGAAACCTCTTGGGTGATGTCCCGTGCATCCACTTTGCTGGCGTGGCGGACACGAATGGAAATCAAGTCCGTTCCCCGGAGGTTCTGGGTGTTCACGATGCCCTTGAGAATCCGTATGGCGGTTTCCTTGTCCACGCCCCAGCGGTTGAGCAACGACAGGTTGTCCACCACTTTTTCGAGCGCGTTGCGACTTTTGATTTTCTCAAACTCCGTGCCGAAAAACTGTGCGGTCATCATGCTGGCCCCCGAAAAGTCGCCACGCTGGCGTTCGAACACGGTCATGCCCGTTGCCCTTGGCTTCACTTCGATGACCGCCTCACTTTCATATTTCTTGGGCATCACGTAGGTAATGACTGCGGCCGTCATGAATACTAGCAACAGGGTCAGCAAAATGATCCCATAGCGGTTCTTGATTACCTGCCAATAATCCACCGCGTGAAGGGCGGTTTCGTTTTGTTGTGGTGCGGAGTGGTTCATGAGTCAATCTTTCACAAATTCATGTGAGGTCCAGTCGAAACAAGAACTCCCGCAATGAGGCACATTGCGGGAGGTTCATAATCAATCCAATGATGGTTCTTAGAGAGGCTTGTGGTTCAAAGCAGGAAAGAGGCGGCGGATCAGAACTCGGCACTCACGCCCAGGCTGATACGGTTCCGATTGTAGTCCTCAGCTGCGATGTCCGAGTTGGAAGTGGTGTGGTTGTAGGACAGCGTGCCGGTGAAACGGTCATTGAACTTCATGGACACGCCGATGTAGGCATTCAGGATATCCTCACTGATATCCGAAACCGAGGTGTAAGGGGCCGAGATGTTGCGTCCCGAGCCGTAGCTTGACGGGATGTAATCGACTCCACCGAACACCGAAAACTTCGGAGTCACCGCGTATTCCGCAGACAATCCGAATCGTAAGGTCTGGCGATCATCAAAAACAACCAGACGGTTTGTCTCCGGATCGAGCTGAACGGTGTCGTAACCTTCGATCCCGAAGCGTGCGTATGAGCGCACCGACAGTTGCTGATTGACTTGGGAGTTGAGGGCGAATTCCGCATAAGGACTTGAGGAATTGCTGCCACCGTCCACATCATGAAATTGGATACCCGCACGAATAATCCCAATCGTATTCGGGCTGAAACGATGTTCGGCACCCACCAGATAATACTGGTCGGAGTAATCGGAGGAGTTCCCGTTGCCGGTGGTCTGGCCATAGCGGGCGTCAAAGGTCAGCACCGTTTGAGGAGTCAGCTGAAAGCGGAACTGGTTGTAAATCTGCCAGGATAGGCGGTCATTGTCAGGAACATCCGCATATTGCGTTCCGCTCAGGAGCAAGCCGGTATAGGTGGCGACGCGAGGCGACCAACGATAACCGACCGAATTGTCGGATTGCCAGAAAAAGTATTCCCCCTGTTGGCGGGAGGACGCATATCCATAAGAATAATCGGGCTCCAACTCATAGGAGGCGAAGTTCATGCTCGAGATACGCAGGCGCTCGGAAAACCGATGCGTGAAGTTGACGCCCACCCGCGACTGGCTGTTCACATCATTCGAGCCCGATGGCGCATCCAAATAATAGATCAAGCCAAGTCGCGCATACACATCCCACGTGGTTTGGGGAGTCATGCTGACAAAAGATAGGCCGACGGAAGGATTCAAGGCAAAGGAACTATCCTTGGGTCCATACCCCGGGTTCACATTGTCATCATAAATCACATTGACTCCTACGACCCATTTCAGCGGTAGCGACTCCTTGGCTGCGGAACCGGCGTCGTAGAGGTAAAGACCTTGCGCGCTGGCCGAACCCGTGGCTAACAGTGCAAAGACACCGAGGGGGAGCATTCGTTTCATTTTCATCGGAAGGTGTGCATGGAAATTCATTCTTACCCCGCCTCAACGGCGCGCGACCACTGCGGGATTCACGCTGGTAACCTCCGGCGGGTTCGGAATGATGATGGGCGGGTAAATCGGAATCAGCGGGAAGCCCCCGGGGCCGCCGGGGATCGGGCCAACCGGGCCTTGGCCTGGAAAGTCCAGAGGATTGGGCATGGCGGCCACTTCTCCGGGAGATTTTGCGTCTTTTGCGTCGATCACACCCTTGGCACTTTTGCCGGTTTTGCCACCGTTCGGATCGAGTTTGGCGATAACCGCCTGCACTTTGGCGAGCGCATCCGGAGCTACTGCCACGGCGCACTGGGAAATAATCCGCATTTGCTCGGGAGCGGCGGTGACGGCGGTTTCCACGATCAAAGCCACCTTGTCTGGGTTGGCGCTGGATGCCTCGATGGCGGCTTTGACCACTTCACAAGCACAATCCGGTGCGGTGGAAACCTCTTTTGAGACGATTTCCAAGACCTTCTCCTGATCGGCGGTCACAGCGGATTTAACTGCAAGAGAGGCCTTCGAACAATCCACAGCGCCAAATGCGGAAACACCTCCAAAAACAGCGCTAATTACGGCGCAAACGATGGTTTTTTTCATGATCGGTATTCTTGGGAAATTGAGTTGGAAGCACGTGGAGCGGGCAGCGGGAATCGAACCCGCGTGTCTAGCTTGTAAGGCTAGGGCTTTACCATTAAGCTATGCCCGCGCTTTCGCAAGGCAACCTAAGGCAGGATGCCGACTCCTATCAAGGCTTTTTTTTAATTTTCCAAAAATATCGCGGGTGGTTTTGCCGATTTCGCAGAGGCGGTCATTTTGCTTTGAAATCCAGACTGAGAGGATCATGCTATCGGCCATGAAGCCATGGCTGATCGCGGGATGCATGATGATGGTGGCTCTTGGCGCGAATACCCGGGCTGCGGACCTCTCGAGTGTGGAGGATGCCATCCCCCGCGCGGTCAAGGCTCTGGGCAAGCCCACCCTGATGACCTTCCCGGGCGGCCTCCGGATGGCGGTGAGTGCCGCCACCGATGAGGCGCAAACTGAGGTCAACCAAGGACTGAATCACCTGCACGGGGGGTGGGATTTCGAGGCCAGCCGTCATTTCGCCGCTGCCATGAGGGAGGATCCCGATTGCCTTCTGGCCCACTGGGGGATGGTCATGTCCCTACTCATTCCATCGCCCGAAACCGATGAGGCACGCAACGCGGCCACGGATCGATTGCTGGCCCTGCTGGATCATGGCAAAGGCACCGAGCTTGAGCGCGGATACGCCTATGGACTGGTCAAATACCTTCAAGAGGGGCCTGCCGGGGGTGCCTCCGCCTTCCGCAAGGTTTCCAATCAATTCCCCAACGAACTTCAAGCAGGCGTTTTCGCCGCGCTTTTCAGTCGCGGCGGATACAACACCTCGGGGGATGCCACGCCCGACCAGGAAGCTGCGGAAAAAAGTTTGTTGGAACTGGTTGGGAAGCACCCGCAAAGCCCCGTGCCGCTCAACGCCCTGCTTTTGATTCGGGCGGAAGGCCCGGATCTGGGCGCTTCGCTGGAGATGGCACGGAAACTCAATCAAATGGTGCCGGACTACCCGCCGTATGTTTATGTGTTAGGGCACTATCTGTGGCGTTGCGGGAAACATGCCGAGGCCGCCTCGGCTTTTGGCCGCGCTTCATCGTTGTTCCAGCACTGGATGACGGCTAACAAGGTCACCCTCGCGGATTGCCCGGAATGGCTGAAATCCGAGTGCTATCGCAGCATATCCCTTGTTTCCAAGGGTGACTTCGATTCCGCGTATGCCGCGGCCCGTCAGATGGCGGCCACGCCCGTGCCTGCGGACCGCCTCACGTCTCCCGGCGTCCGCTGCCTGCTCTGGGACACCAAAACCCTGCCGGCCCGAATCCTCATTCACCGCAGCTTGCCCGGAAACCCTAACGAAGCCACCCGCTCATTGCCCAAGCCCGACGAAACCAAGATCCTGCGCAAGCACAGCCTCGCCTGTTGGTGGATCGACGGACTGCGCTTCGCCTTGGATGCCCAACGCCTGATCGACGCCGGAGAATTCGAGGAAGCGCGCAATGTCGTCGCCGCGTTGACCCAACACGGGGAGGCCATGTCTAACACCCAAGCCGCCGCCAGCGACAACGGCGAACGATCCTCATGGAATCGGGCATTCATCGCCCTCCAGGTGCTTGCCAGTGACGTGCGCGGACGCCTGGCCATGGCCGGTCCTGCGGAAAAACGTGAACTGGCATACAACTGGTTCAGTTCCGCCGCCGACCTCCAACGCCCGGAACCGATGCTTTGCCCGCCCATGCTGCTCACGCCGATGTCCGCGCGGCTCGGTCACTTCTTTCTGGCGACCCAAAAACCCGATCAAGCCAGCGAAGCTTTTCAGGCGGCACTCGTCGCGTTTCCCAACGACATGATTGCCCTTTTGGGCCTCAAACGGGCCTTCGAAGCCGCCGGAAAACCGCTGGATGCCGAAAAAACCGGAAAACAAATCGAGGCCCTGAATGCTGAGTGATCCGGCCCGACCGAAAAATTTTCAAATTTCCGAGTTTTTCATTCCCGTAACTTGGCACTTGGAAAACGCCCTCGTTTTCCTGAGGCTCCGGCTATGTCGCACCACCTCATCGACGTCCGCCACATCGCCAGTCTCGCGCGCCTCGAACTCAGCGACCCGGAGGTCGCGTTGTTTCAACCCCAGTTGGAAGACATTCTGCGGCATGTCGAGGCTCTGGCGACGCTGGATGTCACCGCCATCGAGCCCACCGCGCACCCGGCTCCCGTATTCGGACGGATGCGGGCGGACGTCCCCCATGACAGCCTGCCTCCCATGGCCGTGCTGCAAAACGCCCCGGACCATGCTCATGGCCAGATCCGTGTGCCCAAGGTGGTCACCGATGCCTGAATCTCGGTGTTTCAGTATCTCAGCATTTCAGCATTTACCCACCCATGTCCATCACCCAACTCCGCCAGCAACTCCGCTCCGGTGGAATCACACCCGCCGACATACTCCGGCAACTCGACGCACAGATAGCCGACCGCGACTCTCTAACCGGAGCCTATCTCACCCGCGATCTGGAAACCGCGCTGGCCGAAGCCGCCGGCGCCGATCTAACACTTCCTCTGGGCGGCATCCCGATCGCCCTCAAGGACAACATGAACGTGTCCGGCCAACCCTGCACCTGCGGCTCGAAGTTTCTAGCAAAAAACTACCGGTCACCCTACGACGCCACCGTGGTTAGAAAACTCCGGGCGGCCGGAGCCATCCCTTTCGGACGCATGAACATGGACGAGTTCGCGATGGGCTCATCCACTGAAAACTCGGCGCTGAAAACCACCCGCAACCCGCACGATCCCTCCCGTATTCCCGGTGGATCTTCCGGCGGATCCGCCGCAGCCGTGGCGGATCTAACCGCCATCGCCGCGCTTGGCTCCGACACCGGTGGCTCGATCCGCCAACCCGCGTCCCACTGCGGCGTGATCGGCCTCAAACCCTCCTACGGCCGGGTTTCCCGCTACGGTCTGGTCGCCTTCGCCTCCTCGCTCGATCAGATCGGCCCGATCACACGCAGCGTCGAGGACGCCGCGCTCCTATTGCAGGCCATCGCCGGTTTCGATCCCGCGGATTCCACTTCCCTCGATGTCCCGGTGCCGGACTATCTGGCAGGCCTGAATGACGGCGTGAAAGGTCTCAAACTCGGCGTGCCCAAGGAATATTTCGAGGATGGCATCGACCCGGGTGTTAGAAAAAACGTTGAGTCAGCGATCCAACAACTCGCCGCACGGGGCGCGGAGATCGTCGCCGTCTCACTGCCCCACACCCGGCACGCCGTGGCCACCTACTATGTCATCGCGCCGGCCGAGGCCTCATCCAACCTGTCGCGCTTCGACGGCATCCGCTACGGCCACCGCGCCGCAAATCCGGCTGACATTTCCGACCTTTACCAAAAATCCCGCGAGCAGGGGTTCGGCCCGGAGGTGAAACGCCGGATCATCCTCGGCACTTATGTGCTCTCATCGGGTTATTACGACGCCTACTACGGACGCGCCCAGAAAGTCCGCACCTTGATCCGCAGGGATTTCGAGAACGCATTTCTAACCGTCGATGCCATCGTGTCTCCGGTCGCCCCCACGCCCGCACGCCGGATCGGCACCTTTGCCAACGACCCGCTGCACGAATATCTATCAGACATTTTCACCCTCTCGGCCAACCTCGCCGGCATCCCCGGAATTTCCGTGCCCTGCGGAGTGACTGATTTCGACGGCGGCAAGAACCTGCCGGTCGGCCTGCAGATCCTGGGCCCCCACCTCGGCGAGGCGATGCTGCTCCGGATCGCCCAAACCGCCATGATTTCCTGATGAATTCCCCCTCATCATGGCCGCCGAATCCGCGGGATGCCAAACACCGTCGCCCGATCAAGGCATGGAACAACGTGCCCGCCACCCTGCTCATGATCGCCATCTGCCTTATCACCGCGTTCCGCACGCAGCTGGGTGACAACATGGCCAACGAGGATTGGATGTATTTCCAATCGCAGACCCAACGGCGGGACCTGTTTGACAGAATGGATTCTCTGATAGAAAAAGACCGGGCGCTGGCAGAGGACGGGGTGGCAGAGGATGACCCCGCGTTCACGGAATTATCCGCGCAACTCGCCGACCTCCATCATGACATCAAAGCCAATGATCCTCTAACCGATATCAAGTCCGGGCAGGTATGGCGGTTGTTCACTCCGATGTTCCCGCACTTCGGCATGATGCACATCATCTTCAACCTCTACTGGCTGTGGACGCTGGGCGCGGTGCTGGAAATCCGTTACCGGTCATGGCGCTACGTGCTGCTGGTATTGGCGGTGGCTCTGGTCTCCAATACCGCGCAGGCGCTCATCAAGGGAACCAACTTCGGCGGCATGTCGGGCGTGAATTATGGCTTGTTCGGCTATTTATTGCTGCACGGGCGCTGCCATCCCGCCCCCTCGTTCGCCTTGGATAAACAAACGGTTTTCATCATGCTGGCATGGCTGGCGGTGTGCTTCACCGGCGCGCTGGGTCCGGTGGCGAACTGGGCCCACC
Organism: uncultured Luteolibacter sp.; assembly: GCA_964458895.1. Classification (GTDB taxonomy): domain Bacteria; phylum Verrucomicrobiota; class Verrucomicrobiia; order Verrucomicrobiales; family Akkermansiaceae; genus Luteolibacter. Next base: position 21,653 of record CAYWLC010000007.1, on the reverse strand, counting down.
TGTTTGGTTTTCTAACAGGTGCGGGTGCCGGCCTTGGCAACGCGATCCTGGCCGGCGGAGTGAAACACCTCAAACGGCGCGGCGAGTTCAAACTCCATGCCGCCGCCGCCCGCTCCACTGCTTTACACCAATGCGCGGTGTGTGGAGCCACCGAGCGCGAGAATGCCGACTTGGAGTTCCGCGTCGGGCGCGATGGCATGGAATACTGCGACAAACACCTTCCCAAGGGTTCGTCCTGAGGACGGCCATCATTGCAAGCAAGGTGGCGTGTTTGTAGACCTGTCGCCTATGCGGTTGCGCCAAAAAATCGCCGCAAAAGGTTGGTAGAAGGGCCTGCGGTTCGATTTTCTTATCACGGGCAATGACGGACGAGACGTCCATTCTCCTTACCTCCGGCATGACGCAAGAGCCCGTCGCGGCCCCGTGCATGTCCGGTTTTGGGACCACTTGGCCGCAATTGATCCCATAAAGAACTATGGATATTTTAACATTTCGTTAGCCTTCGGTAATTCCGCGACGGCTTCGGCCTAACGGATGCCAACCACTGCCAGGTTCAGCCTGAGTGTTTCGATGGATCTCCGGGGGGAAATTCACCGAACAGGGCAAGAGCAGGAGCGGTTGGAAAAAGGCGCGCGTCGAGAACTCCGGGGGGAATTCCGATGCGCGCTTTTCATTTGCACGGGCGCGGATCGGGCGGATCGGGCGGATCTCATGCGCCAAGGGGGGCGCACTTCATGGCGGTCAGAATGGGATTTCGTCCTCTTCCTGGAATTCGTCGGGGGTGGCGGCCGAGGCTCCTTGGGGTGGGCGCGCGTCTTGTTGAGGCGGGCGCGGGGACGCTTGGGAATGGGTGGCGGCATGGCTGTTGCCCGCGGCGGCTCCGCCGCGGCCATCGGGCAGGAATTGCAGGCTCTCGCCGATGACTTTGAGTTTACTGCGTTTTTTACCGGTTTCCTTATCGTCCCAGGTATCCATTTGCAGGCGACCCTCGATGTAGGCACCGCGGCCCTTGGTGAGGTATTGCTGGGCGAGTTCCGCTTGGCGGCCCCAGAGCGTGACATCGACAAAGATGGTTTCTTCCTGCTTTTGGTTTTGCTCGTTGTTCCAGATCCGGTTGATGGCAAGGGAGATGTCCGCGACTGCGGTGCCCTTGGGAGTGTAGCGCAATTCAGGGTCCCGGGTAAGATTCCCGATGAGCATGACTTTGTTCAGATTGGCCATAGCGGTGGAGAGATAAGAAATTCAGACGTCGGATGGCAAGCAAAAAAACTGTTCTGGTGAACAATTATTCAGGTCAAGCGAGGCGTTGGAAATGTTGGAGGTGGACGTGTCCATTGAGGCGCAGGCGCTCTTGGATTCTGGAGACGATGTCCGGGGCACCTTGGAACGTGTAGTTCACGTAATGTCCGGCCTCGAGGTGTCTGGAATTGTAGGCGAACTGGCGGCGGCCGAGCTGGGTGATTTTTTCAAGCTGAGCCCCTTCGGCTTCGAGTTCTTTGGAAACGGCGGTGACGAGTTCGTCCACGGTGCCTTCGAGGGATTTGGTGTTAAGGACAATCAGTCCCTGGTATTTGCGGCTCATCGGTTTGCGATTGGGGTGATGGAATGCGGATGTGGAAGCGGTTCGCTGCGGTGGCGATGCCTTGGGAACGCGCAAGCTGCACGGCTTCGAGCGCCGTGGCAAGCGTGTTTTCCAGAACCGGGCGTTCGTCGGGCGAAAATTTTCCCAGCACGTGTCCGACCATTTGGCCCGGTTGGCTGTCGCCGATGCCGATTTTGAGGCGGGAAAAACTGTCGCTTCCCAGATGTTCGATCAAGGATTTGATGCCATTGTGGCCACCGGCGCTGCCTTTTTCGCGGAAGCGCAGGGTGCCGAGCGGCAGGGCGGCATCGTCGTGGATCACGAGCAATTGATCCGGCGGCCATTGATAGAACGCGGCGACCTGGCGCACGCTGCGACCGCTGAGGTTCATGAAAGTCTGGGGTTTGAGCAGCAGGGTGCCGCCGTCCGGGAGTTTGGCGAGGTGGCATTGCCACTTGGGCACCGAGTGGAAGACCACGCCGGAGGCCGCCCCCAGACGGTCTAACAACATGAAGCCGACGTTGTGTCGGGTGTCTTCATATTGCCGCCCGGGATTGCCGAGGCCAACGATGAGCGAGAAGGGCATGAAGGTAAAAGCTGAAAGGCTGAAATCTGATATTTCAAATTTCAAATTTCAAATTTCAAATTTGAAATCGATCCAATTCAAATCGCTTGGCCCCAAACAACCCATGGCAAAAAACCGCCCGTGGCCATGGCATGGCTCGGGCGGTTTGGAGAAGGGCGAATGGGTGTTGGGGATCAGGATTTGGCGGCGGCGGATTTGGCGGCGGCGGGTTTGGCGACGGCGGCGGCAGGAGCTGCGGCCTCCGGGGTCGCGGCGGCGGTGGCTTCCTCCAGATCGGCACCGGAGCCGGCGCGACCGATATGGACGATGACCACGTTCTTGGCATGGGTCGGGCGCACGCCCTTGGGATAATTGATATCGCCGACGTGGAGTGAGTCACCCAATTCAAGCGTGCTGATGTCGATTTCGAGGGCATCGGGGAGATCATCCGGAACGCAGATGATTTCGATGGCATGGACGTATTGTTCGACCACGCCGCCGGCCTTGACGCCGGGTGCCTCGCCGTGGAGGTGGGCCGGAATGTGCGCGGTGATTTCGGTTTTTTCGTCGATGGCGAGGAAGTCGGCATGCACCGCCACGCCGGAGATCGGGTCGTGTTGGATGGCTTGGAGGAACGCGAGGCGGGTGCCTTCGCCATCGATTTCAAGATTGATGATGATGTTGTCCGAGCTGCTTTTGGCGAGAAGTTCGGAGAACGACTTGGCATCCACCTTGAGGTTTTTGTTTTGGGCGCCGCGTCCGTACATGACGGAAGGCAGCCAGCCTTCACGACGCATTTGATTGAGGCGGCCGGTGCGGGCGCGCGTTGCAGCTTTGAGTGTGGTTTTCTGGGCCATGACGGAGAAGGCGGTGAGGTTGGGATCGTTCGTGGAGTGGTTGGAAACTCCGGTGCGGGGCGGGCTGTGTAGCGGGGAGACGGGCGCTTGTCAAAAATTTCTTCATGCTGGGCGGACATTATCCCGCGACAAGGTCAAATGGTGAACAACGAGGTGATCGAATGGCCCTCGTGAATCCGCCGGATCGCCTCGCCGAGCAGCGGGGCGATGCCCACCACATGCACTTTCGGGCCGGCGGCCTGCGGGACGGAATCGGTGGTGATGACTTCCTCGATGTTGGCTTTGCTAATGCGCTCGTGGGCGAGTTCACCGAGCACGGCGTGAGAAATGCCGGCGAAAACGCGCTTGGCTCCGTTCTGATGGAGGATTTCCACGGCGGCCACCAGGGTGCCTGCGGTTTCAGTCATGTCATCCACTAACAGAACATCGCGCCCCTCCACATCACCGATCACATTCATGGCCTCCACGCGAGTGGCGTTCACACGGTGTTTGGCGACGATGGCGAGTTCGGCTCCGAGGGCCTCCGCGTAGGAGCGGGCCATCTTGACGCCGCCGACGTCGGGCGAAACGACGGTTAGATTGGAGGTGTCCGGGTGGCGTTCGCGGAGGTAGCCGATGAGGACGGATTTGGCGTAGAGGTGGTCCACCGGGATATCGAAAAACCCTTGGATCTGCGGGGCGTGGAGGTCCATGGTGAGGACGCGGTTGACGCCGGCGGAGGTGAGCAGGTTGGCCACCAGCTTGGCGGTGATGGGGACGCGCGGCTGGTCTTTGCGATCCTGCCGGGCGTATCCGAAAAACGGCATGACCGCCGTAATGCGCTCGGCACTGGCACGGCGGGCGGCGTCCACCATGATCAACAACTCCATGATGTTGTGGTTGGTCGGCGGGCAACTCGGCTGGACGATGAACACATCCTCGCCGCGGATGTTTTCATTGATTTTGACGAAGGTTTCGCCATCGGGGAAGGCGTTGACCTGGACATCGGCAAGTGATTGGCCGATGCTGTCGGCGATGCGTTCGGCGAGCGATCGATGGGCGGTTCCACTGATGATTTTCATGACAGATGGGGGTCGGGAAGGGCAGGGCGGAGGATTGTTGACAGCGGAGAACAGGACGGCAATACTTTGCTCACAAAACCTTTCATCCCATCCGCCGATGCCCTCCGCACCCATTGAACCCACCCCCATCGACGGGACTCGTTTCGCCGAGAAAGAACCGATGGGGAGGTCGTATGTGGGTCCTGTCATCGCCACGATGATGCTCTTGTTATGGTTTTTCGGATTTGAACACCGCTACGGCGGGGACCGCGGACAGACCGCCCTGCAATGGCTGTGGGCCGCTTGGAACGGTGAAAACGACTATCAACATGGACCCTTTTTCCCGCTGGTGATCGTAGGCTTGGTGATTTACCGCTACCAGAGTCTCAAGGCCGCCGTGGGAAAGGGCAGCGCCTGGGGATTGCTGGTGGTCTTTCTTGGAGCACTCCTTTATGCGGTCGGCTACCGAACCCTGCAACCGCGCATCGCGCTGGGCGGGCTGCCGTTCCTAGTGTGGGGTGGCGTTTGGTATTTATGGGGCTGGCGGGTTGCCAGGATTCTTTTTTTCCCCTTGTTTTTCTTTTGGTTAGCCATACCCCCGCCGAGTTTCCAGCAGGCAACCAACCAGTTGCAGATTCTAGCAACATCCATGGCGCACCAAGGGGCGTCGCTGTTCGGAGTCGACACCCTCGTCCAGGGCAACGAGATTTCCTCCGCTCACGGAAAATGGGACCCGCTTGAGATCGCCAAAGGCTGCAGCGGCATCCGATCGCTGATGGCGCTGATGATGATTTCGGGTGCGTGGGCGTGCGCCGCGAATCTGGCGTTTTGGAAGCGGGCGATCCTGTTTCTATCCGCTTTTCCGCTCGCCATCCTCGGCAACACGCTGCGCCTTATTTCGATTTTCGTGATTGGTGAATACGGCGACGCCAAATGGGCGCGGAGCACCTGGCACGATTGGTCGGGCTTGTTGTTGTTCTATCCATTTTCGCTCATGCTGCTGCTCATCCTGCATTCGCTGTTGGAAGGCGGGCTGCCGTGGCGCAAAGAAAACCGCAGGCAACTCCGGCGGGTGACGGTCACCCGGGCGGATGATGGCGGCCAACCCGAACCTCCGACTCCCGAATCATGAAGTGGAACGCATGGTGGCTGCCATTGTTGTTAGGTTCCGCGCTGGGTGCGGTCTATCTCCTGCCGCAGGCGGGCAAGACCGCGCAATCCGCGGCCCGGATGGAGCTGCCCGGCAGTCTGGGTGGATGGTGGTTCAAGACCATCGGCCCAAGCGAGGCGGAAGTGGGAACCCTGGGACAGGAAACCGGATTCGCCAAGGCCATCTGCCTGAAACCGCGCCGCGGCGAGTATGATGTGGCTGGCAACATCGTCCCGGACCGCATCGATCTATCCATCGTGTTGTCAGGCAGTGATTTGAATACCTCCATCCACCGCCCGGAACGCTGCATGCCGGCCCAGGGGCATGTGATCACCTCGTCCGGCAAGATGAACATCAAGCTGCCGAACGGACGCACGTTTGAGGTCAAACGCCTGCTTTCCGTGCAATCCTTTCCCGAATACAAGGGTGGCCCCGTGAGACGCTTCAACTGTGTGACCTATTACTTTTTCGTCGGGTATGATCGGATCACGACCGATCACCTGGAGCGCACCTTCATCGATATCAAGGACCGCTTGATCAGGGGGATGGACCAGCGTTGGGCCTATGTCTCCGCCTCAATGTGGTATGGCAAGACCCCGATGACCGATAAGGAAATCCCGGAGGCCGAGGCGGATGGCAAGCTCCGTGAGTTTCTAACAAACTTCGCGAGCGATCAGGTCGATTGGGACCGGGTCAAGAGCTGAATTCCCGCATGGGCTGGAAGGCCCGGCGGACGGGTTGTTAGGTCGTTATGACTCACTGCGCGCCCTTGCCGAAGAGCACCGCGGGAATGGTCCGCACGAGAATGGTCAGATCCAGCCACAACGACCAGTTGTCAATGTATCGCAGGTCCATTTCCACCCATGCTTCAAAGCTCGAGATCTTGTTTCTGCCGCCGACCTGCCATTCGCAGGTGATGCCGGGTTTCACGCTGAGGCGGCGGCGGTGGGAAAACTCAGGGAAGGCCTCGACCTCGTAGAGCGGCAGCGGGCGCGGGCCGACGAGGCTCATGTCGCCCATCACCACATTGATCAACTGGGGGAGTTCATCGATGCTGAATTTGCGCAACATCGCGCCGAACGGGAAAATGCGCGGGTCCTTTTTCAACTTGAAAACCGGGCCTTCCATCTGGTTGCCGTGATCCTGCTTGATCCCGTCTAACAGATCTTCGGCATTGGCCACCATGGTCCGGAATTTCCACATCCTGAACGGCTGGCCGTAGCGCCCGGCGCGCATTTGGGAGAAAAACACCGGAGCACCCGGGCTTTTCAGGCGGATGCCGATCATGGCGACGATCCAGAGTGGCGAAGTGAGGAGGATGGTCAGGGTGGCTCCCACGCGGTCAAGAACGCCCTTGCACAGCAATTCCCACGAGAGTTCCGGAGTTGAGCGCAGCACCAGCATCGGCTTGTTGCCCACGGCATCGAACACCGGACGTGCGATCTGGGTGCGGATGAACGAAGCGGAGATCCATGCTTCCACGCCCTGCAATTCGCAGGCTTCCACGGCCCGCGCCACCTTGTCGAAACCCGTTTCCTTGGCGGCGAATATCACCCGCGAGACGGATTGTTTTTTCAGGAGGTCAAACAAATCGTCCACGCTTCTCAATTCGAGATCGAAGTGTTCGACGACGTTCCAGCCCTCGGTGATTTCAGGGTCGAGTTCGCTGAAGAGAAGGTCCATTTCCGTGCCGGAACCGGCGATGACCACCCGTTCTTTGGCTGCGTCCAGCAGCGTGCGCCGCTTGAACCATTGCGAGGTCAGCCGGTCACGCAGGAGCACGAGAAAGAACACCAGCAGGAAACCGATGCCCAACACCAGGCGCCGGGTGTCGAAGAGCTTGGCAAAGATGGCGAACATCCCGATCATGAGCGCGACCATGGCAAGGGCTTTGATCAGTTGGGTGATGGATTTGCCGGTGGTCTTGGTGCGCAGGTGTTCGTAAAAACCGAAATGTTCGAGAATCAAGGGAGTGAATGGCACCGCGATGTAGAGCACCCAGTTGATGGTGTCCCGGAGGTCCGACTTTTCAAGGGTCTTGTGGAGCCACACCAGCACCAGGTCCCGTGTTTGCCAGGCACACCAGAACGCCAGCCACACCAGCACCGCATCCATCAACTGGAGCGCCTGGATTCGGAAGGATTCATTGCGATTGGTGGCCATCGGCAAAGGTCAATTACGAAAAAAACCAGGATACGACTACAACAATTCCGCAAAAAATGGCTAACCGCAACTCCGGCAAATTTCACCTTGTCGTGCGTCAACCCGGACCATCGAGCACAAAATCCAAAGACTGGAACGCCTTGCCATTGATCCGTGGTTCGAAGCGGTGCAGGCCCGGGTGATAGGTGCGGGTGGTCACGGGTTTGAACGAATGGCGGCCGGTGATTTCCCAGCTTTCTCCGGGGGCGAGGTCGCGGGTGCGTCCCTTGAAAACCTTGGGACTGAGACTGCCGTTGGCCTTGCGGTGCAGGATGGCGTAATCGAACATCACGCGGAGGGACTTGTGGCCGGAGTTGTGGATCACCAGGCGGTAGCCGAGATGGCCGCCGTGGGCCACGGAGGATTCTGTTAGGTCGAATGCTGCGAGTTTCAGGGACTCGGCTCCGCCGAACCCGTGATGCTCGAGCGCGCCGGGGTGGCCGGCCTTGAACAGGGTGCGGCAGGCGTGGCGGGCAAGTTTTTCCTGGCGCGCGTCGCCGGGTGCTTCCGCGCGCCAGCGCCCGAGGATGCCGACCACGAGCGACGGGTGGTGTTTGCTGAAATCGTTGAGGTGGTTGGCGACCGAGAGACGGACGTAGTCGCTGGGATCACGGTGGAGTTTTTCTAACAAGGCAAGCGTCGGGCGCGGGGGTTCTAACAACTCAGGAAGGTTGCCTCCCCATGGCAGGAACGGGCGGCTGCCTTCGGAAACGAGACGGCGCACGTGTTCGTCCGGGTGCGCGCACCATGCGTGCAATTGCCTGAGCGTGCGCCCGCAGTGGGTGCGCAGGAACGGGCGGATGGCGAACTCCGCGGTGAAACGGCTGGTCATTTCCCGCAGCGCGGACATCGATTCCTTGAAATGTCCGAGTCCCCGGCGGGCCACGATTTCGCTGAGCGGCCACACCAGAAACCCGCGCAAGCCATCGAAGTCATCATCATTTTGCGCCAGCGATCTAACAAAAATATGGAACAATTCCGGCGGCCCGGGCGGCAGGCAACGTTCGATGCGGTCGGCGATCAGGCCCATGCGCTCCTTGAGTTCCAGCGGTTCCAGCGCGGCTTCCAGGCCGCGGCTGAAACGCGGCAGGGAAAACGCCGGGTGGACGCGCTTGAGGCTGTCCGCGATGCGGCGGGCGTTGGGATAGGAAAACGCGTTCTTAAAGGGTTCCATGGCGGGTCATCCGGGCAGTGGCGGCGGCAGATCCATCAATTTGGGTCCCCGTGGCACGGCCTCCCCGCCACGAGCGCGGTAGAGTTGATAGAGCTGTTTCTGCAAGTGGTGCCAACTGAAAATCACAACCGGAGCCAGCAAAAGACCGCCGATGTAACAGGTAATGATGGTGACGACAATCAGGCACAGCCCCACGCCGAACAGATAGAGCACCGTGACCAGAAGCTCCTTCCAGACGAGCGTCAGGAAGCTTTTCACAAACCCGAAGTTGAAGGAATTGGCGAAGTCCTGGGTGATCGTGGCCCGCAGCATCAAGGGGACGAGCAGGAAGTTGAAGGCGAGAATGAAAATCGGATAGATCACGAACATCAAAAAAAAGATGACTGCGGGAAAAGCATCCCCGTGGCTGTGGCCGTGCCCGGCGTTGGCGGACAGGAATCCACCCAGCAGTAGAGGCCCGAACATCAGCACCATGATCACCGGGACGAACACGAAACAGGCGACCAGCGAAACCAGAAACGGCCACAGCCCGCGCTCGAGATACTTCATGAAGTGGTCAAAATCGAAGGGTGGGAACCGCGCCGGATCGTCATCGTCCCCGCGTGCCCAGAAAATCGTCACATGCCAGCCGCTGAGCACCAACTGGCCGATCATGGGGATGAGGAGCGTCACCATTCCTAACAGCATGTTCCTGCCCCATTTCGGGCTCTTGAAAAAATCAGCGATGGAGGCGTTGTATCTCACGGGTGTCAGTCGGGTTTCGCAACCGCACCAGTCAACCCCGGATTTCCCGGTGTTTCCAGCATTTTCAGCGGATTTGATCGCAAGATGCGCGGGGAAGGATTGAGATCAAATCAAGACTCAAGCGGATCCCACACCTTCAGGAAACCAAAGTCTTGAAAATGTTTTCCGTTCGCGGTGGCAAGGCGGGTGACGTTGTTTCCTTCTTCCCATCACCCCGGCATTTGCCACACTTCCCCCGCCTTGTTGTTGTATCTCCACATTCCCTTCTGCCACCGGGTCTGCCCGTATTGCTCGTTTTACAAGCACACGCCCGGAGGCACGCCGGTCGGGGTGTTTGTCGACGCTCTAACAGAAGAAGCGCGGCGGCGGTTGGGTGAGGCCGCGGTCGCGCCGCGCACGCTGTATCTGGGCGGCGGCACGCCGAGCATGCTCTCGCCGCGCCATCTCACGCGTTTGTTTGCCGCTCTGCACGGGATCTTGGATTTCCCCCGGCTCGACGAGGTCACGCTGGAAGCCAATCCTGCCACCTTTGATCTGGAGAAGGCGCGGCTTTTCCGCGAGCTCGGCGTGACGCGCGTTTCGTTAGGCATCCAGTCGTTCTCACCGCAGGTGTTGGAAACGCTGGGCCGCGAGCATGATCCCGCACAGGCCGATGAATCCGTGTCCATCCTGCGCGCGGCGGGCATTCCCGAGATCAACATCGATTTGATGTTCTCCGTGCCCGGGCAGTCCGAGGGCGATTGGCTGGCCTCGCTCCAACGAGCTGTTAGGTTAGATCCCGGCCACCTGTCCGCCTACAATCTCACCTATGAGGAGGACACCGCGTTTTTCGAATCCCTGCGGCGCGGGGAAGTCTCCATCCGGGAGGACATCGACGCCCGGTTTTTCCACCTTGCGGACGATTATCTGACATCAGAGGGGTTCGACCACTACGAAACCTCCAACTATGCCAGGTCCGGTCGGCGCTCGTCCCACAACCAGGGCTACTGGCGCGGCGAGGATTACCTCGGCCTGGGACCGTCTGCGGTTTCAACGCTGGGAGATGTTAGGTCGAAAAACATTGCGGACACCGCGGCCTACATCACCCGCATCCAGGCGATCGGCCATGCCATGGTGGAGTCCGAAACCCTCGATTCCGAAGCGCGCCGCCTTGAGCGCGTGGCGCTGGGCCTGCGCACGTCCGAGGGGATTGCGCTCGACCTGCTCACGACGGAAGGCCGCATGCGCGCCGCGACGCTGGTGGAGGAAGGCCTCGCCCGCATCGCGGGGGGGCGCGTCATTCTCATTCACCACGGGCGGGCGCTGGTGGATCCGATCGTGGCGGAGTTGGTCTAACGCGAGCTGTGGTCATCTGCATCCATCCGCAGTTTGAATTTCTTAATTGAGAACGATTGCCCGTCCGGTCCTTACTTCGGGGCCCACTCAAGGGTTGCGCGGGTGCGAAATCATGATACGGGTCTCTCCCCCAAGCCATGCCGAACTACGATTACCAATGCCAGAAATGCGGAAACCGGTTCGAGGTGTTTCAAAGCATGAACGACGCCAAACTCACCGACTGCCCTGAAGCGGGCTGCGGCGGCCAGGTCAAACGCCTGCTCGGCACCGGCGGCGGCATCCTCTTCAAAGGCACCGGTTTCTATCAAACCGACTACCGCTCGTCATCCTATCATGCCGGTGCCAAGGCGGAAACCCCGTCACCCAAAAAAGAAACTCCGGCCGCTCCAGCGGCACCCGCATCCAAGGCCGCGGAGTGATAAGTCATTTTGGCAGCTTCAGCGTCACCGCCAATCCGCCGCCCTCGGGCAGCGACGCCGTGGCATCCCCACCGCAGGCCTGGAGCGCGGTACGCACGATGGCCAATCCCAGCCCGCTGCCACCGGTGTCGCGGCTGCGCGAGCGGTCCAAGCGATAGAACGGCTCGAACAACCGGTCCAACTCACCGGCCGGCACGCCCGGGCCGTCGTCACTAACGCTGATGCTGAAGGAATCCGCCGCCTCCGTGGCACGCACCGCAACCTTGGCATCCGGCCCGGCGTGGACCATGGCGTTGCGGACGAGGTTGCCCAAGGCACGACCTAACAACATTGGGTCGCTGACCACCGCGAGGCCGGGCGGGATGGAAACCTCCACCCTCGCCTCCCCCGCCTCGCGGGCGAGCACCTCGCGGACCAGCGGTTCTAACTGAAATTCGCGCGTCGAGGGGGTGCGGTTGCCGACGCGGGAGAATGCGAGGATCTCCTCGACCAGTGCGGCGAGTTCGGCGGTGTCGGCCTCGATCGAGGCGAGTGCTGTTAAATCCGCATCGGCGAGTTTCATTCCGAGGATGCCGAGGCCGGTGCGGATGCGGGCGAGTGGTGCGCAGAGTTCGTGGGCGGCATCGCCGAGGAAGCGTTTTTGCCCGGAGATCAGATGGTCGAGGCGTCCCGCCATGGATTCGATGGTGCGGCCGAGATTGCCGAGTTCGTCATCGCCGCGGTGCGGCAGGGAAACCTGGAATTGGCCGGATGCGATGCGGTCCGCAGCCGCTGTCAGACGGCGGAGGTAACGCGTGATGCGCCAGACAAAGGGCGTCCAGAACGCCAGACTCAAAACCAGCACGCCCACTCCACTCCAAAGCCATGGCTTGAAATCGAAAAACATCCCGCAACCATCAAGCCGGTCCGATCGGATCAGCATCAGCACCGGCTGCCTCGGCCGGTTTCTAACTGGAGGAAGGTGCAAGAACACACCCGCCCAGTATCCATCCCCATTGTCCGCCGCCATCAGGAAAGCCGGGCGGGACTTGGGCGTAAATTCTGTGAGGCGGGCACCCGCATTGCGCTCGGGTTCCTGTGCGGGACGCGGTGGCCTCGGATCATCCCCCAGCCGTGGCGGTGGCCCGAAAGGCGGTGGCGGCGCTCCCGGCGGCTCGAAATCCGGCGGAGGAGGACCGGGCTGCGTCGGATCCGGTCGCGGGGGATTGCGTCCCTGCATCGGCGGACCGGGTTCCAAGCGCAGCGGCGGCGCGGTTGAACGCGCCCGCGCCATGACGTTGCCCGGCACCCGCAGAGGGGAAGGCAATTTACCCGAGGGATCGAAAACCGCCGCCTTCACATTCTTCCCCTCCGCCAGCGGCTTGATCACCTCGTTCCACCTCCTCACCGGAAGCTCGGCTATCCGCATGATCACGCCATCCCCGAAGTCGCCCATCCGCACGCCGGCGTAGCCGCTCAACAACGAATCCAGCCCCAGCCCCAACTGCCAGCGCACAAACAGAAAAAATGCCACACCTAGCAGCACGAGGTGCAGGGACAACCATCCCAGCACCTTGGCCAGCAGCGGAAAGCGGACGGGCGTGGTCATCGCGTGGTGTGGTCGGGTTGCTCCTGATCTAACCATGAATAGCCAATGCCGCGGATGGTGCGGATGAAGCGCGGGCTCTTGGCATCATCGCCGAGCTTCCTGCGCAGCGAGGAAACATGCACGTCGATCGAGCGGTCGAACACGTCGAAGCGCCGCTCGGACACCTCCTCGATCAGGCGCTCCCGGCTTTTCACGCGCCCCCTGGATTTCAGCAGGGATGTTAGAATTGCGAACTCCAGAGTTGTTAGATCCAGCGGCCGGTCGTCGAGCACCGCAGTGTGGGTTTCCTCGCACACACGCAGCGCCCCGGCCACCAGTTCGCGGGCCACTCCGGCCTCCTCGCGGATGCGGGAGCGCCGGATCACGGCACGCACTCGGGCCAGCAACTCGCGCGAGGAAAACGTCTTCGGCAGGTAATCGTCGGCACCGATCTCCAGCCCCACGATGCGGTCGGCCTCATCGCCCAGCGCGGTCAGCATCAGCACCGGCACTTCGGATTTCTTCCGCAACTCGCGCAACACCGCGAAGCCATCCATGCCGGGCATCATCACATCGAGAATCACCGCCTGATAGGGCGACGCCAGCGCCTCGGCCAGACCATCGGGGCCGTTGTGGCGGAGTTCGACCTGGTAACCCATGGGTGTTAGATAGTCGCGGATCAGCCCGGCGAGCTTGCGGTCGTCATCCACGACCAGGAGCCTGGGCTTGCCCTGAGTTTCCATCTCTGCATCAGCATTAGCAGATGGCAGCGGACCACTGCCACAGGTTTTACAACAACTTTACAATTTTGTGGCCCTCTCCACATACGCAGTTCACAATCCTGCGGTTTCATCATCACGGTTACCGGCCCCCCGGGGACCGCAATCCAACCAAATACCAACATGAAAAAGACATCCATGCCACTGATGATCGCCCTGCTCACCAGCGCGATCGCCACCGCCCAACAAGCCCCGATGCACCGCCCGCCGCACGGTCCGCCACCGGTCCCACCCTTGCTGGCCGCCCTCGATGCAAATCACGACGGCGTGATATCCGCCGAGGAAATCCAGAATGCCGCCGCCGCCCTCGCCAAACTCGATAAAAACGGCGACGGCAAACTCACCCCTGAAGAATTGCGCCCGCAGCCCCCCGCAGGCAAAAAACCCCCCGCGGGCAAACAGGGTGACCCCGCCAACCCAGCGGACAAAGGTGGCTCTGGTGCCCAATCCACCCCGGGGGATGCCCCCCAAGGTCAGCAACCGCAAGGCCCGCCCCCGCAAGGCCGCCGCCCGCTCCCGCCGGTGTTCGCCGTCCTCGATACCGACCACAACGGCAGGATCTCTGCGGAGGAACTCAAGAACGCCGAGGAATCCCTCAAGAAACTTGATAGAAACGGCGACGGTGAAATCACTCCCCCCGAGATGTTCGGTCCTCCGCCTCCCCCACAAGGATCTAACAGAGATGCCCGGGGCCCGCAGGATCCGCAGTCGCCACCCGCGGACGCCCCCGAGCAGCCGGAACAGAACCAATAGCCGGAAACAGCCGGATCGAATGCACACCCCCCCTATCCCTCATGAAACGTTTGATCCTGCTGCTGCTTCCCGTGGTTGCCATGGCCCTCGGCGCACCGGAACCGTCCGCCCCCCCGCCGCGTGAAACCGCCCTCGGCAAACTCTGGCAGGCCGCCGTCAGCGCGGAGTCCGGCAGCGATGCCCCTGCCGCGCTGGCCAAACTCAACGCCTTCTCTAACAGTGGAGGCGACCCCTACATGGCCAGCCTCCACTCCGGTTGGGTCTGCTACAACGCGAGAAAATACGAGGAGGCCGCGCGCTATTATCTGGCTGCCTCCAATCTCCAACCGGGCGCCCTGAGCCCCCGCCTCGGTCTCCTGAATGTCGCCCAGCAGAAAGGCGATGGAGCCGCGGCCATCGCCGCCGCCGAGTCGGTGCTCAAAATCGAACCCACCAACTACCGCGCGCTGATGGCGGAAGGCTGGGGGGCGTTCCAAGGCAAGGATTACAGGCGCTCGTGCGCGGCCTATCAGCGCGTGCTCATGCTCTATCCCGAGGATCCGGATGCCCTCAGCGGCGCGTCATGGTGCAAATACTACACCGGCCAGAAACGCGAGGCCTTCGAGGGCTTCCGCCGCCTGATCGTCATCAGCCCCGACCACGCATACGCACGCCAGGGCGTCGCCCTGACCGCCAAATGACATCCCCCCTGATCTAACAGAAACAATGAATCCGCCCGCCAATCCGTCCCCGCGCCTGACCGATCTCATGCTCAACGACCGCGGCTTCGCCTTTGATCCGAACTCGGGCGATAGCTATCATACCATCTCTTTAAATTAATGTGACACCTGAGTTTTCGGCGAAGCGTTTGCTTGAAAAAGCATCCACTCTCGACCAATCAAGCGCAGGACAGCGGCGGCATCGTCCCAGTAACGCTGCAACGTGGGTAGGGTGGCGTCGCGCAACGCCTCAATGGTTTGGAAAACACGGTTGCCGATGTCATCCTTCACTATGTCCCAAAGCTGTTCGCACGGGTTAAGCTCCGGACTGTAGGGGGGCAGATCGATGATTCTCACACGTGAGGGCAACCGGAGGTCACCATCCCTCAGGTGGAAGTCGGCCTGATCGCGGATGACAACATGGATTGCCTCGGGGTCAACCCGCGTGAGATCTGATAGATACTCATGATCCCACTCCAAGTTTATGGATGGGAACTGGCAGAAATGAGCTTGCCCACTCACCACATCGAGTGATCCATATAGATAGTCCCATTCGTATTTGATCTGTCGCGTGACCACTGGGCGTTGACCTTTGATGCTCCAGAGTCGTCGCATGTCCGTGTGCAATCCGAAGCGTGCCTCATCCATCACCCAGATCTTCACCTTGCTCCCGGCTGGAACTTTCAAGGCTTCCAGGCGCTGGCCAAGCTCATTGCGAAATGCCTCGGCTGCCGCGGGATCTTTTTTGGAGTGACTGGGGCGCGGCACCAACAGCACTCCTCCGAGTTTTTTTAACCAAACCCAAACCGTATTGTAGGGACGCTTGATCCCTTCTTTCTCTTCGAGCCAGCGTTGCGCCTGCACGACCGTTGTGAATTCGTTAGATCTCAGCTTCTTCTCCAACTCCGCAAGAACTTCCGAGGCAACCCCGCGACAAGTTCCCTCCTTGGGGCCGGGTTTGTCTCGTTTGAGAAGTGCATCCAAACCTCCCTCGCGCACGGCTTTGAACCATCTGAAGAGATGAGGTCGTGCCACTCCGCATAGATCGGCGATCTCGGCGGACGTTGATTTTCCTTTGGCCGCAAGTTTCACGGCAAGTAGCCGGTTCTTGCGCCAACCATCAGGCTCCTTCGCGTGTAGGGCATCAATCACTGCCGCAACTTCAGGGCAACCAAGCTTCATTTTTTGACTGGGCATGCCGATGTTTTAACAAATCCGTAGATTTTGTCACATTAATTCTTGGAAATGGTATCAGCTGAGCCCGACCGGACTCGCCTGCCTGCGCGCCCTCCAACATGGCGCGTCCGCCGATGACCTCGTCACCCAAATCACCACCACCTGGGATGTGGATGCGGTCGCGGCACGCTGCGACATCGACGCCTTCCTCTGGGACCTCAAACAACTCGACTGGTTATGAAAGCGCTTCGAATCGCCGTCACTGGAATGCATCGTGGGGAAAACCCCCAACCGGGTTCATCCATCGTCACGGCCATCCGCCAACACCGGCCGGATGCCTTCATCGTGGGCCTTGTTTACGACGCCTATGAAAGCGGCATCTATGCCCCCGGCGCACCGGATGTCTGCCATGCGATGCCCTATCCCACCGCCGGGCTTCCTGCCTATCTTGCCCGCCTGACAGAAATTCGCGCGCTCGTCCCCTTCGATCTCATGATCCCCACGCTGGACTCGGAAATCCATCTTCTGGCGGGAAATGAGGACCAACTCGCGAAGATCGGCATCCAAGTCGTGCTGCCCGATGTCACGACGCTCGAGCGCTGCGCCAAGTCCAAGCTGCCCGTGCTGGCGGCCGAGTGTGACGTTCCCGTGCCGCTGACTTCCGTGGCGCATGATTTGGCGGAAGCGCTGGAACGGGCCGAATCCATGGGCTATCCGGTGTTTCTGAAAGGCCAATATTATGATGCCACGCGCGTCGCAACGCCCGCCGCGTTGGCCGCCGTGGGTGCCGCCATCCTGGCCGACTGGGGGCCGCCGCTGCTCGTGCAGGAACCCGTGACCGGCAGCGAGTTCAACGTGCTCGGCCTCGGCGACGGCATGGGCGGAGTGACCGGCACCTGCTCTGTTAGAAAGTTGGTCATCAGCGACAAGGGCAAGGGCAACGGCTCGATCATCGTGCGCGATCCCAGACTCGACGACATCACCCGCCGCCTGATCGCGGAAACCCGCTGGCTCGGCCCGTTCGAACTCGAGTTCATCCGCGACCGCCGCGACGACGCTTATCGTCTGATAGAGATCAACCCGCGCTTTCCCGCATGGGTCGGATTCCCCGCACAACTCGGGGCGAATTTCCCCGCCGCATGGCTCGACTGGCTCATCGACGGGCGCTGCACCGCACCGCCCGATCTGGCACCCGGACGCTTTTTCATGCGTCATCAGGTGGAAGTCACCGGAGACATCGGTCAATTGTCCGCCATGCTCGGTGCCATGGATGAGAACCCGTTAGCCCATGCCCTCGCCTCATGAACAAGGAACCTTACAGCTCTCCAAGCATCCGCCGTGTCGCCCAGGGAAGCGCCAATCCTCAGCGCCATGGCCGCGTGCCGGTGATGGATGCCATCGATGGCGTGCCGGTCGATCAATTGATCCGCCAGCACGGCAGCCCCTTGTTCGTGTTTTCGGAAAGCAACCTGCGGGACAGGATCCGCGAGGCCCGCGGGGCCTTCGAGTCGGTCTATCCGGATGTGCAATTCGCATGGTCCTACAAAACGAATTATCTCAATGCGGTTTGCCGGCTGTTCCATCAGGAAGGCTCGATCGCGGAGGTGGTCTCCGGATTCGAATACCAGAAGGCCCGCCACAACGGCGTGCCGGGAAACCATATCATTTTCAACGGCCCGTGGAAGGACCCCCAGGCGTTGCGCACTGCGGTGGACGAAGGCGCGATGATCCAGATCGACAACCGCGACGAGATGCTCGCCCTCGCGCGCATCGCCGAGGAACGCAATTCCACCTTGCCCGTCGGCATCCGCATCCACCTGGACACCGGCACCCACGCGGTGTGGTCGAAGTTCGGATTCTGCGGCGACAACGGCGAGGCGTTGCGCATGATCCAATGGATCACATCTAACACAAAACTGCGCGTCCGCGGTGTCCATTGCCACATCGGCACCTTCATGCTGGATGCGCAGGCCTATGCCACCGCCGCCGAAAGACTGGTGCAACTGGCGCTCGCCGCCGAAGCGTCCGGCGCGGGCCCCATCGAATACCTCAATCTCGGCGGCGGATTCGCCTCCCACGCGCGCCTGCACGGCCAGTACCTGCCACCCGAACAGGCGACCCCCACCTTCGATGCCTACGCCGATGCGATCTGTGGCACTATCAAACGTCTCTGGCCGGCCGGCCGCGCGCTGCCGCGTCTCTATCTGGAAACCGGCCGCGCACTGGTCGATGAGGCGGGCTACCTCATCGCCAGCGTGGTGGCGGTGAAACAACGCCCGGTGCATGAGGCCGCGCTATCCCTTGCTGCCTACGGCAAAGGTGGCGTTGCGTCCGCCGCCCCCGCATCGCGCCGCAATGCCATTGTGTTGGATGCCGGCATCAACATCCTCTACACCACCGCCTGGTACCAACCCACGATCTATCCGGCATCCGCGCCCGCATCCGCCGTCCTGCCGACCACGGTCTATGGCTGCCTGTGCATGAACATCGACGTCATCCGCGAGGAAACCCCGCTGCCCGCATTGCGCACAGGCGACCCCGTGGTGCTTCATCCGGTCGGAGCCTATAACATCACGCAGTCGATGCAGTTCATCACCTACCGCCCCGCCGTGGTGATGATCGATCCGGATTGCGGCGTGCATGTCATCCGCCGCCGCGAAGTCCTCGAGGACGTGCAGGGCCCGGAACTCCTGCCCGCACACCTGGCGTCCAACGACCCTGTATCCGTCCCAGACCTGATAGATAAACTGCCGTGATGAATTCCAACCTCATAGTGGCCCATCATGTTTGGTGCGTTTTGTGCTCTTTGTGGTTAACTCCATGTCCCGCTGGTGAATCATGATTCCCTTCCCCCAAGGCGCCCACCGGATTTCCGACGAACACTCGCTGTTGCGCTCGCTGCTCGCCGCGCTGCCGAGGACTTATGCGGTGGTCTTCTACTCGACCGATGTGCGCTTCGGCTGGACGATGTTAGGCCTGAGCCTGCTGGTGCCGCAGGTCGGTCTGGCCGGCCTGGCGGGCGTGCTGCTGGCGGCGGCCACCGCATGGCACCTGGGCCTCGACCGCGCCTCAATCCGCAACGGCTTCCTCTTGTTCAACCCGCTGCTTTCCTGCAGCGCGGTGATGCTTCTGGCATGGACCTCCGGGTGGTCACCGGCCACAACCGTCCTGCTTTGGGCGGCCGCCTCGCTGGCTTCGATGATGCTGACATCCGCCATGCAGGGCTGGATCGGCGCGCGCGTGGGAATCTCGGTGCAAAGCCTGCCCGCCGTGCTGGTGGTCGCCATGGCGCACTATGCCGGCATGGGCAGCGTCCCGCAGCCATGGGGAATGCCCGGCCCGTCGTGGACCCAGGTGGATTTGTTAGTCATGCCCGGATTCCTGCGGGCCTTTTTCCGCGCCTTTTCCGCCATGGTCTTCCAGGCTTCCGACCTGACCGGCGTGCTCGTCTATGTGGCCTTCGTGCTCAGCTCCCCGCTGGGCGGCCTGATGGCCACCGTCGCTTATGTTGTCGGCGCGTCCACGCTTTGTCTGTTAGGTCTGCCGGCCGGCGTGCATGGCACCGGCTGGTGCGGATACAACTTCCTGTTAGCAGGGGTGGCCCTGGGCGCGGGTTATCATGTTCCCAACCGGAGCAGCCTCGTGCTCGCTGCCGTCGGCGCCTCGCTGACCGCCGTGTGCGCCGTCGCCCTGGGTGTGGTGATGGGCTGGCTGGCGCTGGGCCCAGGCGCGCTGCCATACAACCTGATCGTGCTCGGGACGATGGCCGCGCTGCGCCTGGTGGCCAGGCCGGGCGGTTTGTTAGCATCGCCGTGGACCGCCCTGCAACCCGAGGGCGTGGCGCGCCTCGTCCAGATCCAGCGCCTGCGCTTTCCGGATTTCCACCAACCCGCGTTGTTCCTGCCATTCGTCGGTGAATCCGTCATCACCCAGGGCTTCGATGGCAAAATCACCCATCAGGGGGCCTGGTGCCACGCGCTCGACTTCGAGGCACCCGGCGGGGCGGGGTCATGGGATGCGGGTGATGGCAACCTGCGCGATTTCAGGATCTTCGACGCGCCGGTATATTCACCTCTAACAGGAATAGTCGCCGCCGTGGAATCCCGGGTGCCCGACAATCCGGTCGGCCACAACAACCCGGAGGCCAATTGGGGGAACTTTGTGATGCTGCGCGCGGATGCGGGCTATCATGTCATGCTCGCGCATTTCCTCCAGGACTCGGTGGCCGTGGCCGTCGGTCAACGCGTGGTGGCGGGAACCTGGCTGGGGAAATGCGGCAATTCCGGACGCTCGCCGGTCCCGCATCTCCACGTCCACGTGCAGCACGGCCCGCATCCGGGCGAGGCGACGCTGCCCTTCGTCCTCAAACATTATGTGGAACGGCGGGCCGGTGGCGGCGGGGAGACCTATCATCTATCAGGAGTGCCGCATGAATCCGGCGTGCTGCGCCCGGCACGACCGTCAGCCCCGCTTCACGCGTGTTTCTCCGGCTGGCTGCCAGGAACCTATCATTTCATGAACGGGGAAACGGAGGAGATCCTGCAACTCGACTTCGACGAATGCGGGCGTTTCCGGCTGGCCTCCAACCGTCATGGCGGACAACTCACGCTGTTTCTAGCAGAAGGCGTGCTCTATGCCGATCCGTTCCAAGGTCCGGCCGGCGGGGTGTTGGCGCTGCTCTCGATCGTGCTGGCGCGCGTGCCATGCATCGAGGACCCGGCGGTCAGCTGGTATGATAGCGTGGCGGCCGCGCCGTTTTTCCGCGGCCCGCGGCGCCTCCTCCATGGTGTCTGCGATCCCTTCCTGAAAGTGGCGGTGCTGCCCTATCGTTATGCCGTTGCATCGTCAGGCGAGGGTTTTCGGATCACCGCGAAACTGCAGGACAACCGCTGGCGCAATCACGGCACCCCCGAACATCTAACAGCAGACATTCGCGACCGCCGCGCCGTGGTCGCCATCGATGGGCAATCTTGCGGCGGCCTGCCCATTCATGTCCGCCTGAGCCGTTACCAACCGGCTGGCGAGGCCTGAAGATTACCGGAACCCGGGCCGGAAGCGGGGCGTCCCGGCCAATCCTGTTCAATGTAGCAGCACCAGAAGAGGTTTTAACCGCAGATGAACGCAGATGAAGAGAGATTTTGAATGGATCTGTGTTCATCTGCGGTTAAAACCTGCTTCCCGATGATTGGCTTGGGAGCTCAGGCTCAAGGGTCCGCGCGCCCCGCCACACCGGCGTTGCCGGGAGGGGATTTCTCGGTTAATATCCCGCCCGACGATGAAGTTGCCCGTTTCACTGAGTTATTGTCCGGACTTGCTCCACTACGCCCGCCGTGAAACCCGCGAGGTGATGGTGGGAAATGTCGGCATTGGCGGGCACCATCCCATCCGGGTGCAGTCGATGATCATCTCGGACACCCGGGACACCCGGGCCTGCGTGGCTGAGGTGTTAGGCCTGGCGGCGGTCGGTTGTGAGATCGTGCGTGTCACCGCCCAAACGAAAGTCTATGCCGCCAATCTGGAAAACATCGTGCGCGAGGTCCGCGCCGAGGGCTGCCAGGTGCCGCTGGTGGCCGACATCCATTTCAAACCGGACGCCGCGCTCGAAGCCGCGA
>CAYWLC010000006.1:0-41140 GCA_964458895.1 uncultured Luteolibacter sp. | reverse complement strand
CCGGCGATCTAACAGAAGCTCTGCCGGTTGCCTCGATCGGTCCGGAGCCGCGCACGTAATCGACCTTGTTTTTTTTGAAGAGGAACTCGATGCCGCCGGCCAGCCGGTCAGAAACCTTGCGCGAGCGGCCGATCACCGCCGACCAGTCATATGAGAGTCCGTCGATTTTCAATCCGAACTCCGCGGCCCTGCGGCTGAGTGTCTGATAGAGTTCGGCGTTCTTGAGCAGGGCCTTGGTGGGAATGCAGCCCCAGTTGAGGCAGGTGCCGCCGGCGCGGTCGGCCTCGACACAGGCGGTTTTTTTACCAAGTTGGGCGGCGCGGATGGCGGCCACGTAGCCGGCCGGGCCGCCGCCGATGACAATGAGATCGTAAGCCATGGGAGTAGGGGAAAGGAGTTGGGGTGCGCCGCGAACGTGCCGCCCCGGAAGTGGATTGTCAAAGGGGGAAAGGCGGGAAAAAACGGTGGCCTTGCTTGTGCCTGCGGAATGGCGCAGGGTGGTGCCGTGCGCAAGCCCTCATCATTGCTGGTGCTGATTCTCGCCCTGCTCGTCGCGGCGGGGGCGGTCGTTCTGCGATATTGGGCTGAAGAACACATGAATTATCAGGGTGCGGACACGCCGTTGCGTATGCCGTCATCCGGGGAACTCGATCCTCACTTTCTGTTGCTTTCTCCATGGCAGACGGCCTGCATCCCCCGCGCCCTGCGCTTCGATCCGCCCATGGGCACCGAACACGGCGGCATGGTCTATAACGCCCAGAAATTCTGGGACATGAACGAAAAACGCGGCGGCCACCATACCGGTGATGACCTCAACGGCATCGGCGGCATGAACACCGATCTCGGCGATCCGGTTTACTCCACAGCCGACGGTCTGGTGGTTTACGCCGGGGTTCCCTCGCCCGGATGGGGCAATGTCCTCATCATCGCACACAAGGCACCCGACGGGCGCTCGCTGCATTCGATGTACGCACACCTCAACACCATCGACGTCACCCGGGACTCTCTCGTCGCCCGCGGCGGGAAAATTGGCACCGTGGGCACGGCTAACGGTTATTATCCGGCTCACCTCCACTTCGAAATGCGTGCCAGTGACACGATTGACATCGGCGGCGGTTATGCCGCAGTGCCACTCAACCACCTCGACCCCTCGGGCACGGTCGCGGCCTTGCGCAACGCTGCGGAAGACGACCTGTCACCCGCACCGCTTGTTAGAGCAAGCGCGGTCAGCATGAAGGATGACAAAATCCATTAGAGGTTCCTGGCCGCGCGGACGTCGGCTTCGATGGCATCCAGCACGTCGAGTTCCGGACGGAAGTCCGCCGCGTGATAGGAACTGCGGACCAGCGGGCCGCTGGCGACGTGGCGGAAGCCCTTGGCCAGCGCGATATCCCGGTATTCCGCAAAGGCATCCGGCGTGACGAACTCCACCACCGGCAGGTGCCTGGGTGTCGGGCGCAGGTATTGGCCCAGGGTGAGTACCGTCACGTCGTGCGCAAGGAGATCATCGAATGATCGGATCACCTCGTCGCGGCGCTCGCCGAGACCTAACATCAGTCCGCTTTTGGTGGCCACCACGCCGTTGACCATCTGCCTGGCCTTTTTCAGGACTGCCAGGCTGCGCTGGTATTGGGCACGCGAGCGCACCAGCGGCGTGAGGCGTTCCACGGTCTCGATGTTGTGATTGAAGATGTGCGGACGGGCGTCCATCACGAGTTTCAACGCCCAATCGCGGTCATTAAAGTCGGGCACGAGCACCTCGATGATGGTGGCCGGGTTGGCCTCGCGCACGGCATGGATCGTTTGTTGGAAATGGCCAGCCCCGCCGTCGGCCAGGTCGTCGCGGGCGACGGCTGTGATCACGACATGGCGCAATTTCATGCGGCGCGTGGCCTCGGCGACCCGTTGGGGTTCATCGGCTTCGAGTGGGTCCGGCTTGGCGGTTTTGATCGCACAAAACCCGCAGGCACGGGTGCATTTTTCTCCGGCAATCATGAAGGTGGCGGTCCCGTGACTCCAGCATTCCCACCGGTTCGGGCATTGCGCCTCCTCGCACACCGTCACCAATTTCAGATCGGTGACCAACGATTTGGTGGACCAGAACGCCGGGTCATTCGGCAACCGGACCTTGATCCAGGCCGGCTTCTGGCCCCGATGCACCGCCGGATCCATATTCATTTTCGGGCCGCAACAACTCATGGACGGGACCCTAAGCGCGCATGGCCCGGCGGAAAAGTGAAATTTCCAATCCCCCATCATGGACTTCTCCGACCTCTCAACGATCATTGGACTTGGGGGTTGCGGTCCGGCTTGTTATTTTGTATTTGAATGAGCACCTCAACCTAACACCATCCATGCCGCTCATCACCGAACAAGTCGAACTGGCGCGGGCGCATCACAATCCCAAGGTCGTGTGCCGGATGAAATCAGGCTGGGCGGTCATGGGGGATGTGCAATTTCTGCCGGGATACTGTCTGCTTTTGCCAGATCCCGTCGTCACCAGTCTGAATGATCTGCAGGGAGAGGAAAGGCAGCAGTTTCTCGATGATATGTGCGTCCTTGGCGACGCGGTGCTGGAAGTGACCGGAGCGCTCCGGATCAATTACGAAATCCTGGGCAACGCGGAACCTGAACTCCATGCGCATGTCTTTCCGCGCTATTGGGGAGAGCCCGAGGAATTGTGCAAACGTCCTGTCTGGTTTTACGATTGGAGCGATGCCCCTGCCTTTGAGGAATCCGAACATGGCATGCTCAAGGAACAAATCGGCGACGCCATCCACCGCAGGATCCCATGAGTGACATTGGAGAGCAACGCGCAAGCAGACGGATCGAGCGTGAAATTGGGGATGCGCCCAGCCTCGGCCATGTCGAGCGTTCGCCGCGCTCGAGGCATGAGAAGAATCCCTTGGGAAAAAATAACCACAAGGTCCGCAAACGTCGCCACCGCGACCGCAAGAGTGCTCGTCTGGTGATTGTGACATGGTCGGCGGTGTTCGCCCTAATCGCTTTGGCAATCGTCGGCGGGGCACTCGGGGTGTGGTTGCACAAGGAGACGTTGCGAGAATCTGATGAGCAACAGGAAAGGGCGGCAGGTGGTGGCAATGAACGGAAGTCGGCTTCCCGCTTCACGTCCCCCACAAAAGAGGCGGCCGTGGCTTTCGTGAAGCGGGCGCTCCAGGTCAGGGACCCCGCCAGAGTGCCGGAGTTTATCCGCACCGGGCAGGCCACCCCTGCCGCAGTGGCCGCATTTCTTGAGAAAATGGAGGCGATGGATGGTCCAATCACGAAATACCAATGGCTTAGCAGCATGGATGCCAATGACCTGCTGCTCGATGGCGTGGCCGTCCATATGGATGCTTCTGACAAAGCCCACAACCGCCTGGCTATCCTCACTCCCGATGAAAAAGGAAAGTGGAAAATCGATTTTGAGGCCTTCGCGCGGATCGTGAAACCCTCGTGGCCCGAAATCCTGACCAGCCCCATAGGCCAGAACAACCTGGTGCGTATCCTGTTCGCCAAGGACAATTATTACAACGGACCCTTCCTCGATGAATCCCAGTGGGAGTGTTATCGAATGGGATCACCCGATCTAACAGATGACCTGCTGGGTTACTGCCAGAAAAACTCGCCGCAGGGAGCCGCGATGAAACGCATTGTTGATGGCGGTAGCAACTTGTCCAATGGCAAGGGGCTTTACCGGGCGACTCTCGAAATCCGCCACGTCAAAAACTCCGACGCCCGCCAGTTCGAAATCTCCCGGGTTCTGGCGGAAGATTGGGTGCTCAACAGCCGGCCCTTTGACGAACCCCACGACTGACCCGATGGGCGTCCCGATCCCACAGCGACGGTCCACACCACACCCATGGCCGCATCGCAAATTGACAACCACAAATGCCGCGCCCCATCAACGACGCGCACGCCTCCTGAGCATCCAACCACTGCCGAGCAAGGCCACGATGGAGAGACTCGTCGGCTCCGGAACCACAACAATATTGCGTTGATTGATCTCACTTCCGCCAACTGCTACGGCGCCATCACTTCCGACGGTGAAGGAAACATCCTTGTCCACATAAAAGCTGGTCAACGATGATGAGTAGTTCCAGTTCTTAGATTTGTTAAAGATTGACGTGTTCTCATCAATAAAAAAGGAGGAACCTCCCACTGCCGTAACTTTGGACGAATCCAAGTAAATGACGTCCGCCATATGGATAACACTACCTGACCCGACTGCGTCCCACCCGAACATGTCACAAGTGCCACCTGAAATAACAGCTCCTGGAGTTGAAGTTGTAACTTGGTAATTTAGGTGCATGTCAATTACTTGACCCGGGGTGCTTGATGCGATGGGCAAGGTGATATCAAGGTTATCAAAAAACACTTCAACTTTGGTTGCAGCCATGAGGTTGGCCTCCATCGTGAAGTCCTGGAGCCCCCCTGTGGTGACCGAAAAGTGACATGAGAAATTGCTGAAGCTCACGTTGTCGCCGAAGATCGATGGCGGACTGGCAGCAATCAGATCCGAAAGGTTGTATGACGTGGCGCCATTGGCGCTGATAAATCCGGCACTGATCGCCAACAAGGTTAGAAATTTTGCGTTTTTCATGGTTCTGTGATCTTACGGTTTAGGTGGATTTCCGGGAATTTCTGTCGGTTGACCAATGCAAAACCGATTTCTGTTTCCCAAAAATCAGCACTCGTTCACCTTGGCTGCCGGCAAAATGATCTAGCAGAACATGCGGCGCAAGAATTTTTTTCCATTTCTAATGTTTTTCTAGCACACTAACTGCATTGGACGGACATTGGGTTTCTGCCAGCCTGAAAATCAGACTAACGGACAAATAATTCGTCATTAGAGCGGGCGCTCCCCCGGTCAAACCCCACTTACAACACACCTTTGGCACTGAGTTGCTTGCGGATTTCGGCGACCATGCGGTCTTCGAACTCTTGCGCCTTCTGCCCGTGCTGGCTCGCCTCAGCCAAATGTTGCTTCGCCGTGGCCGCATCGGCTGAGGTCATGGCCTCCCGGTAACATTGCAGGGCCGAGCGTTGCTCGCGAAACATCCCCTGTTTGGTCGCGGAGATTTCCTTGCCCCACAGTTGGCGCAGTCGGAAGAACTCTTTGACCACCTCGTCCGGCACCGCCTGGTTGGAAAAATTTCTTCGCAACAACGGCTCCTCAGCGTTTTCGAGATAGGCAAGCGCGCTGTCGTATGTGGCGATTTCCTGGTCGAGGATTTGGATATAGCCGCGTAGCTGAAGCGCGTGATCCTTGGTCCATGCAGGCATGCCCTTGACCTGCCGACGCATGGTGTCAAAGGGAACAAACAGGCCTTTTTCATAAACTCGTGTCACCATAAGCGCATTGATGATCTGCTGGGTGGATTCGCGCAGCTTGCGCAGGCTTTTGGGCCGGACCAAGCGCATCACTTGTCCCCGGCGGCTTCTCTGAAACCGATAGCCGAGAAAGTCGAAATGACTGTCGGCAAGGTGCGACGCAGTTGCCTCCGGCTGCTCTCCCGTTGCTCGTCTCGGGATGACTCAGACTTTCACTGGTTGATTTCATGTACGTGCGTTCGCGCTTCATTCATGGACACCCCGGGCGGAAATGTTAGAACTCGTCACCTCAGGCTGCATAGAGAAATCTGCCGGTTCTCTCGACGGTATCGCGGAAGATTGGATTTTTCATTGCCTGCCTGGTGATGAGATCCACTGGCCGCTGATGAAGAGCAAGCTCAGACATGGGTTACATCGGAATAATTACCCGAGTCATTCGGGTCTGCGCCCGGCGGCCCGACAGCGCCAATCTAACAATTTTCGGGACTCACAGGACGCCGCCACAGCCAGCTGCGCGCCATGTCAGGATAACACAATTCCCCGGCGTTCGAGCACGGTGCACACGGTCTGGTCGGCCTCGACCGGGCCGTATTCCTTTTCAAAGCCCGCGCGGCGCAGACTCTCCCGGATGCCGCTATGGGCCTCGGCCAGAAGGAAATCGATACCTCTCTCCTTCATGGCGGCATGCAGTTCGGAAAGCAGTTCGGCCCCTGCGTAATCCACTGCCGGAACCGTGCCCAGAAAGAACACCGCGAGTTTTATGTCATCCTCGCGTTGTTCTAACAATTCACAAAAACGATCCTTGACGTGTTCCACGTTGAAATAAAGCAGGCCCCCGTCACAGCGGAAAACGAAAACCCCGGGGACTCGCTGGTTGGTCGGATGGCGGAGCACATCGGCAAAATAATCCACGCCGGGAACACGCCCAAGCTCGGTGGCGTGCGGGCGCGCGCTGCGGCGCAACAAGAGCAGAATTGACAGGATCGCACCGAAGAGCACCCCCATCAGCAACCCGGACCCAAGCACCCCCAACAGGGCCGCGACCGCCACCGCGAACTCCCCGCGGCTGAAGCGCCAGATGCGCTTGAACGCGGAGAGTTTGAACAACCCGGTGATGGCCACAAGCACGATGGCAGCCAACACCGGCTGCGGAAGATAGCGCAGCATTCCTGACAGATAAACCGTGACCAACAGCATCAGCACAGCCGCGAGAAACCCCGAAAGCGGAGTGCGCGCGCCTGATTCCTCGTTGACCAGCGACTGAGACATGCCGCCGCTGGTCGGAAAGCCCTGCCCGAAACCTGCCGCGAGGTTGGCTGCGGCCAATGCCAGAAATTCCTGGTCACTATCCAGCCGGTAGCCGTGTTTCTGTGCGAACATCCGTCCAATCGCCGCCGTCTCCACCGCACCTAACAAAAAGCAGGCCATCGCCAGCGGCAGCAGGGTGTTGACGTCGCTCCACATCAGCCCGCGTGGGCCGAAATGCGGCAAGCCCTGCGGCACAGCACCTAACAACTGGACACCCCGCTCGCCAAGGCCGGCGCTGGCGCCAAGCACGAGACTGCCGAGAACCACCAGCAGACCCACCGGCTTGTTAGGCAGGAATTTTTTTCCGAGCAGCAGAATGACCAATGCGGTCACACCCACTGCCAGAGCGGCCGGATGAGTCTCGTGCGCATGGCGGAAGAAATAGGCGGATCTCTCCCAGAAGTCGCCATGGCTTCCCTTGAATCCGCATAATTTCGGAAGCTGGGTGCTGGCCAGATAGAGGGCAACTCCCGTCTTGAACCCGACAAGCACGGTTTCTGAGATGAAATTCACAATCCCGCCCGCGCGGGCCACACGGGCCAGCAGTGCCAGTGCCGCGACCAGCACCGCCGTGCCCGCCGCGAGTGTGGCGAAACGTCCGGTGTCCCCGCCCGCAAGATTACCCAATGACGATCCGACCAACAGGGAAATGGCGGAGGTGACCGTCACCGAAGTGCGCATCGAACTGGTGAACAACCAGAAAACCAGACCGGAGAATATGCACGCATACAACCCCGACGATGGCGGGAGGTTGGCCAGCGAGGCGTCGCCAATGCCCGCAGGAATCAAGTACGCCGCCAGCGTGATCCCCGCGACCAGATCCGCGCGGAACCAAGCACGCTGATAAGTGCGAAGCCAGCCGACGGCCGGCACAAACCGCGCAACCCATGACCCATAATCGCGGGGGGCGTTGGGAGAACCATTCATTTCGTGTTAGATATTCACGTCGCTCTTGATTTCCGGTTCGTCCGCTTTCGGTTGTTTTTCCAAGCGGGCCCGCGCCGCCTCGATGACAGCCAGTTTGTCGGGGCCCACCTTCGGATATTTGAGTTTGAGATCCTGGATGGCGTTGCTGACGATGTCTGCGACCAAGGCGCGGGCGACGTATTTGTGGTCCGCCGGAATGATATACCATGGCGCGCGCTTGGTGCTGGTGGCGGTGAGGGCTTCCTCGAAGGCCTTCTGATAGTCCTTCCAATGTTCGCGCTCCGCCATGTCGGCATCGGAGAATTTCCAGTGTTTGTCCGGATTGGTCAGACGTTTGAGGAAACGCCTCTTCTGTTCGTCCTTCGAAAGATGGAGGAAGAACTTGAGCACCAGCGTGCCGTTGCGCACGAGGTGTTTTTCAAAGTTGTTGATGTCCTCGTAACGCCGCTCCCAGAATTTAGCGTCGGGCTTGGCCGGTTGCCCCGGCCCCAACCATTCCGGGTGGACCTTGACCACGAGCACATCCTCGTAATACGAACGGTTGAAGATGCCGATGCGGCCGCGCTCGGGCAGCGCCTTCATGTAGCGCCATAGGAAATTGTGATCCAGTTCCTCGGTCGAGGGTTTCTTGAAACTGAACACCTGGCAGCCCTGTGGATTCACCCCGGACATGACGTGGCGGATCGTGCCGTCCTTGCCCGCCGCATCCATCGCCTGGAAAATCAACAACACCGACCACGTGTCGCTGGCATAGAGCAGCTCCTGGGCGGAATCCAGTTGTGTGCGGCTCTCCTCAAGAACCTGCATGGCCCGCTCCCTGACAAAATCCACGCTGACCTCCTTGGCTTCATCCAGGTTCGTCCAATCGGTCACATAGTGTTTGAGATTCACCTCGGTTCCGGGCTCCACCATGAATTTTTGGATGATTTTCGGCTTGATCATGATCGTTGGGGTTGTTTGCTGGAATCTGTTATAAAATGGGGGCTCTGCACCAAGCCAATCCGATCAAGTCTAGCCACCTTTGCCGCCCCGCCAAGGAAGAAATTGGGGATTTTCCCGCTCGCCCTCGTCCGCCCCGCTGGAATTGCGCTGTCGGGAAATTCCGCTTGCACATCCTCGCGGAATCCCCAAGCGTCCCGGCCTTTCGTAACAATACCCACACCTCTGATGCATACCAACCCTCATAAACCCAGCCGCTGGTGGATCGCCGCCGCAGGAACCCTCCTCCAGTTGTGCCTGGGCACGGTGTACGCCTGGAGTTATCTCACGAAACCCCTGATGCAGACCTATGGCTGGAGCAATACCCAGGTGACATGGGTGTTCAGCCTGGCCATCTGCTGCCTGGGACTCGCGGCCGCATGGGGCGGCATGAACCTTGCCAGAATCGGCCCCCGGCGACTGGCCGTGGCTGGTGGCCTGATGTTCGGATGCGGTTATCTGTTAGCCGCGCTGGCCCTGCATCTCAAGTCACTGCCGCTCCTGTATGCCGGCTATGGCGTGTGCGGCGGCATCGGCCTGGGGCTGGGATACGTCACCCCGGTGGCCACCGCAGCCAGGTGGTTTCCTGACAAGAAAGGATTGGTCACGGGCATGGTCATCATGGGCTTTGGTTTTGGGGCGCTGCTGATGAGCAAGCTCCTGATGCCAATGCTCATGGCCGACGACGGCAGCAATCTGGCGGCGGTGTTCGTTTGGCTTGGCACCGCGTTCGGTGTGATTACCGTGGCCTGCGGCCTCGTCCTGCGCAACCCGCCGGACGATCCACAGACTCCTGACAAGTCCGGTTCGCATACTTCCGCCCAGGCTGCGGATCTAACCCTTCGCGAGCACCTGCTCTCGTCCCGCTTCCTCATCATCTGGGGCGTGTTCTTCTGCAACATCACGGCGGGAATCGCCATCATCGGATTCCTGTCACCCATGATGCAGGATTTGTTGAAACGCACAAACCCGGATCTAACAGCCGCTTCGCTGACCGCATCCGGCGCCACCCTGATCGCCATAGGCTCGGTGTGCAACGGCATCGGCCGGTTTTTCTGGGGCGGCATTTCGGACCGCATCGGGCGCATGCCCGCGTTCCGGGTGATTCTAGCAACCCAGATCGCCGCGTTCCTGGTATTGGCCACAGTGGCCCTGCCATGGGTGTTCGCACCGCTGGTCTGTTATGTGTTGCTTTGTTATGGCGGCGGCTTCGGCACGATGCCCGCTCTGGTACTCGATGTGTTCGGCGCGCGCCTGATGCCGGTGGTCTATGGTACGGTGTTGACCGCATGGTCCGCCGGCGGAATCGTCGGCCCGCAGATCGTGGCCGGCTTGAAGGATCACTATGGCGCGCAGCGCGCAGCGTCGCTATCCTTTTTCGTGGGAGCCGCCTTGCTGACCGTGGGTTTGATATTGTCACTCCGCCTGTCAAATGACGCCACCAGCGGGTCCCGCGCGGCCCCTAAATGACCGCATCAACAAAAAATCATTCCAGATCACAAGACCGGAGCCGCGCCGCCGTGTAGCTTGCCCACATGAACGTTGGCCCTACTGACATCAATCTCCCGCAGGACATCCCGTCTGGCAAAAACGCGGATGTCAGCCCACCCGGCCCACTTGGAAACGCCACTTTCCGCGATGCCTTGCTCTCACCAAAGTTCATCTATGGTGCCGAATTGGTCACCACCCGCGGCATTCCCGAAACCAGCGGCCCGCCCAAACTGGTGGAACTGGGCGAGGCCCTCGCCGCCGACCCGCGCATTGCATGGGTGTCCATCACCGACAACCCCGGCGGCAACCCGATGCTACCCGCCGACTGGCTCGCCAACATCCTCAAACCGCGCCACAAAGAACTCGTCATCCACCTGACCTGCAAGGACCTCAACCGCAACGGCCTCGAATCCGCCGCATGGCGGTATGCTGCGGAAGGCTTCCACAATATCCTCGTCCTAACTGGCGACTATCCCGCGGCCGCGGGCTTCCAAGGACAGGCGCTGCCAGTGTTCGACCTGGATTCAGTGAGCCTGATCACGATGCTGCGCGCGATGAACGACGGCCTCGCGGTGCCCAAGCCTAACGGAAAATCCGAGCAGCTGCCGAAAACGGATTTTTTCATCGGTTGCGCCGTATCGCCGTTCAAGCGGCAGGAGCGCGAACTGATGCCGCAGTATTTCAAGCTGGCCCGCAAGCTTCAGAGCGGTGCGCAGTGGGTCATTCCTCAGCTCGGATATGACATGCGCAAATTCCATGAGATCAAGCTGTTCATGGATTGGGCCGACCTGGCTGCCCCGATCGTCGGCAATGTCTATGTGCTCAACAAAACGGTGGCCGGCCTGTTCAACAACAACAAGATCCCCGGTTGCGTGGTCAGCGACGACCTCTGCGCACTGGCCGTGAAATACTCCGCCGGCCCGGATAAAGGCCGCGCGTTCTTCCTCGAACTCGCCGCCAAACAACTCGCAGTCTTCAAGGGCATGGGCTTCGCAGCAGGTTACCTCGGCGGCATCCACAAGGCCGAGGCCTTCGCTCAAATCATCGACATGGCGGAAGCCTTCGGCCCGGACGATTGGAAGGAATTCGCCAAAGAAATCCAGTTCCCGAAATCCGACGAGTTCTATCTGTTTGAAAAGGATGAAAGCACCGGCCTCGGCGATGGCGCGCAACTCAACCGGGCTTATGTGGAATCGCTCAACACCCCCTCGAAGGCGGGCGATGTGACCCCGCTCTATCAAGTCACCCGCATGATCCACTCGCTCGCGTTCACCCCGGGCAAAAACCTCTTCCCAACGCTGCAGAAAATCTACGGCAGCCTGGAAAACAGCAACAGCCGACGCACGCTCGGCATGCTGCATGGCATCGAACACGCGTCCAAAGCGCTGCTCTACGGATGCCGCGATTGCGGCGATTGCTCGCTGCCCCACACCGCTTACCTCTGCCCCCGCGCGTCGTGCTCCAAAACCCAGCGCAACGGCCCCTGCGGCGGATCGTTCGACGGACGCTGCGAACTGGATGACAAACTGTGCATCTGGGCCCGCGCCTACGACCGCCTGAAATTCTACCACGAGTCCAAGGACATGCTCGCCGGTCCGCCGGTCATCGCCAACGCCGGCCTCGGCGGCACCTCGGCATGGGCTAACAACTTCCGCGGACGCGACCACCAGCACGTCGCCACCCCGCCTGACGGAAACACCCCCGCCACACCAAGTCCCAAATCCTGACACCCGCAATGGCATGAATTTTTTCTGTTAGTCACATCAGCGAAATAACATGCAAATTTGAATTCAATAGATTTTTCGTTTTCTGCGCCTTTTTGCGGCGAAAAAAATCCACCTTTCATTCCTAATCATCAAATAGCTCATGCCCATCCCCAACCTGACCATCATCGGCGAATCCATCAACGATTCGGTTCCCTCCACCCACAAGTTTTTCGAAGCCAACGACATCGAGGGTCTCAAACAACTGGCCATCTCCCAGGACCTCGGCGGCGCCGGATACATCGACGTCAACGTCGGACCCCGCCCCGCCGAATTTCTAGCTGAAATGGTGCGCCAGGTCCAGAGCGTCACCGCCAAACCGCTGTCCATTGACACCCCGGATCCCGCCATGGCCGAAGCCGGACTGCGCGCCTATGACCCCGCGCTTGCCGGCGGCATGATGCCGATCCTAAACTCAATTTCGCCGCTGCGCACCGAAATGTTCGGACTCGCCCGCATCATGCCGTTCATGCCGGTTCTGTTAGCTTCGGAGCGTTTGGAAAACGGCGCCGGCAAACCCAACCACAGCGCGGCGGAAGTTCACCAGACCGCGCTCGAATTGGTGCGTGAAGCCGCCAAACACGGCATCCCCGTCAGCCAATGCATCATCGACCCCGCCATCTCACCCATCGGCGCGGACACCGAAGGCCGCTTCCATTGCCTCATGGGTGCCATCCGCCTCATCCACGACGACCCGGAACTCAAGGGCGTCCACATGTCGGTGGGCCTCAGCAACTTCAGTGTGATGATCCCGCCCAAGCGCGCCGACGGTTCTCTAACCAAAGGCCCGCTGGAAAGCGCGTTCCTCACCATGTCCGTGCCGATCGGCATGGATTTTGTCATCGGCTCAGTGAAACGAAACTACGAACTCCTGCCGCCCGACCACCCGGCCATGGTCTGCCTCAACGATTGCATGGGCCTCGAGGGCTTCGACGTCATCATGCGCGTCCAGGAATTCTACGCCGACTAACCGAAACTCAATCACACCCATCCCATGACCACTAAAACAGTTCCCTCGGATATCGAGATCGCCCGCCAGGCCCGCATGCTGCCGATCGAAAAAGTCGCGGAGCGTCTCAATATCCCGTTAGATGATCTGGACCACTACGGCAAATACAAGGCCAAGGTCTCGCTGGATTATTTCCAAAGCCTCCCCGATCACAAAACCGGCAAGCTCATCCTCGTCACCGCCATCTCCCCCACTCCGGCGGGCGAGGGCAAAACCACCACCACCATCGGACTGGGCGACGGCCTCAACCGCATCGGCAAACGCACCACCATCTGCCTGCGCGAACCCTCGCTGGGTCCCTGCTTCGGCATGAAGGGCGGTGCCGCCGGCGGCGGATACGCCCAAGTGGTCCCGATGGAGGACATCAACCTGCATTTCACCGGGGACTTCCACGCCCTCACCGCCGCGCATAATCTGTTAGCCGCGATGGTGGACAACCACCTCAACCACGGCAATGCGCTGGGCATCGACCCGTCGCGCATCGTCTGGAAACGCGTCATGGACATGAACGACCGCTCGCTGCGCGAGATCGTCGTCGGCCTCGGCGGCCCGTCCAACGGTGTCACCCGCGAGTCCGGCTTCGATATCACCGTGGCCTCCGAAGTCATGGCCATCTTCTGCCTCTCCCAGTCTCTATCAGAACTGCGCGAGCGCCTCGGCCGCATCATCATCGGCTATACCCGCGACAAAAAACCGATCACGGCCGCGCAACTCAAGGCCAACGGCGCCATGACCGTGCTGCTGCGCGACGCGCTCAAACCCAACCTCGTGCAGACCCTCGAAAACAACCCGGCCTTTGTCCACGGCGGCCCCTTCGCCAACATCGCCCACGGTTGCAACAGCGTGCTCGCCACCAAACTCTCCATGCGCCTGAGCGACTACACCGTCACCGAAGCCGGCTTCGGCGCGGACCTCGGTGCCGAGAAATTCCTCGATATCAAATGCCGCCAGGCCGGCCTGCGCCCGGACGCTGTGGTGCTCGTGGCCACCGTGCGCGCCCTCAAAATGCACGGCGGCGTGGATAAGAAGAACCTCAAACAGCCGAATCTGGCCGCCATCGAGTGCGGCCTCGCCAATCTTGATAAACACCTGATCAATCTAACGGAATATGGGCTGCCGGTGGTCGTGGCCATCAACCACTTCACCACCGACACCGAAGATGAATTGAATTTGATCGAAAAACACTGCGCGGCCTTGAATGTCAGTGCCGTGCGCGCCACCCATTGGGCCGATGGCGGCGCAGGCACCGAAGAACTCGCCCGTGTGGTGGCCGACCTCGCGGAAAACGCCTGCAACACCTTCAACTTCCTCTATCCGGCTGATATGCCGCTGTGGGAGAAAGTCCGCACCATCGCCCAGAAAATCTACGGTGCCAATGACATCATGGCCAACAACCAGGTGCGCGCCAAGTTCAACGACCTCGAACTGAGCGGCTTCGGCAAACTCTCGGTCTGCCTGGCCAAAACCCAGTACTCGTTCTCCACCGACCCCGCCCTCTGCGGCCGCCCGACCAACTTCGACGTGGTCATCCGCGACGTCAAGGTCTCCGCCGGCGCGGGCTTCATTGTCGTTCTAACAGGAGACATCATGACCATGCCCGGCCTGCCGAAAGTCCCCTCCGCCGAAGTCATCGACATCGACGACAAGGGCCAAATCATCGGCCTGTTCTAACCGCCTTGGGGTTTGTGCCGCATGACCCATTGATGGACCATCACGAATCAGGATAGGTCACGCCTTCCACAACGACGCCAGCCTGGAACTCCGGATCCTGCGGTCGTGGGTGGCGAGCGGCAGTTTGAGCGCGCGCGCGGTGGCCACGATCAGGCGGTCCGCAGGGTCCCGATGAAACGATGCTGGCAGACGATTCATCTCGGCGACAATCGCGGGCGTGACCGCTTGGATTTTAACCGTCGCCGCCGATGCGGCGACTTCCAACCATGCCTCCACCCCGCCATCGATCCTCACCTGACCGAGATCCACCAGCGTGGTAAACTCCCACAAACTGATATCACAAAGCACCGGTCTGGCATCCGGCGGCAGGCCATCCAGCGCATCGCGCTCGGCGGCTTTCAAGCGCACGTCGCCAAGCATCCACCAAATCCACACGTGCGTATCCAAAACCGGACTGGCATTCATTTCAGCGCGTCGATTTCAGTTTCCCTAAGCCCCGGCTTGAATGGATCCCCCTTGAAACTGCCCTTCCCCCGCAGGGCCAGCCACGGCTTTGAGGCTTTTTCAGCCACCACCCGCGCCACCGGCTTGCCACGCTTGGATATGACCAGGTCCACACCGGTGCGCTGGACCTCGTCGAGCAAATGCAGGCACTTGGCCTTGAACTCGGTGGCGGTGATGCTTGTCATGTGACCAGTCTATATGACCAGTCCTTTTTTGGCAATGGCAAAAAACCGACAGGACAAAAAGCCTCATGGGTTTCGAACGGTCCGGTTTATCCTGAATTCCGAGATGAAAACCACGAAAGGCACGAAACTTCACTAAAATCAGAGAGTTGCGACATTGCATCACCTCATCCTGAAGGTGTGAGGAACCAACCCCAAATCCATTGGACTTTCGTGCCTTATCATGGTTTTCGTGGTTTCAATTTTCCTATGTAGGTTTATGGCCTTGCCCCGGATGCCGGGCGGAGCTAGCCTCTCGGTGGTGAACGAGAGCGAAATCCATCGCAACCTCCTGATGAAGCAGCGCCAGCGGGAATGCGGGCACTGCTGGACTTGATGCGCGACGATCATGAGGATTCCTGGTTTCTCAAAACCTGCTCGCCTTTCCCCGGCGTGCTCACCAAACAGGAAAGGAGGCAGTTCCGATGCGCCTGGACGCACTGAGACATTTGGCCGAGGTGGTGCGGGCCTTGACCCGCCCGCAGAAGATCATTGTGATCGGGTCATCCTCTCGGCTCGCCTCTTTCTAACACCCATGCATGAGGCCTCAATACTGGCTGCCCATGAATGCCTCAACCGAATTCTGAAACAAGCCGGCCTGCATGTGTGATTCAAGACCTCCCATAATGACCGATGATGTGCTGACACCCGGCTTGCGTCGCCTGTGCCGCTGCCGCAGGCTGCTGGTCCGCGTTTGCGGCGCGGTGGTGCTGCTTGCGGTCCTCGTTTGCAGCGGTTGCTGCCTGCTTTATCGCGGTCCCTATCAAACCCCAGAGCTGTTGCCGCAAGGGCGCTTGATCGACATGCACTGCCACGTGGCGGGAATCGGCGCGGGCGGGAGCGGGTGTTTCGTGTCTCCTGAATTGGAGAAGAGTTATAAGTTCTCTTGCTATCTGAAAAGTTTCGGGGTCACGCGCGAGGAGATCCGGCGCGAGGGCGACGCGCTTCTGGTGCGGCGCGTTTCCGAACAACTCGCTCAAAGCCGCCACGTCGGCGCTGCGGTCATTCTCGCGATGGACGGCGTGATCGACAGCCGCGGCCAGCTCGACCACACCCGCACCGAGGTTTATGTCCCCAACGAATTCGTGGCCGAGCAGACGGCGCGCCACCCCAACCTGATCTTCGGCGCAAGCGTCAACCCTAACAGAACTGACGCATTGGAGCGGCTCGACTGGGCCAGTGCCCACGGCGCCCAACTCGTGAAATGGCTTCCCGCCATCATGGACATCGATCCGGCGGATGAGCGTTTCATCCCGTTCTACCGGAAACTCGTCGCCCTGCACCTCCCATTGCTCACCCATACCGGCCAGGAGCGCTCGTTCACCCATTCCAACGACGCCTATGGCGACCCCGAACGCCTGCGCCTGCCGCTGCGCCTGGGCGTCACCGTCATCGCCGCGCACATCGCTTCCACCGGCAGCACCGAAGGCGATCGTGACACCGACCGACTGCTCCGCATCATGCCGGATTACCCGAATCTCTACTCCGACATCTCCTCCCTAACACAAATCAACAAGCCGGGCTATCTGCGTGAAGCCCTGCAAGACCCCCGGTTCGCGGGCCGCCTGCTCTACGGTTCGGATTTTCCGCTGATCAACACGCCCGTCGTGTCGCCCTACTACTTCCCCCTGAACCTGCGATTCAGGCAGATGCGTTCCATCGCGGCAATCCGCAACCCATGGGACCGCGACGTGGCGCTCAAGCAGGCGCTCGGCGTGCCCGCCTCATTGTTCGAGCGGTCATCGCGCTTTTTCAAAGCACGTCGGGAGAAACACACGGACTGAGTGAGGCGGCGATTATTGACCCGCGGGATTCTTCACGGGTGCCGGGTGCTCGGCGGCTTGCAGCGCCTGCTGTAACTTCTCATCACGCGGGTGCATGGAGAGGCCGCGCTCCAAGGTGGCGCGGGCCTTGGCGGGATTGCCCTGCTCACGGTAGATGATGGCTAGCAGAATAACAGCTCCGGAATGGCGTGGACTCTGGGTGTTTTTGAGCATTTCCCGGCAGATTTGGGCGGCTTCCTCGCGCCGCGCGGGCAGGTGCGAAAGCATCTCCGCCAGATCCAGCAAGGTCGGATCTTTCAGGACGGGTTCGAGATCGGGTGTGCTCAGAATGGACCGATAGTATGTTTCCGCCGCAGCGTAATCCTTGCGGAAATCGGCGCTTTTGGCCAGGGTGAGTTTTGCCAGAGGATTCCACGGGGCATCCGTGATGGCTTCGTGGGCGAGGGTTTCCGACTGATCCAGATAGCCCTCGTTGAAGAGCAGCACGGAGGCATAAGCTTTCGCCTGGAACTGGAAGGGCCGGGTTTCGGATGACAGCAACACGAGTTTGACAGGATCCTGCCAGACTTGCGCCCAGTAACGAAAATACGCTCCGCAAACCGGAATGCGATACACCAGAAGAAACCCCAGCATCAGCAGCGCCAGAATCATCCCCGGGTCAGATTCGCGTCGGCACTTCAGGAATTGCCGGATCAGCAACTCGCACAACGCCGCAAAAGCGATGGCCAGCCCGATGGAGGGTATGGTCACGTAGGCGTCGTTGATCGGACCGTTGAAACCGGGTAGGAAATTTCCCGCGGGCATGCTTGCCAGCACGAAAAACAACAAACCGTATGAGACCGCGGGCAGGCGCTTCCACGTCATGGCCGCCGCCACCAGCATTCCTGCTAGAAAAACCCAACCAAAGACCAGGGATGCCACCGAGGCCGAACGCAACCAGCCATAACTTCCTAACAGCTCCAGGTTGCCGAACGGGAAGATCCACATCAGGAAGTGCCGCCAAAGGAACCACGGGGCCGAAAGGCTGAGCTGCCAGCCCTGGATATCAGGCGCGAAGCCGGGATGAAACTCGTTGTCGCCGATGCTCCTCGCCGAACATTGGTGCCGGACGATGAAGAATGCCAGAGCCACCGCCGTGTAAAGCGCGTAACGCATGATCGTCCCGCGGTCGAAGGCCAGCCGCTTTTGTTGGAGATCGCGCAGGAACAACAAGGCCGGTATGGCGATCATGGCTTCATAACATAACAATGACAGCCCAAAGAAGATTCCACATGCCGCGAGCGACACCAGTGACGGACGCAGCACCCCACGCTCGTGAAAATGGAACACGCACGCGGCAAAGACCAGACCGAGACTGATGTTGGCGCAACTCATCCAGAGAACTGTGGAAACACCTGTGGGACTCAAGGCCCACACGGCCGCGGCCAGCAAGGCCGGACGCGCGGACCCCAAACAGATCCTGACGATGCGGAAAATCCCCAAAGTGGCCGCGAGATACGCCGCCAACCCGACCCAATGCCATGCGATGTGGTTTTTCGCCAAGGGCGCACACACCATGAAAATCGCGTTTTTGACCGGACGGTAAAAACCAAACACATCCGGTTGAAAGACCTCCGTCCAGCGGACGAAGTGCGACGATTTGTCAAGTTGGTGGACATCATCGGCGAAAAGAGCGGATTGCATGCCGGGCCAGGCACCCACGATGACCAGCAGCAGAATGACGAACAAACCCGCAAGACTACTGGGCTGGAATTTTCCCGGTGCTGTGGGAATCACGGCTGGATGGTCAGATGGGACTTGTTGCATCTTGATGGCGGTGGGGTGCGGGCTCTCGGGTCCTTCCGGCCATGAGCATAAGCAGCCTCTCATCCTTGCCAAGGATATTTGACTCCCGCGATTTATGTTAGATCGACAGCAGCCGGGAGCAATTTGCCAGAATAACAGGCGATACCATCTTCCAGCCGGGCTGTGATTCATCCATTCCCCGAACGATCCTTCCCACGTTCCGGGCGAACCCTTCCAAACGCTTCCGGGCAGCAGAGGGGCCAACTCCCGCGTCGAACAAATGAAGAACGTCAGGCCCCGGCACTGCCGAAATGGAGCGGACAAGCCCGAAGCATTGTTTCAGATTCGGGCCACCTTCCTGTTGGTATTTCAGCGCGGGCGGAATCCCCAGCGCCTGACAGAAATCCTCCTGATGAATCCGCTCCAGCAGTCCCCCATCGAGCGACTTGCGATCATAACGCAGCACTTGGAGATAACGGGTTGATCCTGCGGTTCCTATTCCGACCCCGGCAACTTCCAACCCTGCCATGGCGGCAAGGCGCATGCGGAAAAATTCGTTTCCCACCAGTTCCTTGAAGTGAGTCCCCTGAGGTTTTCATATGTGGGTGCTTGGCGCACCATTGAGGGGAAGGAAGAACTTCCCGTCGCGGATTAACATGTTGTGCCTTCATGAGTGTTGTTAGTGTTTGGCTCGCATGGGTCCGACGAGGTGCATCGGCCTGTAATTCATTTTCAAAATCCGTAAAATCCGTGTAATCCGGGGTTCTGAATTCCCTCATTTCACTGGTGTCGTCACCCTGAGCGGTCCCGGCCCACAGCGTCTTTGACTCCCGGGCGGAATTGGCGTAGGACTTCCGCGCATGAGCGACTTCCTGACCACCCTGCAATCCCGGGCCCTTCTTTGCGACGGCGCAATGGGTTCCTATCTCTTCAAGTCCACCGGGCGGCTCTCGGAAGCCCACCATGTTTATGAGCATTTCAACCTCCAGCAACCGGAACTCATCGCCAATGTCCACCTCGCCTATCTCACGGCGGGCGCACAATGCCTGAAAACCAACACCTTTGGCGCGAACCGCTGCCAACTCGCCACATTCGGCCTGGATGACAAGGTCGTGGAAATCAACCGCGCCGGTGTCGAGATCGCGCGCGCAGCAATCGGGAAATTCCGCGATCAATCCGGCTCGGAGAGTCCGTTTTTCGTGCTGGCCTCGGTCGGGCCGTCCGTCACCCCGCCCACATCCACCACGGAAGTGGAGCATTGTTACCGCTCGCAAATCGAAACTCTCACAGCCGCGCGAGCCGATGCCATTTTGTTAGAAACATTCCACTCGCTGTCCCAGTTGGAAGGGTTGATAGAGCTGATCCGCTCCCTGCCCGGAGCGCCGCCCGTGATTGCCGAGGTGACCCTGCGCACAGGCAATGACGATGGATTGTTAGAACCCGGCCCGTCCGCTTTCATCCGCCGCATGGCGGAACTGGGCGTGGCGGTGGCAGGGGTGAACTGCTGTGCGCCGTGGGATGCCAGCGCCTTTGTGGACGCCGTGAAGGATCTGCCGGAGGTAACAGCCGGAAAGCTGATGCTCTCCGTGATGCCCAACGCCGGCGGATTCCAGCGCATCGGCAACCGGCTCATGACCACCGTCAACCCGGAGTCGGCCGGGAAAATGGCCCGCAGCCTGTCAGACTGCGGCGTGCGACTCCTCGGCGGATGCTGCGAGATGCACCCGCCCCACATCCAGGAAATGCACAACTACCTGCAATCCCGCAATGCCGGCACCAAACCCGCCGCCATCCGGATTCTAACAGATTCACCCCCCGCAGGTGACGTCGAGAAACGCTCTAACGGACCGTTCTCCCGCAAACTCAAGGACGGAAAGTTCGTGGTCAGCCTGGAAATCCTGCCGCCGCGCGGGACCGACGAACACGTCATCGACAACAAGATCGGCTTCATCGCCGAATACGCCGCCAGCGGGCTGATCGACGCCATCGACATCACCGATGGCTCACGAGGAATCCCCCTGGTCACGCCCGGGGATTTCATCCATTTGATCCGCGACCGCCTGCACTGGACTGCGGAGACCGGCGACCCCATCGAGCTCATCCCGCACTTCACCTCGCGCGACCTCAATCTGATGGGCGTGCAAAGCCGCTTGGTCGGCCTGCATGCCAACCGCATCCACAACGCGCTCTTCATCACCGGCGATCCGCCGAAAATGTCGCCCACCTATCCGCGCTCCACGGCGGTGTTCGATGTGGATTCCCTCGAAATGATCCGCCTCACCCATTCCTGCCTGAATGCCGGCGTGGATTTCGGTGGAATGCCTCTCGGCAAACAAGCCGATCCTCGCACCCGCTTCACCATCGGCACCGGCGTCGAACCCGAAGCCCAGGACATGAAACGCGAACTCGACCGGCTGCAACGCAAACTCGACAACGGCGCGGACTATGTCATGACCCAGCCTGCGTTCCACCATGAACCGTTTCACTTGTTAGAGTCTTTCAGGTCACGCGCGGCCTTCCTCGTGGGCGTGATGGTTCTAACTGGATTGGAACACGCGCAACGCATGGCCCAAGTGCCCGGTGTCGTCATCCCCGACGCCATCCTCCGGCGCTTCGCCACCATGCACAGCCCCGAGGACCAGGCGAAGATCGGCCGCGACATCGCCGCCGAACAAATCCGCCGCATCACCCGCGAAGGCTGGGCCGGCGTCTATCTCATGTCCACAGCCACCATGAGCGGAACCCTCGACGTCCTGCGCGACGGAATCGGCTGTTAGACCTCAGCACGGACAGGTTTCCACGGTGGGTTCAAGTCGTTGACGAGCATGACGGGAAAGACCTGCCATGCGCCGGAGGTGTAAGTCTCAGCCCAGGCGTCGATCACCCGGCGGAGGGATTCAGCCGCACCACGGATATCATGTTTGCAAACGGGCTGGTTATAATGTTAGATGATTACGGGAACAAGCGGAACTCACGCAATGAGTATCCGTTGCTGGTGGCGGCCTTGACGCCGTAGTAGCGCACCCAGCGGGTCATGACAGGTTCGAATCGGCAGGTTTCGGTGCCACCCATGCCGTTGGCCGACCTGAAAACATCCGTCCAGTGTTCGCCGTCATTTGAACGCTGAATAATATAACTCTTTCCATAGGCGGCGTTCCAAACCAGCTCGACACGGCTGATTTGCAGGGTTTCCCCAAGATCGACTGCAAGCCATTGCGGATCGTCTCCATCGGATTTCCACCAGGTGTAAGGTCTTTCATCCACGGCACCTCCCGCGGCGAAGGTGAAGATATCATCCTTGCGCGCGCTGGAGGACGCCTTGGCGCTCTTGCCATAGGCGATGCCCCGCGCCTTCAGCACCTCGGGAGCGACCACCGCGAAGTCCCGCAGGCTTCGCACCTGGCCCACACGCCCGTCTAACAACAACACCTCCGCCTGATAGTCGCCCGCCTGCCGCGGGATGGGGACGCTGAACATGATGTGCGCCGAACCGAGAGCATCCACCTTGGCCGCGAGTTTTTTCTCGAACACCTATTTCCCTCCCTGCGTGACTTTCAAACCCACGGCATCATGCCAGGGTTCGTTGGAGTCATTGGTGACCATCACGGGGAAGTCCTGGGTCGTGCCTCCGGGAAGTTCCTCGGCCCACAGGTCGAGCATCACCCCGACAGGCGCGAAGGCGTCGCGCACATACTTGTAAAAATCCGAATTCCATTCGAGCGTCTTGACATCACTCCAGTGGTCGCTGGTCTGGCCATCGGGACGCGAATACCCGAGCGCGGTGAAATGCATCACGGCGGCCGCCTGGCGGTGGGCGCGGAAGAATTCCGTGATGGCCGCCAGGTTGCGTGCGCAGGTCATGTTGAGCTGGGCTTTGGTGGCGCCCGGACCTAGCAGATATTCATATGCCGGGGCTGACTGCGTGGTTGGCGTGCCGTCTCGATTGAGCCACAGTCCGCCGTATTCGTTGATGATGACCGGATTCTTGCGTTTCAGTTTTTCCTCGGTGAAGGGCTGGGCGATCAACAGT
Source organism: uncultured Luteolibacter sp. (assembly GCA_964458895.1). Lineage (GTDB taxonomy): Bacteria > Verrucomicrobiota > Verrucomicrobiia > Verrucomicrobiales > Akkermansiaceae > Luteolibacter. The sequence continues at coordinate 18,335 of CAYWLC010000006.1, read as the reverse complement.
CCGGCCTTGGTGCCGGGGTCATTGGCGAGTTGTTTCATGCGGAACGGTTGATCGGGACCGAAAATGAAATGATAGGGATGCGCTTCATCCGAATCTCCGGCTTGATCGGGCACGCCCCATCCATTGTCCCAGGGACGTTTGGAAAAATCCAAGCTGCGCACGCGGTGGAGAGCTTTGCCGGTTTCGGGCGAGAAGGTTTCGTTGCAGGAGTCCCAGATTACCACGCAGGGATGGTTCCAGCGCTCCTGCATCCACTCGGTGTATTCCTTGGTGAGTTCGTCCGCATCGAGTTGGCCGGGTTTTGCCGTACCAGACCGGGAACTCGTCTTGGATCAGGATGCCCTCCTCGTCGGCGATGCGGTACCACAATTCCGGTGGGAACCCGATGCAATAGCGCAGGGAGTTCCAATGCATGTCTTTGACTTTCTTGTGCAGTTTGCGCACCCATTCTTCCGTCCATGGCAGGTTGCCGCGGTCGCGGTCTTCAAAGAACCGATAGATCGTGATGTTGCTGCCGCGCATGGGATACGGCTTGCCATTGAGAATCGCGCGACCGGTGGCCGGATCCAGGCGGAACGAACGCATGCCGAAGCGCGTCGTGAACACATCCGCCGTGCCCTTGACTTCCACCTCATAGAGGAATGGATCCTCGGGCGACCACAGGTGGCAGTAGGGCAGTGAAATGGTGATCTGGCCGGTGTGTTCAAACTTCGAGGCGTCCGCGGGAATCTCACAATAGTTCTCGCCCGCAACCCGCTGTGTGGCAACCTCGCGCACCGTGATATGGAGTTTCTCCGCGGTGGGTGCGCCGTAATATTTGAGCCATGAGTGAATCGTCACCGACTTCTTATCGATATCGGGCACTGCCTAGACGTTGATAATGTTAGGCGTTCCTGTTAGTATCAACTCCACGGAGTCATAGATGCCGGGAATGTACCGCGACTTCTCACCGTCATGTCCCGATTGGGCTTTTCCATTCAGGGCGTCCCGGTCGGCTCCCACCCGGATGACGAGTTCGTTATCCCCCGACTTCAGCGCATTCCTGGCATCGACGAGACCCGGGGTAAAACACGGCAGGTGATCACCCAGGGGTGTGCCATTCAGAATCACCCGTGTGCCGAACATCGCCTTGCCGATCTTGAGTGCAGCCACATCCGGCACCGGGCCATTGATCTTGAGGCTCCTCCGGTACCAGAAGGCATCGCGTTTCGGGTCTTTCTGCGGCAGCGAACCGCGCAACGCCACCTTGGGCCCGGCCTCAACAAAGGGCGGAGTGGCCATGTCCACCAGACCCGGCACGGGCACCTTGTGATCAAATGCCTCGGGAGGGGCGTCCATTTTGCCCTCGCCGACATCCCATGTGCCATCGAGGGAAACGACGCGGCGTGTGACGTCTGCCGCGCCGCTCATGCCTTGAATGGCGAGGAAAAATGCGGTCACAACACATAAGTTCGAAGGGAATTAGGTCCTCATGTTCATTATTTTCATGGGTTTGATGGTGACGGTCAATCACGAAGTGATAAGAAAATCGGGCATACTGCCATGATGGGGTGTTTGGCTGGACTCATGTCGTGATTCCTCCGCATCTAAGTTAGAACACACGAAATATACTGACACGACTCACCTGGCGGCATGATCATGTGGCTCCGTCGCCGTCATCACGTTGCGTCCGCTGACGGTTCCACATCCGCTCGATTTGTTCGAGCGATCTGCCCTGGGATTCAGGGATGAAGCGCAATAACACATGAAGCACACCCGTGGTTCTTGCTCGGCTTGTGATATTTTTGTTAGATTGGAATATTCTCCCTACTTCATTTCTCACGCAGATACAAGGACAGCTTGAAACTCTGGCAATGATAATGCACCACCGCATATTCCATCGGACGGCGGTCCGCATCCAACACCGTGCGCTCGCGCCGGAGCAGCGGTGCGCCCATGGCCACGTTCAGAACCCGGGCCAACAAGCGGTCGGCTCCCACCGCCATGAACTCCACATGGGACTCGTCCGCCGCCACCCCGCTGCGTTCCCGGATCATTTCATAGAGAGCTTGGTGCCAATCCTCCCAGGTCGTCAGTCCCAGCCGGGGATGGAAATAGGATCGGAAAATCACTTCGGGCTGCGCGTCCCAGCCGCAGATGCGGTAGAGCTGCTGGGATCCAAGCGCAGTATTTTCGATGGTCCGATTCCCAATCGCGCTCGCGAACTCATTTTTGAAATGTCCGGACATTCAGCAAATCCGCGCGTCAAGGCTTTTCCCCTCGCTCTTCACAACTGATTCTTGCGCACCGGGGCGTCATGAAGTAGGACTGCTGCCGATGAAACGCCAACTCGCCCTTTTCGCCCTCATCCTTTTGCCGCTTGTCGCGTTCTGCGAAGCGCCCAAGGACGCCGGAAAACCCGCCGCCCCCGCCAAAGTCCTCCTGAAAACCAACAAGGGAGACCTGGTGATCGAACTCAACGCGGAAAAGGCCCCCATCACCGTGGAAAACTTCCTCGGGCACGTGAAAAAGAAGCACTATGACGGCACCGTCTTCCACCGCGTGATGGATGGCTTCATGATCCAAGGTGGCGGATTCGCGCTCACTGACGGGAAACTCATTGAAAAACCCAAGGGCAAGGGCATCAAAAACGAAAGCAGCAACGGCCTCAAGAACGACCGCGGCACCATCGCCATGGCCCGCACCCCGGATCCTGACAGCGCCACCGCCCAGTTTTTCATCAACGTGGTGGACAACGCCATGCTCAACTACCCTAACGGCGGCGGCTACACCGTGTTCGGCAAAGTGGTGGAGGGCATGGACGTGGTGGATAAGATCAAGACCACCGCCACCGGCGTCTCCAACCTCACGATGCTTCATCCTGTCACCGGCGAAAAACTCGAAGTCCCCTCCGAAAACGTGCCCAAGGAAAACGTGGTGATCGTTTCTGCTATTGTCGTGGAAAAAAAATAACCAGTCGTCTTCCACTGCGGCACCGTCTCTATCACCTGATTTGATGCAACTCTGGCTTTGCCCCCTGCTGGCTTTCCTCATGGGATCCATCCCTTTCGGCCTGCTCATCGCAAGAGCCAAGGGCATCGACATCCGGCAACACGGCTCCGGCAACATCGGTGCCACCAACGTGCTGCGGGTGGTGGGGAAAAAATACGGGATTGCCTGCCTTTTGTTAGACCTGCTGAAAGGTTTTGTTCCGACCTTGCTGGCCATCTCGTTGATCCGCTTCCCCGGCCAACCGACTGGCATCGCGCTTCCGTTCCTGCTGCCGTTTGCCGGCACCGACCACACGCAGTTCCTGGCCCAGTCATTGCAGGTTCTCACCGGACTTTTTGCGATTCTGGGCCACAACTACTCACCGTGGGTGGGCTTCAAAGGCGGCAAGGGCATCTCCACCACCGCCGGGGTGGTCATCGCCCTGATGCCAGCGGCCATCGTGATCCTGCTGCTGCTCTGGCTGGCGCTGTTTCTAACAACACGCTATGTCTCCGTGGCCAGCATCGTGGCGGTGGCGTCGCTGCCCGTCATCACGCATCTGGGGGCGCGCTTCCATCATGTGAGTAACGACCCCGCGCTACCCACCCTGTGGGAGGCGGGCACCTGGAACAAGCCGCTGTTCGTCTTCTCCGTGCTGGTCGCCCTGCTGGGCGTCTGGAAACACCGCGGCAACATCCAGCGACTGAGGGCCGGCACCGAAAACCGTTTTTCCAAAAGACGCAAGGCGTGAAGTTTCAAGTTTCAAGTTTCAAGAAACGGATCGTCGATTCTTCCTCTTTTCTTGACACTTGAAACTTGAAACTTGAAACGTTCTACCCAATAACTACTAACATCTGCACCTCATGACACCTCCCACCTCCGCCGCCATCATGGGCGCCGGGTCGCTCGGCACGGCACTGGCCAAGCTGCTCGCCCCGAAGCTTGGTTCGCTGCTGCTCGTATCCATCGAGGAAGAGTGCGTGGAAGGCATCAACCGCGACCACCGCAACCCGAAGTATCTGACCGACGTCGAACTCGCGCCGAACGTGCGCGCCACCACCGACCCGCGCGAGGCGCTGGCCATGCCCATGGTCATCTTCGCCGTGCCCACCGTGGGCGTCCGGTCCGAGGCCGTGAAACTCGCCACCCTCGGCCTGCCACAGGACACACCGCTGCTCTCATGCACCAAAGGCATCGAGCGCGACACCGGTGAGCGCATGAGCCAGATCCTGCGCGACGTGTTCCCTCACAACCCCATCGGAATTCTAACAGGTCCGAACCACGCCGAGGAAATCGCCCGAGACCTGGTCACCTGCGCGGTGATCGCCTCGGAGGATGCGCAGTTGGCGGAAACCCTGCAGGAACTTTTCACCCTGCCCCATTTCCGTGTTTACACCTCCACCGATGTGGCGGGCGTGGAACTCGGCGGCGCGGTGAAAAACGTCTATGCCCTGGCTGCGGGCATGGCCCACGGCCTCGGCCTCGGCGACAACGCGGTGGCCGCGCTGGTCACCCGCGCGCTCGCGGAAATGACCCGCCTCGGCGTGGCCCTCGGCGGACAGAAGGAAACCTTCTCCGGCCTCTCCGGCGTGGGCGACCTCATCGTCACCTGCTTTTCCGAACACTCACGCAACCACCGCGTCGGCCTCGCCCTGGGCACCGGCAAATCCCTGGAGGAGGCCGTCTCCTCCATCGGCATGGTCGCGGAGGGCGTGCCCAACACCCTCTCGATCCACGACGCCGCCCGCAAGGCCGGCGTGCGCACCCCGATCATCGATGCGGTGCATTCGATCCTCTATCAGGGCAAGCCCGCCGCCACCGCCATGCGCGACCTGCTCAACCGCGACCCACGCCCGGAAAATAGTTAGACCAAGTCGTTGGCTTCCATGAGCCGAGGCGGCCATCCGAACGGATTGACGATGCGCAGGTCTCCAATCCGGCGGTCGTGCTGGAGGTCTTCCGAATAGAAGACGTTCGTATCGATGAAACAGTCAACGCTCATTCATTTCTTTTCGGGTGAATTTACGGTCGAAGCCCAGATGTTGTGAAAGGTCGCGGATGACTTCATCCGCTCGCTTTCTGCGCTCGTCCTGAAGGGCGATCTCTCCCGCAACCACTCGCGGAATAACGCGTTGAGCGTGGTCTTTCTGGCCCGGGCTTCCTCCCTGGCCATTTCGATCAGGTGCCCGTCCGCACTGAGCGTGATGTTTTTCATGGCACGAGTATAGTGTCCACTGGATCAGTGGCCAATGGGTATTTTGGAGGACCCATGGTTGGACGGTCAATGCCATGGGTTGGCGCGTGTTTTTCCCTGCACCGTCATGGTCCCACCGCGCGGTGTGGTGATGCTGAGGATTCGCAAGTTGTGAGTGTCCGCACGTCTGTTATATACTGGCTGCCAAATGAGATTACCGATACGGCGCTTCCGCGAATGACACCTTGTCCGCGAAAGAACGAATGCGCCGGGCTATCTGGCGCTTGCCGGTGGACCGAGTGCCGGTCCCGACGAATTACACCTCCGGTGATGGGCCGGATGCTAGAAGTGGCGTTTCATGTCACGGCTGCGGATCTGCCCGGCCGACTCTACAATCATCTGCTGCGCCTAGACCTCAGCCATTCCAAGCGCATGAGTGCGGACGGACGGCGCGGCTACGACTGGTGGGGCGCTGACTGGGATATGCAAACCGAAGGCTACTGGTAAAGTATTTGTCTGTTCCCTTATGAATTGTTTCCTTGCCATTCCGGGCGGCCCGGCGTCAACCTGACCGCATCCAAGTCCTATCTGTTCCGCAGCCATGAAGCAATCCGTGATCATCAGCACCTACAAGCACCGGGCGGAGCAAGCCAACCGCGCCATCCGCGACGAAGTGGCGGCCAGCCGCCGCGTCGGGTACCCTGATGGAATTCACAAACGCCTGTATCAATTCGTGAACCTCAATGGCGGCCTGGCCGCCAACCACTGGTCTTCCCGCATGCCATGACCCCCTCGATCGAAAACCATCTTTCGCATCGCGATGAGCGGCGCGCGGATCGTGCCTACCAGATCATCCGCGCGGCCCACCGTGTGTCAGGACTGGTTGGCAAATGGACAGCCAAGATCGTATTCAATTCGGCGTCCAGTCACATGCGGTATATTCCGCCCGATCTATCAATGGCCGTGGCCGGTCCCGGCTCATGGGAGCTGTCCATGAACGGCAGCCGGATCACGCGAACCCGCCCGCTGTTAGATCTGGTGGATTCCATTGATCGCCCGGTCTCGATCATTGCGAGCGGTCCGTCGGCCCTGGACTATCCGTGGGACCGGTTGCGCGACGGCCGCAGGTTTGTGATCGCGGTGAATGGCTCGCCCACCTTGCTGGCGGAATCCGGCATTGTGCCCGATCTGATGGTGGTGATAGATGACAAGTTCTGCCTGACGGGCGCGGCACACTTCGCCGCTGCCGCTGGTGTGCCGCTGGTGATAGAAACCATCGCCGGGGCGACTTGGGCCGCGCTTGCCCCCGACGATGTCAAAGCGCGTGACGTAACGTTGCTCGAGCGTGTCAACTCGTGGCATGCCATCCCCATGTTGACGTTGCCGGAGCTGGCGCGAATGAATGAACAATCGGGCAGCCCGTGGTCGTTGCCGGAAAAGATGGATGTGAAATCGCGAGTGGGTTGGAGCGCGCGGCCCGAGTGGGGGTTTTTTTCCGGGCGCACAGTGACGTTTGCCGCGCTGCAGGTTGCTGTGCGGCTGGGCGCGCGGGACATCGAGATCATCGGCATGGACCTGGAGGGCACGGGCCGCGCCTATGCCGAGGACGCAGCACAGGTCCGACCGAGCTATCTAACGATCCATTATACGGATTACATCCTGCCATCATTTGAAATCATGTCCCGTGCCCTGGCGGGCACCGGCGTGCATGTCAGGAATCTTTCGCCCGTTTGTCCGCTGCCCCGCCACCTATTTGCACCATGACGATTCTATCAGAATTATTATCGGACCGCCAGCCTGTCAGAAGGCGGTGGAGCATGCTGCACGAGGCTGCGGTCAGGATGGTTCCGCCGCTTGCGCCGATGATTGAAAGAAGGATCTGGCCTGACCGATTCCGGCACATGCGTGCGATCATGCCGGGTTATGTGTATGATTCTGCAAGCGGAGGCGGATGGGTCATGAAAGCGGGTGGCCGCGTTGTGACCGAATGCCTGCCGCTGGACCGGATCGTGGGCCGGATCACGCGGCCGGTGACGATCTTTGCCACCGGGCCCACGGCGCGCGATTGTTCGTGGGAGCGGCTGGGGAGCGGGAAGCGGCTCATCATTGCGGTCAACGGCGCTCCGACAATATTGTTAGAGCGGGGGATTCGGCCTGACCTGCATGTGGTGATTGACCGTCATTTCGTACATTCCGGGGTCAGGCATTTCGAGAATTCCCCTGAGGTGCCGATGATTGGCACCCACCGGTCGGTGGCGGTGCTGGCGGCGTTGATGCCGGGGGTCTTCGCGCGCAAGCCGGTGGCGGTTGTTGAGCGGGTCAATGCCTGGTATGGCATTCCGGTGATCGGCCAACAGGCATTGCGCGAGATCAACATGGAGTCGGGCTCGCCGTTTCATTTTCCGGACGATCCGGACCGGAAGTTCCGCATTGGTTGGAGTGACGCACCCGCGCTCGGGGTCTTTTCAGGGTGCACCGTGGTGCTCAGCGCGCTGCAAATCGCGGTGGGGCTGGGCGCCACCGACATTGAAATCATCGGCATGGATCTCAGCAACATGGGGCATGCCCATGCCGAGGACAACTCGGCGCGGCCCCACGAGTTGGTCATGCAATATGAACAATATATCCTGCCGACCTTCCGGGTCATGCACCGATCGCTGTTAGGCCGGGGGGTGGCCATTCGCAACCGATCGCCCGTGTGTCCGCTGCCTGCCGGGTTGTTTGCCGCTGACTAGGGGTGAGCGCCCGTTGCCACGATGGAACTCTTGACAAGGGGGGCATCCTCGCGATGGTCGTGGGACAAACAAACCGCCTGATGCATTCCGTCCCAACCCATGTATTCCCGGGGCTCGCGCCGAGCGCGAGCGGGCGCATTCATCATGCGGGGGTTTCCAATCCGCATGATTTCCACCCATCATTGGGCGTCTGCCGGTTTGCCGTCCGGCAATCACCTGTGCGGCGCCTCGCGGCTGCGAATTCCAGCAATCCATCCATGTGAACGAATCTATCAAACCACTCGCCGGAACCGTAGCCCACAAGGTTACGCACTCACCCTATTGGTCGCCATTCGATCCGGATTTCGGCACGGGCGGATCGGCCGAATACCCTGGGCGCAACGAAGTCGAAAAACGGATCCTGCCCAAGGACACTATCCTCAAGTTGAAGAATCCCGAAGTTCGTATTGAGCCGACGAACCGCTGCAATTATTCATGTGTTATGTGTCCGCGGGAGACGCATGACCGGCCCCAGGGAGTCATGCCGTTCGAGTTTTACAAAAGCATCGTGGATGAGGTGGTTTTGATGGGGGCGAAGCAGATCACGCTGACCAACTTTGGCGAGCCGTTCATTGATCCCGGCTTGGAGGATAAGATCCACTATGCATCCCAATTCGGACTTGACACCTATATCATCAGCAATGCCTCGATGCTGCATATGCCGAGCCGCTACGGATTGGCCGGCGGATTGAGGACCGGTCCGGACCAGATCATATCGAAAGGGCGGGCGATGATCGCGGCCGGGCTGGACGAACTGCGTTTGAGTTTTTACGGCACCAAGCCCGAGATTTACGAGAAAGTCATGCGCGGCGGGAAGTTTTTGCAGACGCGGAAGAACATTGAGGATTTTCTCGTGCTGCGAGAGAAATTCGGAAGGAAGGGGATTTCGCCAACCCGCAAAACCGAAACCCTGCTGCCTGAAGTCAGCATATATTTTCTGGATCTTCCGGAGAACCAGGGAGACCTGGAGGAATTCCTGAGCTTCACCCGGGATCTGGCGGATTACATCGAGGTATGGAGACCGCATAACTTCGGATTGGGCAAGGAGAACGAATACCGGGAAATCGAATCCGCGAAGCCGCTGAAATCCTGTGGTCGGCCACAAACGGGACCCTTGCAGATCAACTGGCAGGGGATCGTGGTTCCCTGCTGTTATGATTACAACCAGGATGTTCCGTTAGGAAATGTCGCCCTGCAGACGGTTGAGGAAGTCCTGCGCGCGGGGTCTTATCAGGAACTCAAACGCTGTCATATTGAAAGGACCTTCGGCGACGTGCCATATTGTCACCGTTGCGACCAGTTGCGGGAACACAACGACGCTTTGGTGGTGAGCACAAACCCGCGGCATGAGGGACGGAGCAATGAAAGCATCATGAAATCACCGAACACACGGCCGGAATTCGTGATGGGTTGAATCACAATCCGGATGCCCGCGCGCGGCTTAAGGTGGCGTGCGGGGCCGCAGGCCAAGGGTGATGGCTCAATGTTGCCGAATGGGGTGTGGCTCGATGCATTGGGGATTGTCGGGTGGGTAATTGCCTGATATGGCCCCCCGGCATGGATCAACAGGCATTGCGACACCCTCCCCGCGAGTCCGGGGCCGCGTGTCCTGTTTCTGACGTGTCGGGCTACCGTCCGGACATCGACGGCCTGCGAGCCCTCGCGATTTTCGGGGTGCTTATCTATCATCTTTACGGGCGCTACCTGCCGGGCGGGTTTGTCGGGGTTGACGTATTCTTCGTGATATCGGGATACCTGATCAGTTCGATCATTGACCGGGATCTCCGGATGGGAACCTATTCGATCGCGCGGTTTTACGAGCGGAGAATCCGCCGGATCGCGCCCGTCCTGATGGTGATGACCGGGCTGGTGCTGGCCTGTTCGGTGTTCGTTCTGCTGCCTGACGACATGGCGGCGCTGGGCAAATCCGTCAGATATGTCGTCATCGCGATTCCTAACATCCATTTCCTGAGGGATACGGAGAATTATTTCCACCAGTCCGCCGACCAGGCGCTGCTGCTGCATGCCTGGTCGCTTGGCGTGGAGGAACAATTCTACCTGATCTTCCCGTTTTTGTTAGGACTGCTATATCGCGGGGTCAAGGATCCGCGGTGGCGTGCGGGCGTGCTGGTGGTGTTGTTCGTCGTGTCGCTGGTGGCATCCGCAGTGGTGGTTCCGGTTCATCCGATGCGGGCGTTTTTCCTGTTGCCATACCGGGCGTGGGAATTGTTATTGGGGGTTCTGGTGGCGCTGGTCCGCTTGCCGGACCCCGGGGGGCGCATGGGTCATTGGCTGGGCGTTGGGGGTTTGGTGATGGTGTTGGGGAGCATGCTGTGGTTTGACGTGAACACGCCGTTTCCCGGTCCCTTCGCCTTGATTCCATGTGTTGGCACCGCACTGATGATATGGACCGGTCGGCGGGGTGGATCATGGACCTGCCGGGTCCTGTCATTCAAGCCGATTGTTTTGTTAGGTCTGGTTTCATACTCAGTGTATTTGCTGCATTGGCCGCTGGTTGCGCTGGCGAAATACCGGTTTTCCTATCATGCGGGTACCCGGTTTGGCATTCTGTTGGTCTGTCTGTTAGGCGGATATCTTTCCTGGAGATATATTGAGAAGCCGTTCCGCAATCCCCGGTTTGGAACGCGAGCGCGGGTGTTTTGCGGGTGGGGGCTGGCCAGCGCGGTGTTGTTAGCCGCGGGCCTGTGGGTGGAGCGGGCCAAGGGATTCCCCGGGCGTTTTCCGCCGCAAGTCCGGCATTTCCTGAGTTTCAAGGAAAAGTCGGAACATTGGAAGCTGAGCGATATGACTGAGTCCGCGACGGCGCTGGCACCGGTTTTCGGCACTCCCGGGGTGACTCCCGGATATGCGTTGTGGAGCGACAGCCATGGGGTGGCCATGATTCCCGGATTGGCTGAGTGCGCCCGGAATCACGGCCAGTCGTTCAAGAAATTCGGCTTGAACGCCCTGCCGCCGGTGGTGGGGGTGGTGAAGAATTCCGACAAGGATCCGGCGGGGCGGCTTCGATATTCACAAGCCGTGCTGGATTTGTTAGTGGCGGATCCATCGATCAAGACGGTGATTCTGCACGCGCGATGGAGTCTTTATAGCAAGGGTCAGAAGGAATTCGGGCAGACCCCTGCGGCGGTTCCGCTCTACGGCGGGGTGTTTCGATCACCGGACGAGTTGGAGCGGTTCTACGCGGTGCGGATACGCGAGACCGTGGACAAGCTGATTGCGGCAGGCAAGCAAGTGGTGTTGATCTATCCGATTCCCGAAGCTGGCGTCAATGTGCCGGATCTGCTAGCCCGGCAGGCGGCCGGCGGTGCCACGCCGGAGTCCTCGATCCGCTGCGATGATTTTTTCGAGCGGCAGGGATTTGTGATCCGCGCGTTGGATTCCCTCGGTGAGAGCGACCGGATCGCGCGCATCAGGCCGTATGAGAAACTGTTGCATGACGGCCGTTTGACCGTGATGGATCACGGTCAGTCGCTGTATATGGATGATGACCACCTCAGCGATGCCGGGGCGAGGATCCTGAAGCCAATGCTCGACGGGATCTTCAGTGGAGCCGGGAATCCCTGACCCCAGGGAGTGATGTGTTAGAGCGGTTGTTCGCGCCGGTTTTGGGCGACCCGATCGGCCTGTTGGATCTAGCGGGATATATGTTTGCTCCATTTGTCACCGGTGACGAATTGCCGCCATACCGAGTGCGGGTGTTGCCAACGTCGCCGGTTTATCTATCAGAAAACATCAGGCTTTCCTGTCGGTGAGGCGCATCGCGATGAAATACAACACGCAGACGACGATCACGGCGGCCACGATCCAGAGCGACTCGTGTTTCACGGCCTGGATCATGTGGGTTAGATCCACGCCATCACCTTTTTTGAGGGCGTCCAACTGCGCTGCGGAGAGGTTATTGCCCACTTGAAGTCCGAGTTTGGCCAGGACGGCGCACCAGAGTGCGGAACCCACCACCGTGAGCACGCTGAATTTGAGGAAGCCCATGCGGATGATGCCTGCCGGAATGGAGATGAGATGCCGGATGACTGGCAGCAATCTGGCGAAGAAAATCCCGCCACTCTCGTAGCGGTGCATGAAGCGTTCCGCCCGTTCGACTTTGGCAGGCGGCATCAGGAAATATTTGCCGAAGCGCATCACGACCGGCCGCCCGACTAACAGCGCAACCCAATAGGTGATGGCCGATCCCAGCCACGAGCCGAAGGTGCCTGCCAGAATCACACCCGGCAGGGTCATGCTCCCGCCCTGGGCCGCCAGAATCGCCGCCGGTGGCACCACCAACTCGCTGGGCACCGGGAAGATCGAGCTTTCCATGGCCATGAGCAGGATCACCCCGCCATACCCCCACTCGTGAACCCAGTGGAACCATATCTGAATCAAGGATTGCATCATAAGCGGCGCGAACGATGACCTTTCCTCCCCGAAAGGCAAGGCCAAGTCGAAAGGATTGCATGTCGAAAGGAATGAGTTGCCACGGCGGCCAAGGCCGTCTTGGATTCGGCAGTCCATGCCCGAGTCACCGACACCAAGCGCATCATCCAAGGCGATTGTATTCGCCCGGAGGTCGGGCAGCACCTTGATTCTGTGGGCGCTGGTGGCATGGGTGTTTATCAGCCGCCGGTCCTGGGCCTACCTCGGGATGCTCGACGTGCTAGCCATCATCGCCACCGTCGAGTATTTCCGCATGGCGCGCGGGGCGGGCGTGAAGTGTTTCCCGCGTTTCGGAATTCTGTTAGCTGCGGCCTACAGCGGGGCATATCATGCTTCCTATCTGGTGGGGAAAAGCCCGCCCGACTCGCTGACCGCGCTCGCGGTGTTCATTGCCCTGGCCGGGGCCTTCATCCTGCAACTGCGCTATCCGAGCCACAACATGCAATCGCTGCAGGCCATCGCGGTGAACTTGCTGGGCTTCGTCTATATCACGTTTCTATTCAACTTCGCGTCGGACCTGCTATTCCTCATTCCCGGCACCAACCCGGGTCCCGGCAGGATCGGCGAACACGGCGCTTTCCTCCTGCTCTGGTTGCTGACGGTGACGAAATTCACCGACATGGGCGCCTACGTCACCGGCTCCCTCATCGGGCGCCACAAGATGATCCCGCACGTCAGCCCGGGAAAAACCTGGGAAGGCCTCGGCGGGGCGCTGCTCTTCTCACAAGCCGCCGCCTGCGGCCTCTACGCCGCCTTCCCCGCCCAACTTGCGTTTTTCCAAAGCTGGTCCCACGTCATCATTCTCGGATTTCTGTTAGCCATGTTCGCAGTCATCGGCGACCTCGCGGAAAGCATCGTGAAACGGGCGTTCAACGCCAAGGACTCCGGCCGCCTGCTGCCGGGCATCGGCGGCGCGCTTGATCTGATAGACAGCGTCTGTTTCACCGCTCCGGCGCTGTATTTCTATCTGAAATTCATCCTGCTTCCCCGCGCATGACCGCCCCCCGCAAACGCCGCGTGGTTTTGTTAGGGTCCACCGGGTCAATCGGGACCTCCACCCTCAAGGTCGCCCGCGAGCTGCCTGACCGCATCGAAATCACCGCCCTGGCCGCCGCGGGAAACATCGGCAAACTCGCCGCCCAGGCGCGCGAGACCGGCGTCCGCCACGTGGCACTGTATGATGCGTCCAAGGAGGCCGCACTGCGCGCGCTGCTGCCGGAAAACGTGACGATCCACACCGGGGCGGATGGTTTGTTAGAAATGGCCACCCTTGCGGAGGCGGACGTCGTGCTCATCGCCATCGTCGGCACCGCGGGGCTGCACCCGGCGCTGGCGGCCATCGATGCGGGCAAGGATCTCGCCATCGCCTCCAAGGAAATCCTGGTCATGGCCGGGGAAATCATCACCGCCGCCGCCCGCCGCCGCGGGGTGCGACTCCTGCCGGTGGACAGCGAACACAACGCGATTTTCCAATGCCTCGACGGCCATCAGGGGGGTGAGGCGGAGGTATCGCGCCTGATTCTAACCGCATCTGGCGGCCCCTTCCGCAAGCTGCCTGCGGAGCAACTCGCCCATGTCACTCCAGCACAGGCGCTCAAGCACCCAACCTGGAACATGGGGCCGAAGATCACCATTGATTCCGCCACGCTGTTCAACAAAGGACTGGAGATGATCGAAGCGCGCTGGCTGTTTGGCATCGGCATGGAGCGCATCGATGTGGTGATCCACCCGCAGAGCATCATCCACTCGATGGTTGAGTTCACGGATGGTTCGGTGCTGGCGCAACTCAGCCATGCGGACATGTGTTTTCCGATTCAATACGCGCTGACCTGGCCGGAGCGCGTCCGCGGCGGATTGAAACCGCTGGATTTTCCGGCCCTGGCAAAACTCGAGTTCGAAGCGCCGCGCCATGCGGACTTTCCGGCCCTTGACCTCGCCCGCCGGGCCGGGCGCACCGGTGGCACCTTGCCCGCAGTGTTCAATGCGGCCAACGAGGTGGCCGTCGCGGCGTTCCTGGCGGGTCAAATCCCCTTCCCCGGCATCTGGCAATGCGTGGCCGCCGCGATGGATGCCCACCCAATCCAGACCACACCCGGCCTTGAAACCGTCATTGCCGCAGATCGGTCAGCCCGCCAGCACGCCGCACGCTTCTGCGCAACGGGCGCGTGAAATGGCGCGCATGCCGCCGGACTCTGTTAGATTATGGAATGAGTCCAGGAATTGATAGGTGGCGAGGCGGCGGGCAGCATGCCCGCGCCACGGTGGCCCGGGCATGCTGCCCGGAGCCAAACCAATTCATTTGATTTCCCGGAGGAACATCAGAATCCCGCCAGGACTCAGGATGCCGGTGGATATTTCCCAATCAATTTCTTCAAAATCAGTTCAATCAGTGATCAGTGGTTTCCATCTTCCTATTCAGGATTGCATTAATTTGTTAGAGCCACAGCGCCGGTACCGCGATCTAACGGATTTGCAGCTCGCTGCCGACGCGGGTGAGCAGGTTGATTTCCTCCATGTCCTGCGGGCGCAGGAGGATTCCGCCCGGCGGTTTGCCCTCCTCATCCCACGCGAGGATCTGGAGCATGGGCTTGGAGACCTGAATCACTTTGTTAGCCGTGAGATAATCCTTGGATTGGGGTTGGACGCGATGGCCATCAACCTCGGCGAACTTCGAGGAGATTTTGGTGTGCACAGGGAGCGGGGCGACCGCCGGGCGATGGAGGATTGGGTATTCGCAAATGAAACGCCCGCCATCCATGAGCGCGAGGGTGTCGCGGCGCGTATCGAGGATCATGCGGAACTCCAGCGGCATCACGACGAGTTCATCGCCCGGTTGGATGCCACGCTGATCCACCATCGAGTTGAGGTGGATGATGCAATCCAGCGTCGTCTTGTATTTGGCGGCAATGGAAAAGAACGAATCCCCGCGTTTGACGACGTGGGTTTGTTTGCCCTCCATGTGGTCGGCGGATAGGATTTCATCGAGGTTCATCTCGCCCACGATGCGCCGGGCCACGGGCGCGCAGGACGAGGTCGGGAAGACATTGACAATGGCGGTGAGCTTCGTGCGGGCTTCGGCGAGTTTGCCCAGAGCCAGAAGTTCGTGGGCTTTCTGATAGGTTTTCTCACCGGGGTCGATGTCGGGCATCTCTGACGAGTCCAGCATTTTTGCCAGATCGGTGTCAGACTGGCCGTCGCTGGTCGGTACCGGCGACGGAAGGAGTTTGGAAAAAACGCCCCCCAGCGGTTTGACCTGC
Source organism: uncultured Luteolibacter sp. (assembly GCA_964458895.1). Classification (GTDB taxonomy): domain Bacteria; phylum Verrucomicrobiota; class Verrucomicrobiia; order Verrucomicrobiales; family Akkermansiaceae; genus Luteolibacter. Next base: position 2,688 of record CAYWLC010000006.1, on the reverse strand, counting down.
ACATGATAGGCCAGCATCCCGGAGAAGGCCATCACGGCGACCACGCAGCCGGTGGCTAACAGCTTGAGAAGAGTCCGGAATCTCATGGCTCGGGGCAATGGATCTATCAGATAAGTCCGCGCCGCTTGAAATCAAACGCATTGATCTCCTGGGAACGCAGGATCATATCAAAGGAAAACTTGAGGATGGAGATTTCCCATGCGTCATCCACCCCTTCGATCACGGCGCGCGCCGGGTTGCCGGTGCGGCGGATATCCTCCAGCACCCGCTCGCGCACGGCATCGATGCTGTCATGGATGATTTCCTCCCGCACTTCCCCGCGGCGGAACAGGAATCCGTATTGGAGAAAGGCGAGATTGCGACCCTCGGCGCGGAATTTTTCCACCATTTGGTCGAAACGCGCGCGGGCACTGGCGTTGAACCCCTCGAGTTCGATCTCGCGGAACGCTTCCGGTCGCAGGATGCGCGGGCGCTGGGCCTCGACCTCGCCGGTGCGGATGCGCACTTCACCGACACGGTCCATCAGTTCACTGATCAACTGGAACTCGAATCGGGTCTCGCCAAAGGTGTCGATCCTACGGTCAGGCTCGCGCAAAACCCGGGTGGTTTCGAGAGCGTAGTGGATATCGTCGGATGAGTGCATGACCATGGGGTCTGTCTTCCCGCAGCCCGGACAACACAAAAGGGCGGACACCGCAGGGGAGTCCGCCCTTTCAAAAAAGCGTCCGCCTGCCGGATCAGCCCTGTTGGCTATTGATGTAGGTGATGACGTCGCCGACGGATTGAAGCTTTTCGGCTTCTTCATCCGGCACTTCGATGTCGAATTCTTCTTCGAAGGCCATCACGAGTTCGACGGTGTCGAGCGAGTCGGCGCCGAGGTCTTCGACAAATTTGGCTTCGGTGGTCACTTGATCGGCGTTGACTCCGAGTTGGTCAACGATGATGTCCTTTACGCGGGCTTCGATACTTTTATCTGACATGATTGCAGTGGTTGGTGGTTGGCGTTGGTGGTGATTATCCTGCCACAGCGACTTTGCAACTCCGAAAATGAAACGGAAGTGGAAAAGGCGCTGGCAGAAGAAATTTTCAGGTCATGGGGCCCCTTGGTCGGGATTCGTTGGCGGATGATCGACCGTCAAGGGCACGTATTCAAGAAGTTCGCCGGAAAATTTTGAGCGGACGAGGCACATGAAGCGTTCGGCCGGTTCGTCATGATCGCTTTTGAATCCGCCGTAGGTGAGGCCGTCGATGCGGACCCTGCCTTTTCCCGAGGTGCCGTCATAATCGAGAAATGCCAAGCCTTTGGTCTCCCACTTGCGGAGATCGAGCGTCTTGAGGTCGGCATAGGGGATCCGACGTCCCTGCGGGATCTTGATTCCTTCGCTATCGGCAACGAGCGAGCGTCCCATGGTGCGCACCAAGAAAAATGCCACGATCGTCGCCAAGCTGGCGCACACCGCGAACAATACCCACTGCTCGTTGATTTTGCGGGCATCATAAGGTTCCTCGGGTGCAATGGAGCTGAATCCGCGCTTGCCGGAATATTCCAGCCACAGGTCCTGCCACTGGAGTGACTTCATCTGATCAAAACCCCGCAGGATTTCCGGCCAGGGCATCGGCCATTCGACCGAAGCTGGCAAGAGTGAGCGATCGGCGGGAAAAGCCACGTGTTGTTGTTCCGCATGCGTCCGCCATTGCTCCGGGGTCAGTCCGCCACGTGCATTCAGCGTGGCAAATTGCTCGTTGGCACTCTGGAAAGTCTTGTGGAGGAAATAGACTTCGTTTTTTTTCCGGTAGCCCGACGATCCGTCCAAATAGAACAAAACCGCGAACGCGCCGAACATCACCAACATCACCAGAGCTCGGAAAAGAAACCAAGGAGTGGGCTTGCAAACAATGGGTTCGGTGGAGTTCATGTCCGGCAACATCAGCAGACTTCCAGAGAATCCCCGGCAAGCCAAACGGAAATGCGGATTTTTTTACGATTCCGACTTGTCCTCCATCCGCCACCCGGTTACTGCAACGCCGTTATGCCAATCGCAACTCCCTCGCAGTATCGCGCCATGTTGGACGCCGCCCAAAAAGGCGGCTATGCCTACCCCGCCGTCAACGTCACCTCGATCACCACTATCAACGGTGCGCTCCGTGCTTTTGCCGAAGCAAAATCCGACGGAATCATCCAAGTATCCACCGGCGGCGGCCAGTTCGCCTCCGGGTCGAAAGTCGCGGATGCCGCCTTCGGTGCCATCGTTCTTGCGGAAGCCACCCATCTCCTCGCCGAGAAATACGATGTGCTGGTCGCGCTCCACACCGACCACTGCCAGCCGAAGAAAGTGGACAGCTTCCTCCGCCCGCTGCTGGAAGCCTCCCGCAAGCGCATCGCCGAGGGCAAGGGCCCGCTGTTCCAAAGCCACATGCTGGATGCCTCCGAGCTGCCGCTGAAGGAAAACATGGACCTCTCCAAGGCCCTCCTCAAGGAGTGTGCGGAACTCGACATCATCCTCGAAGTGGAAGCCGGCGTCGTCGGCGGTGAGGAAGACGGCCACGACACCTCCGGCGTGCCTGCCGAAAAACTCTACACCACCCCGGAAGACATGGTCACCGTGTATGAGGAACTCCAACCCATCGGTCGTTTCCTCTTCGCCGCCACCTTCGGCAACGTCCACGGCGCCTACAAACCCGGCGCGG